>NZ_JBHTZD010000015.1:155030-186229 GCF_042790455.1 Streptomyces sp. NPDC056734
GGGCCAAGGCCCGAAGGAGGCCAAGGCCCGAAGGAGGCCAAGGCCCGAAGGAGGCCAAGGCCCGAAGGAGGCCAAGGCCCGAAGGAGGCCAAGGCCCGAAGGAGGCCAAGGCCCGAAGGGCCAGAGCCCTCGGGCCCCGGGAGCCAGGGTTCGAGGAAGCCGGAAGCCCAGGCGCCCAAAAGGCCAGAAGGCCCGGAGGAGGAGCAGGCGCCCGGGTAGGGCCGGAGCCCAGGGCCCGGGGTAGCCCGGAGGCCCAGGCGCCCGGAAGCCGGGAAGCCCCGCAGAAGCGAAACCCCCGACGAACCGGGGCCCGGAAACACACGCCCAGGCCCCACGCCCGATGGCACGGAGTGCCGACCGGCACCCCCGCAGGGACCGTCCGGCCCTTTCGCCGGCTCGCCCGGGCCGGTTTGATCGGAGTATGTCCGAGAACCAGACGAGGCCCGCACCGCAGCCTCCGGTACGTACCGTCGGCGGGACGACGATCGTCGCGCTGTCCGGCGAGATCGACCTCGTGTCCGCGGCGCCGCTGGCGGCCCGGCTGGACGCGCTGGCCTCGGCGCCGCACCCCGATCTGGTGGTGGATCTGCGCCTGGTCTCCTTCATCGACTGCGCCGGACTCGGGGTGCTGTGCCGCACCCGCAACCGGGTCCGCGCCCGGCAGGGGCGGCTGCGGCTGATCGCCGGCGGCCGCCACTTCCTGCGGACCCTGCGCGCCGCCCAGCTCGGCGGCGTCTTCGACATCCACCCCGACCTGCCCCGGGAGCTGACCCGCCCGACGACGGAGACCGGGGTGCGCGGAACCGCGTAGGAAAGTACCGTGACGTCCACTTGATGGACGGGCATGTACGGGCATGGACGGGCAGTGGAGGGCGCAGTGGCCGGCAAGAAGAAGACGAAAGTGCCCCGCGCGGTGTACGAACAGGAACTGCTGCGGCTCCAGACCGAATTGATCAAGCTCCAGGAGTGGGTGCGCACGACGGGCGCGCGGCTGGTCGTGGTCTTCGAGGGGCGGGACGCGGCCGGCAAGGGCGGCACCATCAAGCGGGTCTCCGAGCACCTCAACCCCCGTATCGCGCGCATCGCCGCCCTGCCGAAGCCGACCGAGCGCCAGCGCACGCAGTGGTACTTCCAGCGGTACGTGGAGCATCTCCCGGCCGCCGGGGAGATCGTGCTGTTCGACCGGTCCTGGTACAACCGGGCCGGGGTCGAGCATGTGATGGGCTTCTGCACCAAGGAGGAGTACCAGCTGTTCCTGCGCCAGTGCCCGATCTTCGAGCGGATGCTGGTCGAGGACGGGATCCTGCTGCGCAAGTACTGGTTCTCGGTGAGCGACACCGAGCAGCAGGAACGCTTCCGCAAGCGGCTGGAAGACCCCCTGCGGCGCTGGAAGCTCTCCCCGATGGACCTGGAGTCGCTCACCCGCTGGGAGGCGTACTCACGGGCCAAGGACGAGATGCTGGTGCACACGGACATCACCGAGGCACCGTGGTTCGTGGTGGAGAGCGACGACAAGCGCCGGGCCCGGCTGAACATGGTCGCCCACCTGCTGGACACCGTCCCCTACCACGAGGTCCCGCCCCCGGTCCTGGAACTGCCGGAGCGCCCGGCATCCACCGGCTACCAACGCCCACCACGCGATCTCCAGACCTACGTCCCGGACCACGCGGCAAGCCGCTGACCCCCCTGACCACACCCCCGACTCTGACAACACCGCCGACTCCATCGCCGCCAGGGGCACCGATACGCCGCTACCTCCATCGCCGCCAGGGGCGCGGGGAACTGCGCGACCAGCCACGACGAACCCGCACCCGCACCCCGTCACTCCCGCCCCGTCACCCTCACCCCGTCACCCCCGCTCAGGCACCACCGCCACCGCGCAGCCCGCATGATGCAGCACCCGGTGCGCCACCCGGCCCAGCTGGAGACCGAAGGTCCTCGGTCGCCGCTTGGCGCCGACCACCACGAGGTCGGCCCCCCGCGAGGCGTCCACCAGCACACTCCGCGCGGCCCCTTCGACCGTACGGCGCCGCACGTCGAGGCCGTCCCCAAGACCATCGGGCGCACCCTTCAGCGCCTCCTCCACCGCCGCGTCCAGCTCCCGCGCCGCCCGCCGCTCACGGTGCCGGGCGGACTCCCCGGCCAGCGCCGCCGGGCTGGGGCTGCCCTGCACCGGGGCCCGCCACGCCCGTACGACATCCAGGACCGCCCCCTGACGCCGGGCCTCCTCGGCCGCGAAGCGCAGCGCCTCCGTGGAGTCCTCGCCCGCGCCCACCACGATCCGGCCCCCGCGCCCCGGCGACCCCTCGCCGCGGACCACGATCACCGGGCAGTGGGCGTGCCCGGCCACGCTCAGACTGACCGAGCCGAGCAGCGCCTCGGCGAGCCCGCTGCGGCCCCGGCTGCCGGTGACCAGCAGCGACGCGTTACGGCTCTCGCGCACCAGCGCGTACTCGGGCTCCTCCGGCACGACGTCCACGGACACCCGCAGCGCCGGATGGCGCAGCCGGGCCCGGCGGGCGGCCGAGTCCACGATGTCGCGGCCCCTCACCTCCTCGCCGGACTCACCGAGATCGTCGGCGAGGGCGTTGCCCTCGTACCGCTCCCACAGCGAGGCGTACACGACCCGCAGCTCCGCGCCGCGCAGGGCGGCCTCGTCCGCCGCCCGGTCGACCGCGTGCAGCGCGGGCTGTGAGCCGTCGACCCCGATCACGACCGGGAGTTCCATGATGGTCACCGTCCTTCCGTGAGATCGAAGACGATCCGGGCCCTGACCAGGCCGCGCAGTACGTCGTCGATCGACTGGTTGACCGAGTCCAGCGAGCGGATCTCGCTGATGACCCGGGTACGGCCGTCCGCGTGCAGCCGGAAGACCTCGGCGAGGTCCTGCCGGGTGCCGACGATCGAGCCGATGACGCTCGTGCCGTTCAGCACGGTGTCGAAGATGGGGATCTGGATGGTGCCGTGCGCGGGCAGGGCGACCATGACCAGCTTGCCGCCGCGCCGCAGCCCGGCGTTGACGGCGGCGAACGCGGACTCGTTCACCGCGAGCGCGATCGCCGCGTGCGCCCCGCCGTGGCTCCTGAGCACCTGGGCCACATCGTCCTTGCGGGCGTCGATGAGGACGTCCGCGCCGAGTCCGGCGGCGAGTTCGAGTTTCTCGTCGGTGACGTCGATCGCGGCGACCTTCGCCCCGGCGATCTTCGCGTACTGCACGGCCAGATGCCCGAGCCCACCGATCCCGGACACCGCGACCAGCTGCGCGGGCCGTACGCCCGCCACCTTGAGCGCCTTGTACGTGGTGACGCCCGCGCAGGTCAGCGGGGCGGCGTCGACGGCGCTGACCCCCTCGGGCACGGGCTGGGCGAAGTCGGCCCAGGCGAGCATCTTCTCCGCGTACCCGCCGTCGCAGCCGTACCCGGTGTTGATCTGCCGCTCGCACAGGGTCTCCCAGCCGGACAGACAGTGCTCGCAGCGTCCGCACGCCTTGCCCAGCCAGGGCACGGCGACCCGTTCGCCGACGCTCAGGTGGGTGACTCCGGCGCCGAGTTCCTCGACGAGGCCGACGCCCTCGTGGCCGGGCACGAAGGGCGGGCTGGGCTTGACCGGCCAGTCGCCGCGCGCGGCGTGGATGTCGGTGTGGCACAGCCCGGACGCCTCGACCCGGACCCGGACCTGACCGGGACCGGGCACGGGATCGGGACGGTCCTCGATGACCAGCGGTGCTCCGAAGGCCCGTACGACCGCTGCCTTCATGATGACGCTCCTCCAGTGATGGTTCGTGCTCGTGATGGTTCGTTCTCGGCTACGGGTGCCCTGTGACCGTCTGCGACTATCCGTGACCGTCAGTCGTGAGGGACGACCGCGACGGGCGCCGCGGCATGGTGCAGGACGGTCTGGGTGACCGGGCCGATGTGCGCGCCGATCGGATGACGCCGGATCCGGCGTCCGACCACGACCAGGGACGCCTGGCGGGAGGCGTCGACCAGGTGGTCGCCCGGAGTGCCGTACAGCGACTCGGCGACGACCTCGACGTCCGGGTACTTGTCGCGCCAGGGGCGCAGCAGCTCGGTCAGGGCACCGGCCTCCTCCTGGGCCAGCGAGCCGTGGAAGGCGGGGTCCAGGGCCAGGGCGTAGACGTGGTACGGGGGAGGGTTCCAGCCATGGACGACCCGCAGGGCGGTGCCCCGGCGCTCGGCGGCGGCGAAGGCGAACTCGATCGTCGCGGTGTCCGTGGACCGGAGGTCCAGGCCGAGGACGACGGGCCGGAACGGGGTCGCCGCCGACGGGATGCCGACCGGGTCGCTCTCGTGCTCGGCGGCGGCCTGCTGCCCGGCCCGGACCAGCACGACCGGACGCCGGGTCCGCGCCACGACGGCCTGCCCGACCGAGCCGACCATGAAGCCGCCGATCCCGCTGAGCCCCCGGGAGCCGAGCACCAGCAGTTCGGCGTCGTCCGCGGCGGCGGCGAGGGCCTCGGCGGGACGGCCGGGGTACTGCTCGGTGGTGACGGGCAGCCCCGGGTGCCGCAGCCGGATGCCCTCGGCCGCCTCCCGGGGGACGCGCTCGCTCCAGTGCGCCTGGGTCTCCGCGGCGGGGAACGCCGCCCGTGGCTCGGGCACCGGCTCCCACACATGCACCACCTTCAGCGGCGCACCGAGCAACCGCGCCTCACGAGCCGCCCATTCACCCGCCGCCCGGCTCTCCCGGGAACCGTCGAGCCCGACGATGACGGGGCGTGTCATGACGTCCACCTCCTGGCACCTCTTGGTTTTCCGCTCCCTCCAGCCTGGCCCCCGGGCCCGCCACCCGGCAGGGGCCGGAGGTCCCCGCCGGGGGCCGAACGGCCCGGGGTGGGTGCGGGCGGCCGGGACGAGTGGCCCATGGCCGTGGGGACACCGGCAGGCGCACTCTGGTAGAGGCAGCCCCACTGCCGGCGGCTGCGCCCCACCGGGTCGGGAGGCAACGATGACCACCACCGCCACACCCAGCACGCTGCGCGCCCTGCACATCGATCACCGGCAGCGGCTGATGAGTGTCGCCCGAGAGGTGTCCTTCGACCAGGGCACCCGGCTCTTCGAGGAGGGCGGCCACGCCGACCGGTTCTGGATCATCCGTACCGGCACGGTCGAACTCGATCTGCATGTGCCCGGCCGCCGCGCCGCCGTGATCGAGACCCTGCGGCACAACGAACTCGTCGGCTGGTCCTGGCTGTTCACCCCGCATGTGTGGCATCTGGGCGCGGAGGCGATGACGCCCGTACGGGCGTACGAGTTCGACGCCACCGCCGTCCGCGCGATGGGCGACGACGACCCCGCGCTGGGCCGCGCGATCGCCCAGTGGGTCGGCGACGTCCTCGCCCACCGGCTGCACGCGGCCCGCACCCGCCTCCTGGACCTGTACGCCCCGTACGGCGCGGGCAACCGGCTGTGACCGCCGAATGATCCGGGAGTGATCCGGTACCGCGGACGGGAGTGGGGCCGGTCGGCCCTGGTCCGTACGGCCCCCGCGCGCGATGATCGGGAGTGCCACGACATCACGAGGAGCCCGCGCCCCGTCGGCGACCGGGGAATGCCACACAAGGGGTCGTCATGCCCGACACACACACCTTCACCTTCACCGAACAGGACCCGATCCGGGTCTTCCTGCTCGACGACCACGAGGTCGTACGGCGGGGTCTGACCGATCTGCTCGACGCCGAACCGGACATCTCGGTCGTCGGCGACGCCGACAGCGTGCGGCAGGCGCTGGTCCGGGGCCCGGCCCTGCGTCCGCACGTGGCCGTGCTGGACGTACGGCTCCCGGACGGCGACGGCATCACGGTCTGCCGTGAGCTGCGCAGCCGGATGCCGGAGCTGGCCTGTCTGATGCTGACGTCGTTCGACGACGAGGACGCGCTGCTCGACGCGATCATGGCGGGGGCGTCGGGGTACGTCCTCAAGCAGATCAAGGGCTCCGACCTGATCTCGGCGGTCCGCACGGTCGCCTCCGGGCAGTCCATGCTGGACCCCGCGACCACGGCCCGGCTGATGCGCTCCCTGCGCGCCGACCCCGCCGAGACCCCGGCCCTCGCCCCCGAACTCGCCGGTCTCTCCCCCCGTGAGCGCGAGATCCTCGCCCTCATCGGGGACGGCCTCACCAACCGCGAGATCGGCAAGAAGCTCTACCTCTCCGAGAAGACCATCAAGAACCACATCTCCCGCCTCCTCGCCAAACTGGGCGTCCAGCGACGCGTCCAGGCGGCGGTGCTGGCCTCGCAGCTGGACGCTCCGGAGCCGGGGGGACGGGAGACGCGGTAGGGCCCCCTCCGGTCCTCGGAGGACACCGGCTCGGAGCGGACCTCACCCACCCACCGGATCCCCCAGATGCACCGGCAGTTCCCGGTGCCCGTTGCTGATCATGGAGCCCAGGGGGCGCAGACGGTCGGGCGGGACGGCGAGGCGGAGGCCGGGGTAGCGGGTGAAGAGCTGGCGGAGGAGTTCGGCTACCTCCATACGGGCCAGGGGGGCGCCCAGGCAGAAGTGGACGCCGTGGCCGAAGGCCATGTGGTCCTTGTGGGGGCGGGTGACGTCGAAGGTGTCGGCGTCAGCACCGTGCCAGTCGGGGTGGCGGTTGGCGGCACCGTAGGCGGGGAGGATGGCCTCGCCCTGCCGTATGGTCCGGCCGTCGGGGAGCGGTATGTCCCGGACGGCGAAGCGCAGGGGCAGTATCCGCAGGGCCGGGGTGAGCCTCAGGGTCTCCTCGACCACATCCGCCCAGCCCGCCTCACCGCCCCGGACGCGGTCGAGTTCGCCGGGGTGGGTGAGCATCGAGACGATGGCCTCGTCGATGACGTTGACCGTCGTCTCGTAGCCCGCGCTGATCATCAGGATGAGGGTGTCGCGCAGTTCCAGGTCGGTGAAGGCGCTGTCGGTCTCCTCGTCGCGGGTCGAGATGAGCAGCGAGGTCATGTCGTCGCCCGGCGCACCGCGTTTGGCGGCGACGAGATCGGCGGCGAGCGCGAAGAGCCGCGCGCTGTTGGCGGCGGCCTGCTCCTGGGTGAGCGTGGTGTCGAAGATGCCGTCGACCACCGTGCGGAAGTGCAGCGTCTCTTCGTCCGGCACGCCCAGGAGATGGCTGAGCAGGGTGATGGGGAGGGGGTAGGCCAGCCGCTCGCGCAGGTCGATCCGCCCGTCCCCGGAGCCCTCCCCGTCATCGGCGCCGCTCCCGGCCGCCAGGTCGTCGATCAGTGCGGTGACCATGCGCGCGACGATGGGGGCGAGTTCCGCTGTCCGGCGGCGGCTGAACGCGGGGGCGACCATCCGGCGGAGCCTTCGGTGGTCGCCGCCGTACGCGGTGAACATGTTCTTCACCGCTATCCACAGGGCCAGCGGCCAGGTGGCGACCGTCCGTTCGTAGTCCGGCCAGTGCGCCCGGCCGTCCTTGGAGACATCGGGGCTGGTCAGCAGGTGCTTGAGCAGGGCGGGATCGGCGACCGACCACGCGGTCACCCCGAGGACGTCGACGCGGGTGGCGGATCCGGCGGCGCGCAGCGTGCGGTACTCCGACTGCCAGCCGGTGCCGTGGGGGTCCAGGACGAGGGGAGGGTGCTGCCGCATGGGGCTCCCTGGGTCGTTGGCCGGCCCCGGGCGGGACCGGCGTGGCGGATGGACCGGAACGACTGGGAGTGACTGTGCCCATCGGCTCCCCGGCGCAGGGGTCGCCTCGGGCGGTTCGGGCCGGAAAGGGACCCTTTCGGGCAACCGGAAGTGCGCATTCACGTACGCGTTCCCGGGCGGGCGCCCCTCGACGAGCGGGCCGGAACCCGGAAGCGTCTCGCGGGTCCACGCGGATGCGGTCAGCTTCTTGCCCCCTCGCCTGTCCAAGCTCTTTTCCGTGACCGACGGGCTGCCTTGCCGGTTCTCGCAGCCCAGGGGCTGTCCGCCGGTCTTCACGTCGCCCACGCCGGACGTCTGCCTTTCGCCGACGCTTCCTTCGACCATGTGCGGATGATGTGGACCCTGGAGCATCTGACCGAGAACAGCGGTACGGGACGAGCGGCGAGCGGGCGGCCGACGCTCCCGGTGGTGCCGGTGACGAGGACGGTCGTGGAGGGCGAATTCCGTTGACCGCCAGCGCGTGCCCCGGCCCGGTCCGGGGATTCGCGCCCCTTCATACCCACTCGTACACCCATCTCACGCCATCGGGTGCGTTTAGTGTGCTTGTCGCATGTTCCAAGGACATGACGGGCAAGGACCGGTCTGCCGAGACGGATCTCTGTAGCGGATCATCTCTGAAGGGGGAAACCATGCCTGTACTGTGCCGCCCCGCGGTAGCCGTACCCGAGTACACGATCACTCATGAACAGACCTTGGGTCTGGCCCGCTCCTTGTACGCCGGGCACGAGCAACTACCGCTCGCGCTACGGCTGATCGGCAACACCGGGGTCCAGAAGCGCCACATCGTGCAGCCGCTGGAGCGCACGCTCAGGCATCCGGGCCTGGAGGCCCGTAACGCGACGTACGAGGCCGAGGCGAAGGCCCGCGTCCCCGAGGTGGTCGAGCGGGCCCTCAAGCACGCCGGGCTCGGACCACGCGACATCGATCTGATCATCTATGTGTCGTGCACGGGCTTCATGATGCCCTCGCTGACGGCGTGGATGATCAACACACTGGGGTTCCGGTACGACTGCCGGCAGATCCCCATCGCCCAGCTCGGGTGCGCGGCGGGCGGCGCCGCCATCAACCGGGCGCACGACTTCTGCCAGGCCCATCCCGGCTCCAACGCCCTCATCGTGGCCTGCGAGTTCTGCTCCCTGTGCTACCAGCCCACCGATCTGACGGTGGGCAACATGCTGTCCAACGGGCTGTTCGGCGACGCGGTGGCCGCCGCCGTGGTCCGCGGCTCGGGCGGCACCGGCATCGAGCTGGAGGTGAACGGCTCGTATCTGGTGCCGGACAGCGAGGACTGGATCGCCTACCGGGTACGGCCCACGGGCTTCCACTTCCAGCTCGACCGGCGGGTCCCGGGCACCATGGAGCAGCTGGCCCCGGCACTGTCCGCGCTGGCCGCCCGGCACCGGCGGGACGCCAGCGCGCAGAACTTCTATCTCATCCACGCGGGCGGGCCGCGCATCCTGGACGACCTGAGTCACTATCTCGCGGTGCCGCCGGAGATGTTCCGCTTCAGCCGGGCCACGCTGGCCGAGTACGGGAACATCGCGAGCGCGGTCGTCCTGGACGCGCTGCGCCGGCTGTTCGAGGAGGGCGGCTGCGCGCCGGGGGCGTCGGGGATGATCGCCGGGTTCGGGCCGGGCATCACCGCCGAGATCTCGATGGGCCGCTGGACCACCGACAGCCCCGAGGGCACGGCGGAGACGGGGGCCGGGTCGGGCGTCACGGCGGACACCGCGGTCGTCGTCGAGGCCGCCGCACGGACCGCCGCCGCCACCGCCGCACGGACCGCCGCCACCGCCGCCGCGCGGTCGGCAGCCGCCCCCGCCCCCTCCACCACCTCCGCCTCCGCCGCCACCGCCGTGCCGGTCGACGCAGCCCACGCCGTGGGCGCCACCGCCCCGGCTCCCGCCGGTCCCCCGCCCGAGGTGCCCGAGCGGGTGGTCCCCGTCGCCGCGGTGCGGGTCCGCGCGCAGGCCCCGGCGCCCGCTGCCGGCACCGCCTCGGTGTCCACGGAGGGCCCGTCATGACCCCGGCCGCGCTCACCGGCCGGCCGACGCGTGTCCGGGCCGTACCGGGGCTGACCGGCCCGGACCTCGATCCGCCGCCCGCCCGGCTGCCGCACGGGGAGCCGGGCGCCCTGGTCCGCGGGCCCGAGTCCCTGCCGGTGACCCGGTGAGCGGGACCCGGGCCCCCGCCGGCGACCCGGCGAGCGGAGGGCGATGACGGCGGCGCACACGGTTCCCGGACCGCTGCTGGTGCCGCCCGGCCGGGGCCGGACCGTGACGGTCGCCGCCCAGGAGGTGACCTTCAAGGTGACCGGCGAGCACTCCCGGGCGGCCTCCACCTTCGAGGTCGTCGTGCCGCCCGGGTTCGATGTCGGCGCCCATACCCACACCCACAGCGAGGAGTTGTTCTACGTCATCGAGGGCGAGCTGGAGGTACTGGCCTTCGAGCCGCTCGTACGGTCCCCGGAGCACTGGCGGGAGTGGGAGTCGGCCGCCGGTGAGCGGGCCGTGCGGGCGGGGCCCGGCACCTTGCTGTTCGTGCCGCCGGGCTGCCCGCACGCCTTCGCCAACACCGGCCGCACACCGGCCAGGGTGCTGTTCCAGGCCGCCCCGCCCCCGGCCCACGAGCGGTACTTCGAGGAACTGCTGGAGATCCTCGCCCCGGGCGGTGAGGTCGATGACCCGGCGATCGCCGCACTGCGGCTGCGCTACGACGTCCACCAGCTGACCCCGCTGCGCTACGAGCCGCCCGAGGGCCCCGGGAAGCCGGAAGGGAGGACGAAGAAGGCTCCCTGAGCGCGGATCACCCGCTCCCCTGCCGTGCCCGCTCCCCCGGGCACGGCACGGGTGTCCCCCGGCGCATCGAGCGGTTAGGGTGGCCTGTGCAGCTGGTTCGCCCCGTCAGCCAGGCGGGATGCGTCGTAAGAGGGAACCCGGTGGGAATCCGGGACTGCCCCGCAGCGGTGAGCGGGAACGACCGCCGTCATACGCACTGGGCCCGGCCGGGCCTGGGAAGCGACGGCCAGTAGGTGACCTGACGTCGTCAGGACGTGCCCGTGAGTCCGAAGACCTGCCACTGCCCGCGCGCGGACCTCCGTGCGCGGACTCCCGGTGACCTCGTGGGCGGGTCGGCGTACGTACCAGGCGGATGACCGCGCCGCAGCGCGCCAAGTCGATGTCCCGCCCGGTCCGGCACCCTTCGCGTCCTCGTCCCGTTCCCGGGATCTCAGGGATTCATCTCGCGAAGGAGATCTCCGTGACAGCCAAGTCCGCAGCCGCGGCGGCACGGGCGACCGTGTACGGCTACCCCCGTCAGGGACCGCGCCGGGAACTGAAGAAGGCCATCGAGGGCTACTGGAAGGGCCGGGTCGGCGCCGACGAACTGCGCGCCACCGCCGCCGGGCTCCGCGGCGACAACTGGCGGCGGCTGGCAGAGGCCGGCATCGCCGAGGTCCCCACCGGTGACTTCAGTTACTACGACCATGTGCTCGACACGACCGTGATGGTCGGCGCGATCCCCGCCCGGCACCGCGAGGCGGTGGCCGCCGACGCCCTGGACGGGTACTTCGCGATGGCGCGCGGCACGCAGGACGTGGCGCCGCTGGAGATGACGAAGTGGTTCGACACGAACTACCACTATCTGGTCCCCGAGCTGGGCCCGGACACCGTCTTCACCGCCGACTCCGCCAAGCAGGTCACCGAGCTGAAAGAAGCCCTCGCCCTCGGTCCGGCCGCCCGTCCGGTGCTGGTGGGCCCGGTCACCTACCTCCTGCTCGCCAAGCCCGCGCCGGGCGTGCCCGCGGGCTTCGACCCGCTGACCCTGCTGGACCGGCTGCTCCCGGTGTACGCCGAGGTCCTCGCCGACCTGCACGCGGCGGGCGCCGAGTGGGCGCAGCTGGACGAGCCCGCCCTGGTCGCGGACCGCACCCCGGCCGAACTGAACGCCGCCGCCCGCGCCTACCGGGACCTCGGCGCCCTCGCCGACCGGCCGAAGCTGCTGGTGGCGTCGTACTTCGACCGGCTGGGCGAGGCGCTGCCGGTGCTGGCGAAGGCACCGGTGGAGGGGCTCGCCCTGGACTTCACGGAGTCGGCCGCCGCGAACCTCGACGCGCTCGCCGCGGTCGGCGGACTGCCGGGCAAGCGGCTGGTGGCGGGTGTGGTCAACGGCCGCAACATCTGGGTCAACGACCTGACGGCGTCCCTCTCCGTCCTGGGCACGCTGCTCGGTCTCGCCGACCAGGTGGACGTGGCCGCGTCCTGCTCGCTCCTCCATGTGCCTTTGGACACTGCCCTGGAGCGGGACATCGAGCCGCAGGTACGGCGCTGGCTCGCGTTCGCGCGGCAGAAGACCGCGGAGATCGTCACCCTCGCCGAGGGCCTGACCCGGGGCACGGACGCCATCGCCGCGCAACTGGCCGCCAACCGGGCCGACCTGGCCTCCCGCGCGCTCTCGCCGATCACCCGCGACCCGGCCGTGCGCGCCCGCGCCGCCGCCGTCACGGACTCCGACGCCCGCCGCTCCCGGCCGTACCCCGAGCGGGCCGCCGCCCAGCGCGCCCACCTGGGCCTGCCCCTGCTGCCGACGACGACGATCGGCTCGTTCCCGCAGACCGCCGAACTGCGCACCGCCCGCGCGGAACTGCGGGCGGGCCGGATCGGCACGGCGGCCTACGAGGAGCGCATCAGGGCCGAGATCCAGGAGGTCATCGCCTTCCAGGAGAAGACCGGCCTGGACGTCCTGGTGCACGGCGAGCCCGAACGCAACGACATGGTCCAGTACTTCGCCGAGCAGCTCACCGGCTATCTCGCCACCCAGCACGGCTGGGTCCAGTCCTACGGCACCCGGTACGTCCGCCCGCCGATCCTGGCCGGGGACATCTCCCGTCCCGAGCCGATGACCGTGCGCTGGACGACGTACGCCCAGTCGCTCACCCACCGCCCGGTCAAGGGCATGCTGACCGGCCCGGTCACCATGCTGGCCTGGTCGTTCGTACGGGACGACCAGCCGCGCGGCGAGAGTGCCCGGCAGGTGGCGCTGGCCCTGCGCGACGAGGTGGCCGACCTGGAGGCGGCCGGCACGTCCGTCATCCAGGTCGACGAACCCGCGCTGCGCGAGACGCTGCCGCTGCGCGCCGCCGACCGGCCGGGCTATCTGGCGTGGGCGACGGAGGCGTTCCGGCTGACGACCGCCGGGGTCCGCCCGGACACCCAGATCCATACCCATATGTGCTACGCCGAGTTCGGTGACATCGTGCGGGCCATCGACGACCTCGACGCCGATGTCATCAGCCTGGAGGCGGCCCGCTCACACATGCAGGTGGCCCGTGAACTGGCCGCGCACGGCTATCCCCGGGAGGCCGGGCCGGGCGTGTACGACATCCACTCCCCGCGCGTACCGGGCACCGCCGAGGCGGCGGCGCTGCTGCGCGAGGGCCTCCGGGCGATCCCGGCCGAACGCCTGTGGGTGAACCCCGACTGCGGTCTGAAGACCCGCGGCTGGCCGGAGACCCGGGCGTCACTGGAGAACCTGGTGGCGGCGGCGCGGACGGTGCGGGGGGAGCTGGCCTGAGGTAGGGAGGGGAAGGGGGGAATCCCGCTCACGCCAGGGACCCTCCCCTTCCCCTGGGGGGTCACAGGCCCACATCCCGGGCGCGGATGTCGTCCAGGGACTCGCGGCGGACCAGCAGGCGGGCGTGGCCGTCCGCGACGGCGGCGACGGGTGGGCGGCCGACGAGGTTGTAGCCGGAGGCCATGGACAGGTGGTAGGCGCCGGCCACCGGGACGGCGAGGAGGTCGCCGGGGCGGATGTCCTCGGGGAGTTCGACGTCGGCGGCGAGGATGTCGCCCGCCTCGCAGTGCCGGCCGACGACGGTGACCGGGGCCGGGGCGCCGCCCGCCCGGCCGATCAGCCGGGGCGCGTACCGGACGCCGTACAGGGCGGGGCGCGGGTTGTCGCTCATGCCGCCGTCGACGGCGACGTAGGTGTGCGAGCCGGTGTTCTTGACGGAGAGCACGTGGTAGAGCGCGATGCCGGCGGGGCCCGCGATGGCCCGGCCGGGTTCGATGATCAGGCGCGGGACGGGCAGGCCGGCGGCCGTGCACGCCTCGGTGAGTTCGGTGCGGACCTTGCGGGCGAGGGCGGTGAGGTCGAGGGCGGGTTCGCCGGGGCGGTAGGCGATGCCGTGGCCGCCGCCGAGGTCGAGTTCGGGCAGGGTGATGCCGTGCTGGCGGTGCAGCCGGGCCATCAGGCCGACGAGGCGGCGGACGGCGGCGAGGTAGGGCTTGACGCTGGTGATCTGGGAGCCCAGGTGGCAGTGCAGGCCGGTGAGTTCGAGCTGGGGCTGGTCGAGGATGCGGGCGATGGCGTGCTGGGCGTAGCCGTCGGAGATGGACAGCCCGAACTTCTGGTCCTCGGTGCCGGTACGGATCTTCTCGTGGCCGCCCGCCGAGATGCCGGGGACGACCCGGACCATGACCTTCTGGTGGCCGTCGGGTCCGACGGCGGCGGCGAGGCGGGCGATCTCGGAGGGGCTGTCGATGACGACCCGGCCGACGCCGAGCCGGAGCGCGGTCTCCAGGTCACGGGGTGACTTGGCGTTGCCGTGCAGCACGATCCGCTCGGCGGGGAAGCCGGTGGTGACGGCGAGTTCCAGCTCACCGGCGGAGCAGACGTCGAGCCCCAGCCCTTCTTCCTCCGCCCAGTGGGCCATGGCCCGGCACAGGAACGCCTTGGCCGCGTAGAGGATCTCGGCGTCCGGGAAGGCGTGCCGGTAGGTGCGGCAGCGGTCGCGCACCTCGGCCTCGTCCAGGACGTACACGGGTGTGCCGAAGCGGTCGGCGACCTCGGTGAGCGCCACCCCGCCGACGGCGACCTCGCCGGGCCGGGTCTCGGTGGTGGAGCCGGGCCATACGGACAGGGAGCCGGGCGTGGGGGTGGAGGCAGCGGCGGCGACGGTGTCGTGGACGGTGGTCATGGGTGTTTCCCCCTCGGTCGATCTCAGTCGGTCTCGGTCGGTCTCAGCCGATCGATCTCAGTCGATCCAGAACGCGAGCGCGGACACGAGCGCGGCGGCGCCGGTGAGCCTCAGGACGGCGGGCGGGCCGACGGCGCGGCGGGCCTTGGACGGCCGGGGCGTGGTGGCCGGGGCGGGGGCCGAGAGCTGGGGATCGACGGTGAGGGCCGTGACGCCCAGCGGTTCGGAGAGCGCGCGCAGCGCGGGTTCGGCGAGCCGGATCCACGGCTGTCCGGCGCCGAGGGTGGCCGTCAGCCGCCGCTCGGAGGTGAAGGCGACGGCCGTACGGTCGCCCAGCGGGGTGCGGAAGAACCGGGCCGCGCACCCGGAAGGTCCCGGACGGACCGGAACGTACAGCGGTCCGCCCGGGAATCGATCGGAGGGCTCCGGGTCGTCGTCACACCGGGTGTCTGCCATGGCTGCCTCCTGGAGGCCGTGCTCGGTCGGTCGAAGCGGTGAGCGCCCCGTACGCGGGGAGGCGGCCGGGGCTCATCGCCGACGCTACGCCCGGGGAACGGGGGGTGAGGACGGCTCCTGACGCGATGCTGACGGTGAGGGGCGGGACGTATACGGGTTGCTGACGGCGGCCGGTGCGTGGGCCCTCCGGGGGCCTTGAGGATGTCGGGCCACTGGGCGGAGATGCGCCCGGACCGGCGGCGTCGAAGGCGAGCCGGACGCCCGTGACCGGCTGAGGTTGCCACGGGCGGTTCGGTCCGGGCCCTGGGTCACCACATAGGCACGGATTCCCACTTCCCCCGCCTATCCCCCGTTCCGCCCCGCCTCGCCTCGCCCCTCCCCTCCCCTCCCCTCCCGAGCGTGACGGGATCATCCTTTCGCACGACATCTGCGACGGGACCGTCCCGGCGGTGCCGGGGATCATCGGCGCCCTCAAGGGACGCGGATACGTCTTCGTGACCGTCCCTCAGCTGCTCGCGCCGGGCGAGGCCGAGCCGGGCAAGGTCTACCGGCAGGACGCGGCGGCCCCGGGCGGCGCCGCGCGGCTGCCTAGGATCGGACCGTGATCACGTTCCAGCTCGAACGCACGGCACCGCTCCCGATGGACGAGACCTGGCGCCGGCTCACCGACTGGCCCCGGCACGGGGCGGCCGTCCCGCTCACCCGGGTCTCGGTGCTCACCGCGCCGCCCACCCGCGAGGGCACGGTCCTCGTGGCCCGCTCCGGCATCGGGCCGCTCCGCTTCGACGACCGCATGGAGATCACGCGCTGGCAGCCGCCGGACGCGGACACCCCGGGCCGCTGCCGCCTCGACAAACGCGGCCGGGTGGTACGCGGCTGGGCGGAGATCGAGGTCCACCCCGGCCCGGGAGGCCGCACCCGCGTCCTGTGGCGGGAGCAACTCGGCGTCCGCTTCCTGCCGGACCTCTTCGACCCGCTGCTGGAACGGACGGCACGGGCGGTGTTCGGGCGGGCGGTGAATCGGTTGCTGAGGACGGAGTGACGCCACGTCTCCCGCACGCGCGGGGCGCGCTCAGCGCAGTTCGAGCAGCATCACGTCATGAAGGTCCGCGCCTCGCCACGGGCGCGCCTCACCGACCTTCCGGTATCCCCAGGCCCGATAGGCGGCCGACGCCGCCGCGCTGCCCGGGTGGACGTTGAGCAGCACCCGCTCGGCACCGATGCCGTCGAGCAGGGTCGCGTGCAGGCACCGCGCGACGCCTTGCCCACGCCAAGCCGGGCACACGGCGAGTTCCATGAGCCCGAAGGTGCGGCGCCCGTCCTCGCGTCGCCGCTCCTCGGGCACGGGCTCGGTCAGCTGGTCCCACCACCGAGTGTCGGGGCCCAGCGCAAAGCCGTACGCCATGCCGACCGGCTCACCGTCCTCGCTACGGACGGCCAGGGCGGCGCGGAAGGTGCCTTTGCGCGCCTGGGAGCGAAACCGGCGGAAGGCTTCCGCGACGTCGTCCGGGCCCTCCTGATACGGCGGTTCCGCGAACGCCTCCGCGTAGACCCGCCGGAACGAGTCCTCGGCGTGCGCGGCGGCCGGTCCGTCCATGAGTTCCACCCGGACTGCCCCTTGTTGTGTCATGTGGTGCGTCATGTGACGGCCCCTCCGACGGCCTCACGGATGCGCTCGCCGCATTCGCGGGCAGCAGCGCTGTCGGCCTTGGCCGCGGCCCCCTCAAACTCCCGGATCCTGCCCATCAGCCGCGGTGAGGAGATCCCGCCGCACACATCGAGAACGGCGCTCATCTCCGCGCACGCTTCTTCGATCTCCCCGGCGTCAAGGAGTACCTTCGCAAGTTTCACACGGTACGAGGCACTGTTGCGGGCGAGGTCGCCGCCGATGCCGCGGACAGCAGCGCGCAGGAACGGCACGGCGCGTTTGGGCTGCTCGGCCCGCACATACATATCCGCCGTGGCGTAGTCGACCTCGAACGGGCCCACGAATTGGGCCCAGTTGGGAACTTCGGCGTCCGTGTCCACGCGTCCCTGGTGACTGACGGCCCGGCTCAGGGCACGGCGAGCCCCGGACAAGTCTCCCGTGTGGGTAGCCACGTTGGCATCGCGGAGCGCAATCACCAGGTGCACCGTGTGTCCGGCACTCGCGCGCGTGGCGAGCCGGCAGGCGTTCTCGACCGCGCTCGCGGCCTCCCATGCCCGGTCTGCCTTGATCGCGAGGAGCACAAGCGTCTCCAGCACGGAGACCTGCAACAGCGGGTTGTCCACGAGCTGCGCCGCCACGAGAGCTTCCATGCAAGCGGCGCGCCCCTGATCGATACGTCCGCCGTCGTAGCCGTACCACGCCCGGTGACCGTGCAGTTCGGCGAGCATCGTCTGTAGCTCATGGCCGATGCGGCTGGTGTAAGAAGCGGCCCCGAGGGCACCCGTGATCTGGCTCTCGATACGGCTCGCCTGCGTCATGGCAGGAACGCTGCCCGCTGTGTGGTCCGTCTGGTATAGGCCGTCGAGCCTCGCACGCAGCCGGTCGATGTCTGCGGAGCCGATCCTCGGGCCCGGTCGGGCAGGAACAAGGGCGGCCACGGCAAGCGCACCGGCGTCGGCGACAAACGTCCTCCGCTTCACCTCTTCAGGGTCGCTGATCGGCGCCGAGATCGTCACACGATGTGCGGGGACATCGAACCCCATCTCGGCGAGCGGTACGCCGAACATCGCCTCCAGCACGATCTGCTGACTCGGGTGAGGGAGCGGTGGGGGCATCTCGCGCTCCCAACGGCGGAGCTGCCGCACGCTTACCGACGCGTCGACACCGAGACGTGCGGATTCCCGTGCGAACGCCGTCACGAAGGACGCCTGTGTGTATCCGGCGACCTGACGTAACCGCGCCAGTCCGCTTACGCCCATGCCCGCCACGCGCTTTCCCTTCACGACCGCAGCCTTTCTCTCACGGTAGCGACTTGGCCTCCGCGCCAAACGGGAAAACGTCCGCCAAAACGTCCGGTCGTCCGTTGCCCGCTCTTCCGCCCGAGCCGATGAACTGGTCCTACGCCACTTCAGCACCCGTTGCGAGCTGCGGAGAGGACGACCCTGTGCCGCCCCCGCCGGCTCCTTCCCCGCCGTCAGCCCTTGAGGAGAGAGCAAAAACGATGCAGGACAACCCCGCTTGGACCCGCAACCTCAACGAGCCGAAGCTGTTGAAGGGAACGCGAGCGCTCAGCTCGGGCTCCTTGGTCATCCCCGCCCCACCTAGGCGGGGGAGCCTGTTCGGACACCTGCCGCAGGCGATGCCGGGGGGTGCGGAGTGATCTGGCCGATCACACCGCCCCGTCCCCTTCTCCGTCCCCGGGTGTGTGGTGCCACCGCGCTGATGCCCGCCGATCTCATCGCGGCCATGTTCGCGTCGATCTCCGACTCCAGTGCCCCCGGCAACGTGCGGCCGGTGCTGCGCTGTCTGCTTCAGGAGCACTCCGCGGGGCGTCACCATGACCTGGTGTGGGAGCTGGAGGATGCGAGCAAGGGTGAGGTGTGGGCCCAGTGGGCTGACGGGCGGCGTCCCGATGCCTTTTTGGTCGTGCCCGACTGCAACACCCTGTCAGGCCCGACCCCGAAGGACGAGGCGTGCATCCTGTACGCCGGTCATCCGGGGTGCCACACCTGGCAGTACACCGACCCCGAGCACGAAGCTATCGAGAACAGCCCGGAGTTCCAGCGGGCACTCTCCGACGTCCTCAAGGCCGTAGTCCAGCACACCCCTGAGGAGGGCACGCGGTGAACGCCGGTACCCCACCCGCCCCGGGCACCTCCCACCTGACCATCGAGACCTACCGCATCCGCCCCGACGGCCAACGCGTCGACCACACCCAGCGACGGACCTACCACCCCGGACCCGGCCCGCTCACCCTCGCCGACACCCTCCGCTGGCCCCCCTGCCGCTGCCCCCGCTGCCGCACCGGCGAGGGACCACCCGGCATTCGGTAGCTGCCCTCCTCAGGGGTGTGGATGCGACGAGGCGAAGCAGGGCCTGCGCGGGCTCACGCCACCGACCCGATCCGCCCCGCCCGTGTCGCCCCCGGCGTGTCATGGTGGATCGGCGTGTGTGCCCCGGTGAGGGGCGCGCCCGTGCCGCCGTGGCGGGTCGCGATGATCTCCGCTGCGATGGACAGGGCCGTCTCCTCGGGGGTGCGGGCGCCCAGGTCCAGGCCGATCGGGGAGTGCAGGCGGGTCAGTTCCAGGTCGGTGACGCCGGTCGCGCGCAGGCGTTCGGTGCGGTCCAGGTGGGTGCGGCGTGAGCCCATCGCGCCGATGTACGCGACCGGCAGCCGCAGCGCGAGCCGTAGCAGGGGTATGTCGAACTTGGCGTCGTGGGTCAGGACGCACAGCACCGTCCGGGCGTCCACGGGCGTGGACTCCAGGTAGCGGTGCGGCCAGTCGACCACGATCTCGTGGGCCTCGGGGAAGCGGGCCCGGGTGGCGAACACCGGGCGGGCGTCGCACACCGTGACCCGGTAGCCGAGGAAGGCGCCGACGCGTACGAGTGCCGACGCGAAGTCGATCGCGCCGAAGACGATCATCCGGGGCGGCGGCACCGACGACTCGATCAGCACGGTCAGCGGGGCGCCGCAGCGTGAGCCCCGGGCGCCGATCTCCAGGGTGCCGGTGCGGCCGGCGTCCAGGAAGGCGCGGGCCTCGGCGGCGATCGTGCGGTCCAGTTCGGGATGGGCGCCGAAGCCGCCGTCGTACGTACCGTCGTAGGAGCCGCCCACGGAGGAGCCGTCGTCGCCCTCGTGCGAGCCCTTGGGGCGGATCAGCAGTGCCCGGCCCCGCAGTTCCGGTGGGCCGGAGACGATCCGTGCCAGCGCCGCCGGCTCCCCTCGTGCTGCGGCACCGAGCGCGGACGCCAGCACCGGCCGGGCGGGGTCCGCCGCCCGTACCGGCACGACGAGGATGTCGATGACGCCGCCGCAGGTCAGGCCGACCGCGAAGGCGTCGTCGTCGCTGTATCCGAAGCGCTCCAGGACCGGCTCACCGTCCTTCAGCGCCTGTCCGCACAGTTCGTGGACCGCGCCCTCCACACAGCCCCCGGAGACGGAGCCGATGGCCGTGCCGTCGGAGTCCACCGCGAGGGCGGCGCCGGGGACGCGCGGGGCGCTGCCGCTTACGGCCACCACCGTCGCGACGGCGAAGTCACGGCCCTGCTCGACCCACCGGCTGAGTTCTTCGGCGATCTCCAGCATCTGTCGGTCTCCTTTCACCACCAGGGCTCGCGTGCCGCGCTACGCCGTGCCCGTCAGATGCTCCGGGCGTACCGGGGTCCGGTTCAGCTCCAGGCCCGTCGCGGCGCGGATGGCGGCGAGGACGGCCGGGGTGGAGGACAGGGTGGGGGCCTCGCCGACGCCGCGCAGGCCGTACGGCGCGTGGTCGTCGGCGAGTTCGAGGACGTCGACCGGGATGGTCGGGGTGTCGAGGATGGTCGGGATGAGGTAGTCGGTGAAGGACGGGTTGCGGACCTTCGCGGTCGTGGGGTCGACGATGATCTCCTCCATGACCGCCACGCCCAGGCCCTGCGTGGTCCCGCCCTGGATCTGGCCGATGACGGAGAGCGGGTTGAGGGCCTTGCCGACGTCCTGGGCGCAGGCCAGTTCGACGACCTTGACCAGGCCGAGTTCGGTGTCGACCTCGACGACCGCGCGGTGGGCGGCGAAGGAGTACTGGACATGGCCGTCGCCCTGCCCGGTGTGCGGGTCGAGGGCCTGGGTGGGGCGGTGCCGCCACTCCTCCTCGGCCTCCACGGCGTCGTCCGCGAGGACGTCCACCAGGTCGGCGAGGACCTCGCCGCCGTCGGTGACGACCTTGCCGCCCTCCAGGAGCAGTTCGGCGGTGGCCCAGGCGGGGTGATAGCTGCCGAACCTGCGGCGGCCCAGGGCGAGGACCTGCTCGCGGACCAGCTCGCAGGCGTTCTTGACGGCGCCTCCGGTGACGTACGTCTGGCGGGAGGCGGAGGTGGAACCGGCGCTGCCGACCTGGGTGTCGGCGGGCTGGATGGTGACCTGGGCGACGCCGAGTTCGGTGCGGGCGATCTGGGCGTGGACGGTGATGCCGCCCTGGCCGACCTCCGCCATCGCGGTGTGCACGGTGGCGACCGGCTCACCGGCGACGACCTCCATGCGGACGCGGGCCGTGGAGTAGTCGTCGAAGCCTTCCGAGAAGCCGACGTTCTTGATGCCGACGGCGTAGCCCACGCCCCGGACGACGTCTTCGCCGTGGGTGGTGTTGGACAGGCCGCCGGGCAGCTGCCGTACGTCGGGGCCCTCGCTGGACTCCCACTGGCGCTCGGGCGGCAGCGGCATCGCCTTGACGCGGCGCAGCAGTTCGGCGACCGGCGCCGGGGAGTCGACGCGCTGGCCGGTCGGCAGGAGGGAGCCCTGTTCCATGGCGTTGCGCTGCCGCAGTTCCACCGGGTCCATGCCGAGCGCGGCGGCGAGCTTGTCCATCTGGGCCTCGTAGGCGAAGCACGCCTGGACCGCGCCGAAGCCGCGCATGGCGCCGCAGGGCGGGTTGTTGGTGTAGAGGGCGATGGCCTCGATGTCGACGTCGTCCACGACGTAGGGGCCGATGCCCAGGGAGGACGCGTTGCCGACGACGGCCGGGGAGGCGGAGGCGTACGCGCCGCCGTCCAGGACGATCCGGCACTTCACGTGGGTGAGCTTGCCGTCGTGCGTGGCGCCGTGCTCGTAGTACAGCCGGGCGGGGTGGCGGTGGACATGGCCGAAGAAGGACTCGAAGCGGTTGTAGACGATCTTCACGGGTTTGCCGGTGCGCAGGGCGAGGAGACAGGCGTGGATCTGCATCGACAGGTCCTCGCGTCCGCCGAAGGCGCCGCCGACCCCGGCCAGCGTCATCCGGACCTTGTCCTCGGGCAGGCCGAGGACGGGGGCGATCTGGCGCAGGTCGGAGTGGAGCCACTGGGTGGCCACGTAGAGGTCGACGCCGCCGTCCTCGGCGGGGACGGCCAGCCCGGACTCGGGGCCGAGGAACGCCTGGTCCTGCATGCCGAACACGTACTCGCCGCGTACGACGACATCGGCCCGCGCGGCGGCCACGGCGGCGTCGCCTCGGACGATCGGCTGGCGGTGGAGGATGTTGGGGTGCGGGACGTGGCCGACGTGGTGGTCGGTGCGGTTCTCGTGGATGAGGATCGCGCCGGGGGCGGTGGCCGACGCCTCGTCGGTGATGACGGGGAGTTCCCGGTAGTCGACCTTGATCTTCGCGGCGGCGCGGCGGGCGGTCTCCGGGTGGTCGGCGGCGACGACGGCGACGGGTTCGCCGTGGTGGCGGACCTTGCCGTGGGCGAGGACGGGGGTGTCCTGGATCTCCAGGCCGTAGTTCTTCACGTCGGTCGGCAGGTCGTCGTACGTCAGTACGGCGTACACGCCCGGGGTGGCGAGGGCCTCGGCGGTGTCGATGGAGAGGATCTCGGCGTGGGCGACGGTGGAGCGCAGGATCTGGCCCCAGAGCATGTCCTCGTGCCACATGTCGGAGGAGTAGGCGAACTCTCCGGTGACCTTGAGGGTGCCGTCCGGGCGGAGGGTGGACTCGCCGATGCCGCCCCGGGTGCGGGCGCCCTGGGTGACCTGGGTGGGGGTGCCGCTGGGGGTGGCGCCGGGGGTGCCGTTGAAGGCGCCGTTCAGGGGTTTCTTGGCGGACGTCTTCGCGGGGGTCCCCTCAGAAATCATCGCGGGCGTGATCGCGGGCGTCACCGCGGGCGGGGTCGTCTCCGGCATCTCAGACCCCCTCCTGCTGCCGGGCCGCCGCCAGCCGGACGGCGTCCATGATCTTCTCGTAGCCCGTGCAGCGGCACAGGTTGCCCGAGAGCGCCTCGCGGATGTCGGCGTCGCTCGGGTCGGGGTTGCGCTCCAGCATCTCGTCGGCGGCGACCAGCAGACCGGGCGTGCAGAAGCCGCACTGCACGGCGCCCGCGTCGATGAACGCCTGCTGGATCGGCGCGAGCCCCTCGCCCTCGCCGGTCTGCGAGTCGGTGCCCCCGGCCGACCACCGGCGGGCCTCGTCCAGCGAGGTGCCGGCGCGGTGGCGGGCGTGGTCGGCGAGGCCCTCGACGGTGACGACCTCGCGGCCCTGGGCCTGACCGGCGGCGACCAGGCAGGAGCAGACCGGCACGCCGTCCAGGCGGACCGTGCAGGAACCGCACTCGCCCTGTTCACAGGCGTTCTTGGAGCCGGGCAGGCCGAGCCGCTCACGCAGCACGTACAGCAGGGACTCGCCCTCCCAGACGTCGTCGGCTTCCTGGGGGCGTCCGTTGACCGTGAGGTTGACGCGCATCTACGCAGCTCCCTTGGTGGTGCGGCGGCTGCCGCGGTACGACTCCCAGGTCCAGGTCAGGGTCCGGCGGGCCATCACGGCGACCGCGTGGCGGCGGTAACCCGCGGTGCCGCGGACGTCGTCGATCGGGTTGCAGGCGGCGGCGCACAGCGTGGCGAACTGCTTGGCCACCGACGGGGTGACGACCTTCCCGTTGTCCCAGAAGCCGCCCTCCTCCAGCGCGGCGTTCAGGAACTCCTCGGCGACCTTGGCCCGGACGGGGGTGGGCGCGGCGGAGCCGATGCCGGTGCGCACGGTCCGGGTGCCGGGGTGCAGGGCGAGGCCGAAGGCGCAGACGGCGATCACCATGGCGTTGCGGGTGCCGACCTTGGAGTACTGCTGCGGTCCGTCGGCCTTCTGGACGTGGACCGCGCGGATCAGTTCGTCGGGGGCGAGCGCGTTGCGCTTGACGCCGGTGTAGAAGTCGTCGATGGGGATGCGGCGGGTGCCGCGCACCGAGACGGCCTCGACCTCGGCTCCGGCGGCGAGCAGCGCCGGGTGGGCGTCACCGGCCGGGGAGGCGGTGCCGAGGTTGCCGCCGACGCCGCCGCGGTTGCGGATCTGCGGGGAGGCGACGGTGTGGGAGGCGAGCGCGAGCCCGGGCAGCTCGCTGCGCAGCTCCTCCATGATCCGGGTGTACGGCACGGAGGCGCCGAGCCGCACACTGTCCTGTCCCCTCTCCCACTCGTAGAGATCGCCGATGCGGGTGAGGTCCATCAGATACTCGGGCCGGCGGTGGTCGAAGTTGATCTCCACCATCACGTCGGTGCCGCCCGCGATCGGCACAGCGGTGGGGTGCTCGGCCTTCGCGGCGAGCGCCTCCTCCCAGCTGGCGGGGCGAAGGAAGTCCATGAACGGCTCTCTTCTTCGTCTGGTGGGACAGGTCACGGACCGTACGAATTGAGCCAGATCGAGTGCGGGCGGCCCGGCTCGTGCAGGTGCTTCACGTACTTCACGTGCTTCATCCGCTGGTCGCTGTTCATGTGGAGTGGGGTCAGTACACCGCGCGGCGCTCCACCGGGGTCAGTCACCGAAACCATGAAGGAGTTGGCTGGCCAGCACGGCCATCTTGTAGATTCGTATGAATAGAGGTCACCGTTAACCCCTCCGTTTCGCCGGGGAAACGCGGGCCACAGCGTGCGCGGCCACGCTCCTGTGACTGATCGTACTTTTCAAGACATGAACGAGACATGAAACGGCGGCGACGACATGCGGCTGAGCGCACTGCTGGACACCGACGCGCTGGGCCTCAGGCTGCTCGGCGGCGAGGATGAGCTGGACCGGACCGTGCGCGGGGTGATGACGACGGATCTGCGCGACCCCAGCCGCTATCTGAGTGGCGGCGAACTGGTGCTCACCGGGCTGGCCTGGCGCCGCGACGCGACCGACGCCGAGCCGTTCGTACGGCTGCTGGTGCAGGCCGGGGTGGCCGCGCTCGCCGCCGGGGAGGCCGAGCTGGGCGAGGTGCCGGACGATCTGATCGCGGCCTGCGCCCGGCACCGGCTGCCGCTGTTCGCGGTGCACGAGTCGGTCGCCTTCGCGGCGATCACCGAGCATGTGGTGCGGCAGGTCTCCGGTGAGCGGGCCGGGGATCTCGCGGCGGTCGTGGACCGGCACCGGCGGATGATGACGTCCGGCCCGGCGGGCGGCGGCCCGGACGTGGTGCTGGATCTGCTGGGCTCCGACCTGGACCTGCGGGCGTGGGTGCTGTCACCGACGGGCCGGCTGATCGCGGGCCCCAAGGCGGCCGGTGCCGCGCTCCCGGCCGAGGTGTGCGCCCGGCTCGCCGCCGAGGCGCTGGCCGCCGCCCGCACCGGCCGGCGCGGGCCGCACCGGGCGCGGATCGGTACGACCACGTACTCGCTGTTCCCGGTCCACGGCGGCGGACGTCCCCCGCAGCCCCCGCAGCCCCCACGGCCCCCACAGCCGCCGCAACCCGCACAGTCCTCGCAGCCCAGGCATCCCGCACAGTCCTCGCAGCCCTCGCGGGACGTGCGCGAGAGCGTGCTGTCGGACTGGGTGCTGGCGGTCGCGGCGGACGCCGGGGACTGGCCCGGGGAACGGCTGGATCTGGTCCATGGCGTCACCCAGCTGATCGCTGTCGAACGCGACCGCCGGGACGCGGCCCGCACCGTACGGCGGCGGCTCGCGCAGGAGGTGCTGGAGCTGGTCCAGGCCGCCGCGGCCCCCACCGAGATCGCCGCCCGGCTGCGGGTCGCCGCGCCGGTGCTGCTGCCGGGTCTGGGCGCCGCCCCGCACTGGCAGGTGGTGGTGGCCCGCGTCGAGTGGGCGGGCATCGGTACGGAGACCGGGCCGGTCGCGCAGGCGCTGCTGGAGGAGATCCTCGTCGACCCGCACACCACCGGCCCCGAGCCCGCCGACCGCATCGCCGTGGCCCACACCGGGGACGAGGCCGTCGCGCTCGTCCCGCTCCCGGCCGTCTCCGCCGAGCACGACGGCTCCGAGACCGGCATCGTCGCCGAGGTCCTGCTGGCGTCCGTACGGGATCCCCTCACGGCCGGTCTGGCGGAGGACGGCCGCGTCACCCTCGGCGTCAGCGCGGCCGTCCACTCGGCGGAGGGTCTGCGCGGCGCCCTGGAGGAGGCCCGGCACGCCCGCCGGGTGGCCGCCGCCCGCCCCGGCCGGGTGTGCGCCGCCGGTCACCAGGAACTGGCCTCGCACGTCCTGCTGCTGCCCTTCGTCCCGGACGACGTCCGCCGCGCCTTCACCGCCCGCCTCCTGGACCCGCTGCGCGAGTACGACCACCGCCACCGCGCCGAACTGATCCCCACCCTGGAGGCGTTCCTGGCCTGCGACGGCTCCTGGACCCGCTGCGCCACGCGGCTGCACCTGCATGTCAACACCCTCCGCTACCGCGTGGGCCGTATCGAACAACTGACGGGCCGGGACCTCTCCCGGCTGGAGGACAAGCTGGACTTCTTCCTGGCGCTGCGGATGAGCTGAGCACCCGGATTCGCCCCCTCCCCGCTGAACCCCGGGTCATCTGAGCTGAAACCCCAGGCGGCCGGAAGTCCCACTACTTTGTGAAATCCTTCACCCGCCCCCTTGGCCCGGTGGTGTCACAGGTGCTGGAATGCGACCACTCAACAGCTCGATGGCGTGCTCGGGGAGGGCAATGTGGCGCATACCGCCATGTCTGGTTCCGGAATGACCGCGGACGACCCGCTTCAGACGGCGGTGTGGCGCTTGCGCTCACGGGCCTGCTGGACGGACGCCGCGGAACTGCTCCGGCCGGACACCCCGGCCGCCGCGTTGCAGCGGGCATCGCTGCTGGTGGAGCGGTGTCTGTACACCGAACAGGGCTGGCCGGCCGCCGAGGACGCGCTCCGCACGGCGGAGGCGCTCGCGCACAGTGACGAGGAGCGTGGCGCCGCCGCTTGTGAACGCGGGTACTTGGCCTACGCCGCCACGGTGCTCGCGGTGCGCGACCGGGCCGACGAGGCGCGGGCCGCGCTCGGGCGGGCGGCGGCGCTGATTCCGCCGGGCGCGACCGGGCGGGCGCTGCTCGACTTCCGGCGCGGGCTGCTCGCCGAGAATCTGGCGCGCTCCCCGCAGTCGGCGCGGGCGGCGTACCGCCGGGCCCACGCGGGTGCCTCGGCGCACCCCGATCCGCTGCTGCTGTCGTTCACCTGGCGGCATCTGGCCGGACTCGCGCTGCGGGACGGGGAGTTGGCGGAGGCGCGGCACGGGTTCACCGAGTCGCTGCGGATCCGGGAGGAACTGGGGTACCTGGTGGGCACGGCCCCGGCACTGGCCTCCCTGGCCGACACCGCACCCGAACCGGAGGCCACCCGGCTCCGGGATGAGGCCCGCCGCCTGTTCCGGCTGCTCGGAGGTGTCCCCACCTGGCTGGCCGAACGCCTGGACCCACCGGCAGCCACGGCGTGAGGTGACGGGCGGGGGGTGACGGGCGGGGGGCTGACGCGCCTCCCCCGACTGCCGGAGTGGGCTGACGTGCCTCCCCCCGACTGCCGGAGGGGGATTGACGCGCCCCTCTCCGGCTGCCCGCCGAGCACTGGACCGGCCGCCGGCGGCCCGGACCGGACGGCGACCGGACCGGACGGCGACCCGCCCGCGCGCGGCGGAGGTCGCCGGACCGCCGGCCGCCGCGCGGGCGATCCGGTGCCCACCACGTCCTTCGAACGCGCCGCGTAGACCCCGCGCAGGTAGCAGCAGCGGAGAGGTCACACCCGCCCCCCTCCCGCCGCCCGCCAAGCACTGAAGTGCGGCCGACAGCCCGCACCGGACAGCGACACCACCCCCGCGACGGTCGCCGCCGCCGCGCGGGCGATCTCCCTCGAACGCGCCACGCAAGCCCACAGGCAGCAGGAGGGGGGAGGTCACGTCCGCCCTCCCCCCTGCCACCCGTGGTACCCCTGCTACCCGCCCGCCCTGAAATGCTCCGCGATGAGTAAATGGACCGAGTCCAGGTCGCCGGCGATCAAGGCGTCCAGGAGGGCGGCGTGGTGGGCCGCGTCGGCCATCAGGTCGGTGCGGGTGCGGGGGAACTGCCCGCCGGGGAGGGGGACCTGCGTACGGCGGTGGAGGTCCTCGGCGATCTTCACGAGCTGTTCATTGCCGGACAGGCCGAGCAGGGCGCCGTGGAAGGCGCGGTCGGCCTCGGCGTAGGAGGCGGCGCAGCCGGAGGCCGCCGCGCGGATGCTGGCCTCGGCGGCGGGGCGCAGGTCGGCCCAGGTGTCGGCGGGGACCGTGCGGGCCAGCCGCATCAGCACCGGCACCTCGATCAGGGCCCGCACCTCCGCCAGTTCGCCCAGTTCGCGGGCGTCGCGCTGGACCACCCGGAAGCCGCGGTTGGGGATGACCTCGACGGCGCCTTCCTGGGCGAGCTGCTGCATGGCCTCGCGCACGGGCGTCGCGGAGACGCCGAACCGCTCACCGAGGGCCGGCGCCGAGTACACCTCGCCGGGCCGCAGCTCACCGGCGAGCAGGGCGGTGCGCAGGGCGTCGAGGACCTGGCCGCGCACGGAGGAGCGCTGGACGACCGGGCGGGGCGGCGGGATCGGCGTCTCGCTGTGCGTGTGCTCGCCGCGCGCGGCCGCCGAGCCGGTCCCGCCCTCGCCTACCCTGTGGTCCTCGCCCCGTGCCTGCTGCGGCACCCGCACCCCCGGTGCGGCGGCGGCCCGCGGTGGCGTTCCGGTCCCGGCGGTGCCCTGCACACCCTGCTTCACGGGTCCTCCTCCGGGCTTGTCAGTGCTTGGGGTCATTACGGCGGGTTGTTACTCGTCCGTCAAGCACCATAGGCCCAGATCCGGGCAGTTCAAATTTCGAACAAGGAAGGTAAGGTAAGGCTTACCTGTAGTCGCTCGGGAATCGGTGGTCAGGCATGCCCCTCCCCTCGTCGCCCGTCGCGGAGTCCTTCGCCCGCCTCGCCGAGGTCTATCCATGGCTCACGATCAGCGAGCTGACCGGCACCGACCCGACACCCGAGGGCGAGGGCTGGGTCAGCGCCGCCGCGCTCGCCGAGAACGGGGCCGCGCTGGACACCTTCCTGGCATGGGACGACGCCCAGATCCGCCGCGACTACGGCGAACCGGGCCGTCCGGACGTCGTCGCCAGCTTCGGCCTGCACCGCTACGCGTGGACGGTCTGTCTGCTGTTCACCGTCCCCTGGTTCCTGCACCGCCGGGTGCCGCGCTTTCCCGTGACCCACGTCTCGTACGACCGCGAGCGCGACCGGATGGCCGTCCGCCCCTCCGCCTTCGCCTGTCTGCCCGGTGATCCGGCCGCCGCGCTGCCCGGCGCCCGGGTGGTCGCGGACGAGGAGGCGCTGAGGGACGAGGTGCGCGAGGCGGTCGCCGAGCATCTGGGCCCGGTGTTCGCCGCGTTCGGGCCGCGGATGCGGCGGCGCGGGCGGGCCCTGTGGGGCATGGCGACCGACGAGGTCGTCGAGGGCCTCTGGTACATCTCCGAGCTGCTGGACGAGAAGGACCGGGCCGCCCGCGAACTGGAACTGCTGCTGCCGGGGACCGTGCAGCCGTACGCCGGCTCCGCCGCCTTCCGTACGCTGACCGGTCCGGGCGGCGAGGAGCTGCCGACCCGGGACCGGGTGACCTGCTGCATGTACTACACGCTGCGCCCGGACGACGTCTGCGCCACCTGCCCGCGCGCCTGCGACGCCGAACGGGTCGTCAAACTGATGGCACAGGCGACCGGTTGAGACACCCCGTTGAGACACCCCGGGTGCGCGCGGGGCGCACGGGCCCGCTAGGATCCAGCGCGAACAGGACCTCCGTACGGTCCCGGGATTTTCACATCTTCCTCACCCGCCGCAGGAAGTTCCCCTCGAACCACACGTACGGGTAGTCTTGTTCGAACTCAACTCCCGCCCCTCAAGCGGCAGTTCGAGCAGAACGCCGCCCTGGGCAACCCTCTTTGCCTTCCTTGGCGGCCTCTTGCCCCGAAACCCCCTGAGGGCCGGTGGAATTGGGCCACTATGGCGGGCGTTACGCCCTATCCCAATGCGAGGGACTCCCAGAATGAGACTGACCGACATATCGCTGAACTGGCTCCTTCCGGGTGCCGTGCTGCTCCTGGGCATGCTGGCGGCGATTGCGGTGCTGGCGCGCGGGAAGCAGTCCGCGGGAAAGAACGCGAAGGCGGACGACTCATGGGAGCGCGCTGAGGAACGCCGCAGGCGCAAGGAGGCCCTGTACGGCACCTTCTCCTATGTCCTGCTGTTCTGCTGCGCCGCGGTGGCCGCCGCGCTCTCCTTCCACGGCCTGGTCGGCTTCGGTGAGCAGAACCTCGGCCTCTCCAACGGCTGGCAGTACCTGGTGCCGTTCGGCCTGGACGGGGCGGCGATGTTCTGCTCCGTGCTCGCGGTGCGCGAGGCCAGCCACGGCGACGCCGCTCTCGGCTCCCGCATCCTCGTGTGGACGTTCGCGTTCGCCGCGGCCTGGTTCAACTGGGTGCACGCGCCCCGGGGCCTCGGTCACGCGGGTGCGCCGCACTTCTTCGCGGGCATGTCCCTCTCCGCCGCGGTGCTCTTCGACCGCGCGCTGAAGCAGACCCGCCGGGCCGCCCTGCGCGAGCAGGGACTGGTGCCCAGGCCGCTGCCGCAGATCCGGATCGTCCGCTGGCTGCGCGCCCCCCGTGAGACCTACGGCGCCTGGTCGCTGATGCTCCTGGAGAACGTGCGCAGTCTGGACGAGGCGGTCGAGGAGGTCCGCGAGGACAAGAAGGCCAAGGAGCAGGAGCGGATGCGCCGCCGGGACGCCGAGCGCCGCGAGCGCGCTCAGCTGAAGGCGATCAGCCGGGGACACGGCGGAAACGGCGGCCGACGCGCCCGTCAGGCCGAGTTGTCGTCCGGCGAGCCGAGCGCCGAGCGGGTCACCGCGGAGCCTGCCATATCGACCCCGGAGCAGCTGCCCCCCGTACCCCAGCGTCCCTCCCTCCAGCCCGTCCGTACCGGAGCTGATCCGATCAAAGTAGATCTGACGGCCGAGGACGACACCATGGCGTTGCCGCGCCTGGACTCCCTGGAGCGCAAGCTCAAGGACCTGGAACAGCAGTTCGGCTAAAAGCCGCACAGGTACACGCGGTGACGATGTACACGCGGTGACGACGGGGCGGGGGGCGGCCGCTAACAGGGGCGCCCCCCCCCCCGGTCGGGGTCAACGGGACCCCGAAAGGATGACACGCGTCGGAAACCACCCCACGCCCCCCGTGGGACCCAACCCCAACAGCCC
>NZ_JBHTZD010000015.1:186239-197261 GCF_042790455.1 Streptomyces sp. NPDC056734
GTCCCTGCAACTCCTTTTCGGAAAAACCCCGCACTGTTACCGGGGTTGCCTTTTAACCCGGGGTGCCGCGGGGGGGGGGCGCCCCCGCAACGGGTGCCCCCCCCGCCCCGTTCTCGTGTCTACGCGCCCGTGTACTGCGTGCCCGTGTACTACGCCGCCTCCGCCCCCAGTTCGAACCACACCGACTTGCCCACGCCGTGCGACCGTACGCCCCACGCGTCCGCGAGGGACTCCACCAGGGCGAGGCCCCGGCCGTTCGTCCCCTCGTGCGGGACCGGGGCGCGGGGCCGGGGCCGCTGGGCCACGAAGTCCCGTACCTCCACCCGCACGCCGTGCGGGCTCACCTCGGCCGTCAGCACCGCGTCCCGGTCGGTGTGCACCAGCGCGTTGGTGACCAGCTCGCTCGTCAGCAGTTCGGCTATCTGCGACTGTTCGGACCGCTCCCAGGTCCGCAGCAGTTCCCGCACCGCCCGGCGGGCCTCGGGCACCGCCCGCAGATCCGCCCGTCCCAGCCGGCGCAGCAGCCGTGGCCGCTGCCCTTCCTCCGGAGCCCCTGCCCCCGCCGGATGCACCGAGCCGGACCCGACGGCCGTGGGAACGCCCCCGCGTACTTGCCTCTTCATGACCCCCGCCCGCGTGCCGATCCCGGTTCCCCTCCTGCTCGAACACGTTCACGAGGATCCTTGCCCAATGGGTCACCGGGCACTCATGGCCCGTCGCCGAGCCCGGGATGTTCGGCCATCCTCACGGGAAGGGAAAGCGGTCCGGACGGATGCCGGACAGCCGGTGTTCGGCATCCGGACCGCAGGAGTTCAGCCGGTCGGCCGGTTCGGGACCGTGCATCGGGGCGTGCGGGAGGTGAAGAGGGGGCGGGCCGTTTCGGACACCCGGATTGAGGGGGTCCCATGGCACATCGTCGCGTGCACGTGAATCTGGCCGGAAACACCCGGGTGTTCCTACCATCGGCGGGGCGACGGGGCCGCCCCGCCGACCCCCGTGGCGGCAGGGCGACCCCCGTTCTGGATTCAGTAGAGCTTGTTGACCGCGGTCGTGGTCGTCTTCTTGAAGGCCCGCACGGGCGCGTCGGAGAAGTCGCCGAGCTGCGCCCAGTCCACGACCGTGACGGTCCGGCCGTCCCGGCCCACCGACAGGAGCCGGATGTCGGTCGCGCCCCACGAGGCCGCGGTGTGCAGTCCGTGCACCCGGGCGCCCTCCTCCACCGGCAGCGAGCCATAGCTCCGGTAGGTGGCCTCGGTCTCCGGGTCCGCCTGCTCGATGCGCTGGGCGCAGGCACGGATCTCCCGGTTCATCCGGTCCGCGAGCGCCTTCGCCTTGGTGGCGGTGCCGGTGACGATGGTGAGCTGGCGGGCGCTGGTGTCCAGGTCGGTCCGGAACGGGCGGTAGCGGGAGTCGTAGCCCGGGAACACGTCGTCCAGGCAGAGCCGCAGCTCGTCCGGGACACCGTCGGTGACCTTCCCCGCGGTCCACGTGGCGAAGGGGTGCGGCGGCAGCTGGGACGCCGACAGGAACGCGGGCCCGCGACCGGGCGCGGCGTCGGCCGGGACGGCGAGCACGGCGGCGGTGGTGAAGGCGGCGACGGACAGCGCGGTGAGCGCCATGAAGCGGCGGGCGTGGACCGGGCGGGCCTGGATCGGGTCGGAGATCGGGTCGGACATGGAACTCCCCGTGGTGAAGTCGCGCTGCGGCGCGAGAGATGACGCGTGACCGGGTCCCGTTCGCGGGTCTCCCCGGCCGGCACCAAGAGCATCGGCAATCCCAGCGGGCGGGCGCAACGATTCGCCGCCCTGGAACCATCCCAGCCCCGCTGACGTGCAGGTACATGAGGTGCCTGGGATGCCGTCCCGGGCCGCCTGGCCCCTGTCCACCAGCTCACAGGAACCCGGGAGAACGGTGTCGGCACAGCACGACGATGTCGAGCGGTTCGCGGCGCTGCTGCGGCAGCTGAAGGAACGGACGGACCGCAGCTACGGTTCGCTGGCCCGGCGCCTGCACATGAACACCTCCACCCTGCACCGCTACTGCGCCGGTGACGCGGTGCCGGTGGACTTCGCCCCGGTGGAGCGGTTCGCGGCGCTGTGCGGGGCGTCGGCACCGGAGCGGCACGAGCTGCACCGGGTGTGGCTGCTGGCGGTGGCGGCCCGGCAGCGGGCGCGGACCCCCGCGACCGGGGACGCCGCCCTGCGCGAGGCCACCGAGGACGCGGGGCAGGAGACGGCGGAGGAACAAACAGGGCAGGAGGAGCAGAGGGAACAGGAGGAGCAAGGGGCGCAGGAGGAGCAAAGGGAGCAGGAGGCCGACGCCGGTCAGGGTGAGGAAGGGAAGCGGGCTCCGGACATCACCGGCCGCCCCACCACCCCCTGGTACCGCCGCCGTCGTACGGCCATCGCCGCCGCCGTCTGCGCCGCGCTGCTGGCGACGCTCGGGACGCTCTCCGCGCTGCCCGCCGGTGAGCGGGCGAAGGTGGTCGATGCGGCGCCCGGGTCCGGGACGGTGACCGGAACGCCGGAGCGGGCGACCGGGGTGCCCTCGCCCACGGGCACGACGGGCAGCCCCTCCCCCGTACGCTCCTCCCCCGCCCCGTCCACGACCCCGCCGCGCGAGCCGCCGGCCAAGGGCGGTACGCCGGACGGGCCGCTCCCGAAGACGGACCCACCGACCCCGCGGGCCACCGTGCCCACCGGCGTCCCGCTCACCTGGAGCGCCGATTCGCACGCCTGGGCGCTGGGCTGCGGGCACGACTATGTGATCGACCGGCCGCCCGCGCAGGTGCCGCCGCCCCCGGTCGCGCAGGACGCCCGGGCCTGGGCGACGGCGCAGGGCGCGGTGCACGGGAAGGACACGAACGTACGGATCACCGTGCAGGGGCGGTCGGCGACGGCCGTGGTGCTGGAGGCGCTGCGGGTGCGGGTGGTGGGGCGGGCGGCGCCGGTCCAGGGGAGTTCGTACGCGATGGACCAGGGGTGCGGTGGGTCGGTCACGCCGCGCTTCTTCGATGTGGACCTGGACATGGACCGGCCGATCGCCCGCTCGGTGCCCGGCGCCGACCCGGACCGGGAACTGCCCGCGGTGCGGATGCCGTACCAGGTCTCCAGCACCGATCCGGAGGTGCTGGAGGTGACGGCCCGTACGGCGGGGTGCGCCTGCGACTGGTATCTGGAGCTGGACTGGTCCTCGCAGGGCCGTACCGGCACGGTCCGGATCGACGACGGCGGCCGGCCGTTCCGGACCAGCGCGGTGGCGGGGCTCGACCGGTACGCGTACGACTACGAGAACCGCGGCTGGGCCCCCTACACGTCGTGAGGGTCGGTCAGGGGCGCGGGACGTTGCGCAGGTTGGAGCGGGCCACTTGGACCATCCGGCCGACCCCGCCGTCCAGCACGATCTTCGACGCGGACAGGGCGAAGCCGGTGACCATCTCGGCGCTGATCTTCGGCGGGATGGACAGGGCGTTGGGGTCGGTGACGACATCGACCAGCGCGGGGCCCTTGTGCTTGAAGGCGGCCTTGAGCGCGCCCGCTAGATCCTTGGGCTTCTCCACGCGCACGCCGTAGGCGCCGCAGGCGCGGGCGACGGCGGCGAAGTCGGGGTTCTGGTTGGAGGTGCCGTACGACGGGAGACCGGCGACCAGCATCTCCAGCTCGACCATGCCGAGGGAGGAGTTGTTGAAGAGGACGACCTTCACCGGGAGGTCGTGCTGGACCAGGGTGAGGAAGTCGCCCATCAGCATCGTGAAGCCGCCGTCGCCGGACATCGACACGACCTGGCGGTCGCGGTCGGTGAACTGGGCGCCGATCGCCATGGGCAGCGCGTTCGCCATCGAGCCGTGGGAGAAGGAGCCGATGATCCGGCGGCGGCCGTTGGGCGAGATGTAGCGGGCGGCCCAGACGTTGCACATCCCGGTGTCCACGGTGAACACCGCGTCGTCGGCGGCGAGGTCGTCCAGGACGGAGGCCACGTACTCCGGATGGATCGGGATGTGCTTCTCGACCTTGCGGGTGTACGCCTTGATCACGCCCTCCAGGGCGTCCGCGTGCTTCTTCAGCATCTTGTCGAGGAAGCGGCGGTTCTCCTTCGGCTTCACGCGCGGGATCAGACAGCGCAGGGTCTCCTTCACATCGCCCCACACGGCGAGGTCCAGCTTGGAGCGGCGGCCTAGGCGCTCGGGGCGGACATCGACCTGGGCGATCGTCACATCGTCCGGGAGGAAGGCGTTGTACGGGAAGTCCGTGCCGAGCAGGATCAGCAGATCGCACTCGTGGGTGGCCTCGTAGGCGGCGCCGTAGCCGAGCAGCCCGCTCATGCCGACGTCGAACTTGTTGTCGTACTGGATCCACTCCTTGCCGCGCAGGGCGTGGCCGACCGGGGACTTGACCTTCTCCGCGAACTCCATCACCTCGGCGTGCGCGCCGGCCGTGCCGCTGCCGCAGAAGAGGGTGACCCGCTCGGCGCGGTCGATGAGGTCGACCAGCTTGTCGATCTCGGTGTCGCCGGGGCGGATCGTGGGCCGGGAGGTGACCAGGGCGGTCTCGACGGGCTTGTCGGGGGCGGGGTGGTCGGCGATGTCTCCGGGCAGGGTGATCACGCTGACGCCGCTCTGCCCGACCGCGTGCTGGATGGCGGTCTGGAGCACCCTGGGCATCTGCTTCGGGTGGGAGATCATCTCGCTGTAGTGGCTGCACTCCTGGAACAGCCGGTCCGGGTGGGTCTCCTGGAAGTAACCGAGCCCGATCTCGGCGGACGGGATGTGCGAGGCGAGGGCGAGGACGGGCGCCATCGAGCGGTGGGCGTCGTACAGGCCGTTGATGAGATGCAGATTGCCGGGGCCGCAGGAGCCCGCGCAGGCGGTGAGCTGTCCGGTGATCTGCGCCTCGGCCCCGGCGGCGAAAGCGGCGGTCTCCTCGTGGCGCACGTGCACCCAGTCGATGGCGGAGTTGCGGCGGACGGCGTCGACGACGGGGTTGAGGCTGTCGCCGACGACGCCGTAGAGCCGCTTGACTCCGGCACGGGCGAGGATGTCGACAAATTGCTCGGCGACGTTCTGCTTGGCCATGAGGTGGTGCCCCTTCGTTCTCCCCGGTGTCTCCGGTCTGCGGTGTGTGGTCTGCGGTGTGCGATCTGCGGTGTGCGTGGATCGGATCCCCCCGGTCTGCGTGGATCGGATCCCTCGGGTCCATGAATTCACATCGAACGCGGTTACGCCTCCCACACGGCCGCGGCGGTCCGGTCGTCCGCGTAGCCCTTGACCCGGACCTGGGTGTCGGCGAGGAACGCGGCGAGGCCGGGCGGGGCGGCGCCGGACCAGCGGCCGGTCAGATGTGCGCTCAGCTCCGGCTCCCCGCGCAGCGGTTCGGCGAGGCCGTGCGTGCACATCAGGAGGGTGTCACCCGGGCGGGCCACCGACGCCCGGAACCGGAAGGGCTCGCGGGGCGGCCCGGGGGCGGGTTCGTAGGGGCTGGGCGGGGCGGGAATGCCCAGGTCCATGGTGAGCCGGTCGCCCTCGGGGGTCTCGGCGGGCAGCGACCCGAAGCTCATCAGCGGCTCCCCGGGGACATCCGTGATCTGCGGCTCGATGTCCTGCCACGCCCCGTCGCGGAGCCGGAAGAGACCGCCCGCGCCGACGCCGAAGAAGATACGGGTACGGCAGGCGGGGTCGGCGGTGAGCAGCAGACAGCGCAGGGTCGCCGCGTACTCCTCCGGTCTCAGGCCGCGATCGGCGGCGCCGGCCCGGAGTTTGCCGAGGCTGCGGTCGGTGAGGCGGTGCAGGCCGGACTTCAGATCCCCACGCCGCCCGGCCCGGATGTCCTGCGCCAGTCGCGTGTGGCTGCGGCCGACCGCCCGCGCTATCCACTGGCACGCCTCGGCCGCCGCCCGGTGCGCCGCCGGGGTGGCCCGCGCGCCGCTGGCCATCGCCACCAGCACCAGCGCGTCCGCCCCGGCGCCGAACCGCGCGGTGAGCAACGCGTCCCGGCGCGGCTCGCCCCGGTAACGGGCCGAGTCCCCGCGCACGGACGCCGCCCGCAGGGTGCAGACCCCGTAACGGGCCCCGTCCAGCACCGTGTCGGCCACCAGATCGGCGAGGTCGTCGGGGTCGGCGAGGGGGAGCGCGGTGGGGTCGGGGTCGTAGGTGGGGGGGCCGGTGCCTATGTAGGCGACGGCGGGGTGGGAGGGGTGAGGGGGGTGGGAGGGGTGGGGTGCGGTGGATTCCGGGGGGTGGTGGGGTTCTGGGGTGGCCGGTGGCGAGGGTGGGGGTGGTGGCGGTGGCGGTGGCGGTGGCGGGAAGGTGGACGGGCCGGTGGTGGGGAGGGGCGGTTCCCAGGGGGCGCGTTGGCGGACGAGGCCGGTGGGGCGGGGGGTAGGGGGCGCGGGCGGAACGGGAGGGGCAGGCGGGGCGGGCGGGGCGGATGGTGCCGGCGGTCGTGGCGGCGCGGGCGGTACCGGCGGTACGGGCAGTACAGGCGGTACGGGCGGCGGTACGGGGGCGGAGGGCCCCTCGGACCCCACAGTCACGGCTCCCGATGCCGAGGCGAAGCGGTCGTCGAGGGAGTCGGCGGCGGACGTGGGGCCGGTGTCCTCGGTGGCGTCGGCGTCGTACAGCTGTCTCCACCAGTCGTCCTCGTGACCGGTGGAACTTCCCCCCAGTTGGCTCATGCCCCTAATTGTCCACCGCGCGGGCGTCAGGAAAACGGGGCATGCGGAAAATATGACGTACTCGTGCGCGTCGAACGGTCGGTCGGACGCCTGGCCGAACGGGCGTCACCGGCCCGGGAGTCGGGCGCGCGGTGGGCCGCGTGAAAGGCCGTCGGGCGGCTCCACCCCCCACGGGAGAACCGCCCGACGACAGCCGGGGGGCGTACGGCACCCGGGCGCGCGTCGATTCGGCCGAAAAGGCCCGCTTGACGGCGGCCGGTGACGTATGTCGCCGTGGCCCCACCTTGGCAGAGTGACCGGCCGTACGGCGATGATGTGCCGAGGCGGGTTTGCGCCGTGGCCAGTTTCCGCCACAGCCGGGAACCCGTCTGACGAGGTCGTACTTGCGGGAGGGGCGGCGCCTGATGCTGGCGGCGATAGGGCTGGACGAGACACACGAGTCGGCGTACCGGACGTTGGTGGTGGTGGGTGCGGCCGATGTGCCCGATCTGGCCCGGCGCCTCGCGCTGGGCGAGCGGGACACCGAGCACGCGTTGCGCCGGCTCCAGGCGCGGGGGCTGGCCGCGCAGTCCTCGTCGCGGCCCGGCCGGTGGGTGGCGGCCCCGCCCGGTGTCGCGCTCGGCGCGCTGCTCACCCAGCGGCGGCACGAGTTGGAGCAGGCGGAGCTGGCGGCGGCGCTGCTGGCGGAGGAGTACCGGGCGGCGGCGGCCGAACCGGCCGTGCACGATCTGGTCGAGGTGGTGAGCGGGGCGGCGGCGGTCGCGCAGCGGTTCCTCCAGTTGCAGCTCGGGGCGAGTGACGAGGTGTGCGCGCTGGTGACCGGGAACCCGGTCGCGGTGAAGGGGATGGAGAACGACGCGGAGGAACAGGCCACCGGGCGGGGGGTGCGTTACCGGGTGGTGGTGGAGCGCGCGGTGCTGGATCTGCCGGACGGGATCACGGAACTGACGGCGGCGCTGGGCCGGGACGAGCAGGTGCGGGTGGTGGACCGGGTGCCGACGAAGCTGGTGGTCGCCGACGGTTCGCTCGCGCTCGTGCCGCTGACCTCGCACACCACGGAGCCCGCCGCGCTGGTGGTGCACGCGAGCGGGCTGCTGGAGCTGCTGTCGGGGCTGTTCGAGTCGGTGTGGCGGGACGCGCTGCCGTTGCGGCTGGGTGCGGCGGGGGTGATCGAGCAGGGCCCGGACGAGCCGGATGCCACGGATCTGGAGATCCTGTCCCTGCTGCTGGCCGGGCTGACGGACGCGAGCGTGGCCAAGCAGCTGGAGCTGGGGCTGCGGACCGTGCAGCGCCGGGTGAAGCGGCTGATGGAGCTGACGGGGGTGTCGACCCGGCTCCAGCTGGGCTGGCACGCGTATGAACGGGGCTGGGTGGCGCGGGAGCGGTGACGTGCGCTTTCGCGCTGGGCCGGTTCGCTGACCTGCGCGCTCGGCGCGGCTCCGGCACTCTTGGCAGATGGGAGTCTGGGAACTCCTCCTGGTCGGCTTCGTGCTGCTGCTCGGCCTGTGCGGAGTGCTGGTGCCCGGGGTACCGGGGTCGTGGCTGGTCTGGGCCGCGATTCTGTGGTGGGCGCTGAAGAATCCGGCGCCGGTGGCCTGGGGGGTGCTGGTCGGGGCGACGGTGGTGCTGCTGCTCGCCCAGGTGGTGCGGTGGGCGCTGCCGCCGAGACGGCTGAGCGAGTCGGGGGCGACGCCCCGGATGGCGGTGTACGCCGGGGTGGGGGCGTTTCTCGGCTTCGTGCTGATCCCGGTGGTGGGGGCGATCCCCGGCTTCCTGGGCGGGATCTATCTCTCCGAGCGTCTGCGTCTGGGCCGCCATGGCGAGGCGATGGCCGCCCTGCGCTCGGCGATGCGGTCGGGGGGCTCCAGCGTGCTGACGGAGCTGTTCGCCTGTCTGCTGATTCTCGGGGCGTGGGTGGGGGCGGTGATCTGGGGGTGATCTGAGCTGGTGTGGGGGTCTTTGTGGGAAGGGTGTGACCAGGCGGACATGGATACGGACTCGCGGACCAGGGCCGCGATCGAGGAGCACTGGCGGGCCTCGGAACGCGCGGACACCGAAGCCGAGCACGCGATCTACGCGACGGACGCGATTCTGGACTACCCGCAGTCGGGCGAGCGGTTCCGGGGCCGGGCGGCGATCTCGGCGCAACGCGGCGGGCATCGGGCCGACCGGCATTTCACCGTCCGGCGGATCACCGGACATGCCCGGCTGTGGGTGAGCGAGTGTGTCATCACCTACGACGGGGTGCCGTCGTACTCGGTGAGCGTCATGGAGTTCGCCGGCCGGCTGGTGGTGCACGAGACGCAGTACTTCGCCGGTCCCTTCACCGCGCCTGCGTGGCGGGCCGCGTCGGCGGAGCGGATGCCGGGGCGGACGGACGGCGGAGGGACGGTGCGGCCGCCTCAGTAGACGGACCCCTCCAGCTCCAGCAGCCGCAGCTTGCGGTCCAGGCCGCCCGCGTAGCCCGTGAGGGAGCCGTCGGCGCCGATCACGCGGTGGCAGGGGCGGACGACGAGCAGCGGGTTGGCGCCCACGGCGCCGCCGACGGCGCGTACGGCGGCCCGGGAGGCGCCGACGCGGGCCGCGATCTCGCCGTACGTCGTCGTCGCCCCGTACGGCACGGTGTCGAGCGCGTGCCAGACCTGCTCGCGGAAGGGGGTGCCGGGCGTGCGCAGCGGGAGCCGGAATTCCTTCAGCTCGCCGGCGAAGTAGGCGGCGAGCTGCTCCTCGGCCGCGCGGAACAGCGCGGGGTCATGGGTCCAGCCCTCGCCCAGGGTGCGCCCGCCCTTCTGGCCGGGGACGGACAGCGAGGTGAGGGTCCCGTCCGGGCCGGCGGTCAGCAGCAGTCGCCCGAGGGGGCTGTCGAGGTGCGTGTAGTGGACGGGGGTGACGGGGGTGCTCATGGTCATCACTCCAACTCTCCTGCGGTGCGCAGGTGCCGTACCGCGTACGAGCGCCAGGGGCGCCAGCTGTCGGGGGTGTCGGCGCCGGGTGGCGCCACGTCGGGGTCGCCGAGGGCGCGGGTACGGATCGCGGCGATGACGGCCGCGTCCAGGCCGGGCAGTGCGCGCAGCGCCGCTTCGGCGCCGTCCCGGTCGGCGCCGGGATCGAGGCGTACGGTGCCGTCGGCGAGGGCGGTGGTGAGCGCGCCGAGGGTGGAGCCGGGCTCGGCGGCGGCGAGGACGCCGGGCTCGGGGAAGAGGTGGGTGAGGCTGCCGCAGGGCGCGTCGAGCGTCTTGCCGTACCGCTGGACGAGTTCCTGGGCGCCGGAGGGGCCCGCCAGGGCGCGTATCGCCAGTTCCTCGGGGTCGGCGGCGCCGGGTGAGCGCAGGCCCGGCCGGGCGGCGACGAGGGGGGCGAGCCGTTGGTCGGCGCCTAGCCGGGTGTCGACGGCGTACGGGTCGGCGTCGAGGTCGAACAGGCGGCGCAGGCGTTGCACGGCGGTGGTGAGATCGCGCTGGTCGGTGAGGTGCAGCAGGGCGTCCAGCCAGCCGCCGGGGTGGGTGGCCGTGCCGGAGCTGCCGGTGCGCTCGCCGACGGCGGCGATGCCGGTGCCGTGGGGGAGGCGCAGGGTGCGTCGGTAGGTGCGGGCGCCGGGCGGGCCGGTGACCGCCTCGACGCCGGGCACGGCCTCGTGCGCCAGCAGGTCGAAGACGGAGGCGGCGTGGTACGGGCCCCGGTGGGCGAGCCGGAGCGGGATCCCGGCGGTGGGGGTGCCGATGGCCCGCTGGGTCTTCGGCGCGGCGGCGCGCAGTGCGCTCGGGGTGAGGGCGTAGATCTCGCGGATCGTGTCGTTGAACTGGCGCACGCTGGCGAACCCGGCCGCGAAGGCGATCTCGGTGATCGGCAGGGTGGTGGTCTGCAACAGCACGCGTGCGGTGTGCGCCCGCTGGGCGCGGGCGAGGGCGACCGGTCCGGCGCCCAGCTCGGCGGTGAGCTGGCGCTGGACCTGCCGGGCGCTGTACCCGAGCCGGGTCGCGAGGCCGGCGACGCCCTCGCGGTCGACGACGCCGTCCCGGATCAGCCGCATGGCCCGGCCGACCACGTCGGCGCGGACGTCCCAGTCGGCGGACCCGGGCACGGCGTCCGGCCGGCACCGCCGGCAGGCCCGGAACCCGGAGCCCTGCGCGGCGGCGGCGGTCCGGAAGAACCGCACGTTCCGCCGCTTCGGCGTGACGGCCGGGCAACTGGGCCGGCAGTAGATCCCGGTGGTCGCGACCCCGAAGAAGAACGCCCCGTCGAACCGGGCGTCCCGACTACGAACGGCTTCGTACCTGGTCTCTTCGTCCATCACGAGACCCAGTGTGCGCCGAGAGGGTGGGATGCGGCTGGCGGAAATCGGACGCGGGGGCG
>NZ_JBHTZD010000015.1:197361-258102 GCF_042790455.1 Streptomyces sp. NPDC056734
GCACCCCACCCGGGGGCGGCACCCCACCCGGGGGCGGCACCCCACCCGGGGGCGGCACCCCACCCGGGGGCGGAGCGCGCAGTGGCGCGGCTCCGCCCCCCCTCCGGCGTCGGACGTCGGCCAGCGAGCCGGTAGTCACATGGGTCCGCCGGACAGGCCCTAGCGCTGTCGGCCCCGCTTGGCCTCCTGTGCCGCTCGGCCGATCGCTCCCTTCCTCTTCCAGTCCTTGCGGATCTCCGCGCGGACGCGGGCGTCGGTCTTGGCGACGATTCGCTGGTTCTCGCGCAGGAGCTTGCGGTAGCTCTCCAGGCGGCGGGCCGGGAGGGCGCCGGTGTCGATGGCCTCGCGGACCGCGCAGCCGGGTTCCGACTCATGGGCGCAGTCGTGGAAGCGGCAGCGCGCGGCCAGTTCGTCGATCTCGGAGAACACCTGTCCGACGCCGGTCTCGGCGTCCCAGAGGCCGACGCCGCGCAGGCCGGGGGTGTCGATCAGCACCCCGCCGCCGGGCAGCGGCAGCAGGTTGCGGGTCGTGGTGGTGTGGCGTCCCTTGCCGTCGGTGTCGCGGGTGGCCTGGACGTCCATCACCGCCTCCCCGAGGAGCGCGTTGGCCAGGGTCGATTTCCCGGCCCCGGACTGGCCGATCAGCACGGACGTACCGCCGCCGACGACCGCCGCGAGGACATCGACGCCGTCACCGTCCAGCGCGCTGACCGGCAGCACCGGCACCCCGGGCGCCGTGGTCTCGACGTCCTGCACCAGGTACCCGAGCGTCGCCGCGTCCGGCACCAGGTCGGCCTTGGTCAGCACCACGACCGGCTGGGCGCCGGACTCCCAGGCGAGGGCGAGGAAGCGTTCGACGCGGCCGAGGTCCAGTTCGACGGCGAGTGAGACGGCGATGATCGCGTGATCGACGTTGGCCGCGAGGATCTGCCCCTCGGACCGCTTGGACGAGGTGGAGCGGACGAACGCCGTACGGCGTGGCAGGTACGCCCGGACATAGCGCGGATTGCCGCCGGGCTCCACGGCGACCCAGTCGCCCGTGCACACGACCCGCAGCGGATCGTGCGGCGTGACGAACGCGGTGTCGGCGCGCAGCGGCCCGGCGGCGGTCAGCACATCGCACTGGCCGCGGTCGACCCGGACCACGCGTCCGGGCAGCAGCCCTTCGGCCGCGTAGGGGGCGAACTCGGCCGCCCAGGCGTCGTCCCAGCCGTAGGGGAGGAGGGTGGAGAGAACCGCGGAATCGGCGGAATCCGCGGAGTTCGCCGAAGCAGAGTGGGGAGTCAACGGGGACCCTTCTACATGCGGTCCCGGCGGGCGCGTAGGCGCGGTGAGGTCAGCCGGTGACCGCGGAGGTGGACGTGATGGTGTGCGGGATGCGGGCAGCGCCCAGCGCAGTGACAGCCATCTGTCGACACCTCCTGACTCTCTCGTCGGTACGGCTCCGGCGGTGGCCCAGTGGGCCCGCCGTCGCTCCCCGAGACTTTAGCCCGGCTCTCCCCGGCCCCGTCAACGCGTTTTCCACCTGCCCTTTCCCGTCCGCCGCGGGTCAGCGCGTCACACACTCCCGCCCGTTGAGGGTGAAGTCGTGGGCCGGTACGTTGCCGTCGTCCAGGAGGGCGACGAAGCCGAAGGTGAGCGAGCCGCCCGCCGGGACGGCCCGGTTGTAGTGGGCGGCGCGTGCCGTCACCCGGGAGCCGTCCTGCACATGCCGGGCGTCCCACATCGTGGAGATGCGCTGGCCGTCGCGGAAGCTCCAGCCGACGGTCCAGCCGTCGAGGGCGTGTTCGGTGCTGATCTCGACGGTGGCCTCGAAGCCGGTGGACCACTCGCTGGTCACGTCGTACGTCGCCCGGCAGCCGCTCTCGGGGCTCGCGTCCACCCCGCCGGTGGCCTCCGTGGAGGTAGAGGTGGAGGTGGAGGTGCCCTGGGGTTCCGGGTCCGGGTCCTGGTGGGCGGGTGGTGCGGTGGAGGCGGCCGGGGTGGGCGGCGGCGGCGACTGTGACGGGCGGGGGGTCTCCGACGGCTCCGGCGACTCGTCCGGCTCCGCCGTGTCCGGGTCGGCGATGGGCACCCGGTCGGGGGCGTCGCCCTGGGCCGCGGCGTCGCTCGTCGCGCCGCCGAACGGCATCAGGGAGACGCCGAGCGCGATGACGGAGACGAGCACCGCCCCGGCGAGCAGCCCGCCGCGCAGCACCCCGATCCGGCGCGGGTCCGGCGTCCGGCGGGCACCGGCGCTCGCGGCCTGTCCGGCGGCGAGCCGGACCTCGGCGGCGCGGCGGCGGCGTTCGAGGTAGGCGAGGCCGCCCCAGCCGAGCACCCCTCCGGCGAGCGCGGCGGGCAGTCCGCCGCCCTGCACCCGCAGACAGGCCGCGGCCTCCGCGCAGTGGGCGCAGCGGGCGAGATGGCGGGAGAGGTCATCGGGGGTGTTCGCGACGGCGGTCCGGGTGACGGCGTCGAGCATCCGGGCGTAGCCGCGGCACTGCGGGTCCATCGGGCGGTCGAGATGGTTGCGTAAGCAGCGGTCGCGGAAGAGTGCGCGCACCTCGGTGCGCTCCTCGGCGATCCCGGCCGGGTCGAGTCCGAGGCGGGCGGCGACCACGGGCAGCGGCTGCGCCTCGACCTCCGTCAGCCACAGCAGGGCGGCGTCGGGCCGCTGCATGTCCTGGAGGCCGCGCAGCGCGAGCGGGCGCTGGGACGGCGCCCCGGCGGTGTGCCGCACGGCCTGCCCGGAGGTGAGCCACAGCCGTAGCTCGGGGTCGAGCCGGTGGCCCTGGCCGCGGCGCTCCCAGTCGGCGGCCGTGTCACGGACCGCGCAGAGCAGCAGCGGGAGGTGCGGCAGGGTGGCCGGGCGGCGTCCGGCACCACGGCCGCTGCCGCCGGTACGGGTCTCCCGGATGCCGTGCGCGAACGCCTCGGTGGCCAGTTCCACGGCGGCGTCGGAGCCGCCCGTGCACAGGTCCGCGTACGAGAGCACGGTGTCCCAGCTCTCGTCGAACTCCGCGGCCTCCATGGCGTTCTGGGGGGTCGGCAGGTCTGGCATGGGTCTCCTGCGTCCAGAGCGAGGTCAACTCACCCTATGGATACGGGAGTTATGGGGAACCTCGCGGGCGCTGCCGAGCCTTTCACGTTTTCACCACAAATGACAAGCCAGGCATCCGATTAGCCGCCTCCGGCGCCTCGCGGGTCTCCGCGGGTCTCCGCGGGTCTCCGCGGGTCTCCGCGGGTCTCCGTGTCTCCCGCAGCTCACGCCCCCCGCGCCAGCAGCTCCCCCACCTCGCCGCCCACCTCGCAGGACACCGCCCCGGGCACCGCGCACCGCACCTCGAACTCCAGGTCCCTGGCCCGCGCCCACTCGGCGGCGTCCCGCTCACGGTCGAGGAACGCCGACCGTCCCGGCAGCAGCCGCAGCAGTGCGCTCCCCGCGTCCCAGTCGGCGGTGACGGTCACCAGCCCGGCGTCCTCGCCGGTCAGGAACGAGGCCATGCCGCGCAGCGCGGTACAGGCCCAGATCAGGCCGGGGAGCCGGAAGTCGACCCGTACGTCGGCGTCGAGGGCGAGGGAGCCGCTGTCCGGGTCGTACCCGGCGCTCAGGACGTCGTCCTCGGCCAGCGTGCTCAGCAGCCCGGCGTGGTCCCCGCCGGTCCAGCGGTCGCACTCGGCGACGGCGGCGGACAGTTCCTCGCGGTAGCGGCGCCCTTCGCTCCAGGGCGCGCAGAGCCCGGCCCAGTCCCGCTCCCCCCACGTGGACGCGGGGCGGACGGGCGCCCGTAGATACGCCTCCAGCCGCGGTCGGCCGATGATCACCGCCGCGGCCAGCGTCACATACTGACCCACGCCCTGTGCCTCACACCTCCACCGGCTCCTCGGCCGGAAGGCTGTCCATGAAGGAGCTGACGGAGAAGACCGCGCGGCCGGGGCCGGGCTTGCCGTAGCCGGGGGGCGAGGCGAGGCCGAACTCGTCCATGGTGGCGCGGTACGCCTCCAGCAGCCGGATGTGGTACTCCAGCGGGGCGCCCTGCGGGTTGGCCTTGCCCAGCGGGGTGGTCGGCTCGGGGCACCAGGTGGTGAAGCGGGGCGTGATGCCCCGGGACATGAAGAAGCGCAGGCCCTCGGTGGTCGAGGCGATGGCCTCGTCGACCGTCTTGAAGCCGAACGGCTCGGCCATCTCGACCCCCGCGACGAAGTTCGGGATGACATTGCGGGCCCCGAAGACCTCCGCCGACTCCAGGATCCGCTTGTGCCACACGTCCCGGCCGACGTACCGCTCCTTGCCGGGGCAGAACATCTTGAACAGGTACTCGTCCCACACCTCGTAGTTGGGGTGGTAGATCTGCACGCCGTAGTCCTTGAAGCGCTGGACGTCGTCGCGCGGCAGCGCCTGGGCGACCACCTTGCCGATCCAGCGGCCGGGGAAACGCTCCTCGATGGCCTTGGCGTAGTGGCCGTAGAAGTCGGCCTCGTCGCGGCCGGAGACGGTCTTGGTGATGGCGCCGCCGGTGAGGGTGTAGGCCGTGGACGCCTTGGCGGTGTCGTACCGGTCGATGATCTCCAGCGCCTCCAGCACCTCCTCCACGTCCTTGACGCCGGTGTACGGCCGCCCGGCCGCCTTGTGCTGACGCCAGTTGTGATTGATGTCGCAGTACTGGCACTCCTCCTTGGCGCCGAAGTACTGGCAGACCCGGAAGACGGTCAGATAGATCAGGTAGCCCCACTGGATGGTGGGGGCCACCTCCATGACCGACTTCCCGTTGGAGAGGGTGTGCCGGTAGTACTCCGGCATCGGCGGCACGCCCACGTCGGCGATGCGCTTGCCGTCGAGGTAGAGGCCGAGCATGCCGGAGTCGTCGGCGGCGACGCGGTAGGGGGAGGCCGGGTTCACCCGGACCGAGACGACCGTGCGGCGCAGATCGTAGGGGCCGCCGGTGAGGATGATCTCCTCCGGCGGGCGGCGCAGCGCGGCTTCGCCCAGTTCCGGGAGGGTGCCGTGGTCGAAGGAGAAGATGAAGTACGACTTCGGCTTGACCTCGCCCCCCTCGTTGTCACTGAGCGCCGACGGGTCGAAGGCGAGACCGCCACGCAGGAGATCCTCCTTGAAGACCGCCTCCCGTGGCACATGCGGGAAGCGCTCCATCAGATCCTCGACGAGCGCGGTGCGGCTGCCCATCCTTGTCTCCTCCCTGCGGCGGTGTTCGACTCTTCACGGTATGCCCCCGGCCCCGGCGGGTGTGCGGCCGGGTCCGGGGGTGAGCGTTGACGCTTCTGACAGTTTTCGTCAGAGTCGTCCGTATGACCAAACGGGACGACATCGCGGGGGCGGCGGTCGCGGTCTTCGCCCGCCATGGTTTCGCGCACACCTCGATGGATCTGATCGCCCAGGCCGCCGGGGTGTCCCGCCCCGCGCTATATCAGTACTTCCGCAACAAGCACGATGTCTTCGCGGCCGTCGCCGAGTGTGTGACCGGCCGGATCGTCCGGGCGGCCGAGCGCGCCCGGGACACCGAGGGCCCGCTGGCCGACCGGGTGCACGGGGTGCTGCTGGTCAAGCTGGCCGCGGCCGGGACCGGCGGGGCGGCCTTCCCGCACGAGCTGGTGGTCCAGGCCGCCGCGATGGGCCTGCCCCCGGCCGACGACGAGCTGGTCTACCTCCTCGCCCAGCTGCTCGCCGGGACGCCCGAGCCGATGGAGACCGCCGCCGTCCTGCTCGCCTCGACGGTCGGCATCGCCCGCTCGGACGGCGGCCCCGAGGTACTGCACCGCAGGCTGCGCCGGCTGGTGGACCTGGTGATCGGCGGCCTGACGGTGCGCTGAGCGCGCCCATCCGGCCAGGGTGATGTGATGATCACTACATGTCCGCCGGGGAGGGATCGCCACATGACCGGGACAACGGGAACGACGGGGACCACAGGGACCGTGACCAACTGGGCCGGGAACATCACCTACACCACCGGGCAGGTGCGCCGGCCGCCCACCCTCGGCGCCCTGCGGGACCTGGTCACCTCCGCCGCGCGGGTGCGGGTGCTGGGCAGCGGGCACTCCTTCAACACCCTCGCCGAGCCCGGCCCCGGAGGCGTCCTGCTGTCGCTCGACGCGCTGCCGCCGGTGCTCGACATCGACACGGACGCCCGTACGGTCCGGGTCTCCGGGGGCGTGCGGTACGCCGAACTCGGCCGCGCGGTGCACGCCCGCGGCCTCGCGCTGCCCAACCTGGCCTCGCTGCCGCACATCTCGGTGGCCGGTTCGGTGGCGACCGGCACCCATGGCTCGGGGGCGGGCAACGGACCGCTGTCGGACGCCGTACGGGAGGTGGAGCTGCTCACCGGCGACGGTACGACGGTGACGATCGGCCGGGGTGACGCCCGCTTCGGCGGTGCCGTCACCGCGCTCGGCGCGCTCGGCATGGTCACCGCGCTCACCCTGGACCTGGAGCCCGCGTTCGAGGTCGAGCAGTGGCTCCGCACCGAACTGCCGCTGACCGGCACCGACTTCGAGGCGGTGCTGAGCGCCGCGTACAGCGTGAGTCTGTTCACCGACTGGAAGGCGCCGGGCTTCCGGCAGGTGTGGGTCAAGCGGCGTACCGATCAGCAGCTGCCAGAGCTGCCCTGGGGCACGCCCGCGACCGAGGCGCTGCACCCGGTGGCGGGGATGCCCGCGGGAAACTGCACCGAGCAGCTCGGGGTGGCGGGGCCCTGGCACGAGCGGCTGCCGCACTTCCGGGCCGAGTTCACGCCGAGCAGCGGTGACGAACTCCAGTCCGAGTATCTGATGCCCCGGGAGCACACCGCGGACGCGCTGGCCGCGCTCGACGCGCTGCGGGCCGACCTCGGGCCGGTGACCCAGACCTGTGAGGTGCGCACGGTCGCCGCCGACGGGCAGTGGCTGAGTCCGAGCCACGGCCGGGACACCGTGGCAGTGCACTTCACCTGGGTGGCGGACACCGCCGCCGTACTGCCGGTGATGCGGCGGGTCGAGGCGGCGCTGGACGGTTTCGCGCCCCGGCCGCACTGGGGGAAGGTGTTCGAGATGCCGGGCGCGGTGGTGCGCGGGCGGTACCCGCGGTTCGACGACTTCCGGGCGCTGGTGCGGGAGCTGGACCCGGACGGCAGGTTCACCAACGCGTTCGTACGGGGCTTTCTGCCCGCCCTGCCGTGACCGGGGGCCGGTGAGGAGCGGTCCGCCGCCACGGGGGCCCGGTCGGAAGCGGTCCGCCGCCCCCGCCCCCGTCGGTACGCCGTTGCGGTGACCGTCGCGGTCCGCACGGGCGCGCGTCCCGCCATCGGCGCGGGCTTCCTGGGATGCCCCAGGGGACAGCCCCGCGGGCACCCTCTGGGCGACGGCTTCCGCGCCGTCGCCGGGACCGTCACCCAGGCCGACCGAGGAGAGCGATGTCCTTCCGTCCGACCACCGCCCCCGCCTACGTCGAGGACGTCTCGCCCGGCAGCGGCTTCCTGCCGCCCCGGGCCCGCCCCCTGTCCACCGACGCCACGACGCTGTCGCTGAACGGCACCTGGCGCTTTCGGCTCTCCCCCACCGCGGGCGCCGAGGACGACTCCTTCGCCCGGCCCGGGTACGACGCCGGGCACTGGGCCGCGATCACCGTGCCCGGCCACTGGGTGCTCCAGGGCGAGGGGGCGTTCGGCGCCCCGAGCTACACCAACCAGGTCTATCCGTTCCCGGTCGACCCGCCGCGCGTACCGGCCGAGAACCCCACCGGGGACCATCTGCGCGTCTTCGACCTGCCCGGCGGCTGGCCGGGCGACGGCGACGCGGTGCTGCGCTTCGACGGCGTGGAGTCCTGCGCCCGGGTGTGGCTGAACGGCACCGCGCTCGGCGAGTTCAAGGGCTCCCGGCTGCCGCACGAGTTCGCGGTCGGGGCGCTGCTGAGGCCGGGCGGCAATGTGCTCGCGGTACGGGTCCACCAGTGGTCGGCGGGCTCGTATCTGGAGGACCAGGACCAGTGGTGGCTGCCCGGGATCTTCCGGGACGTGACGCTGCTGCACCGCCCGCCCGGCGCGGCGCGTGACTTCTTCGTGCACGCCTCCTACGACCACACCGCCGGGACGGGCACACTGCGCGTCGACTCCGAGGTGCCCGGCCGGGTCACCGTCCCGGAGCTGGGCCTGGACCTGGCGACCGGCGAGACGGCGACGGTGCCGGTGGCGCCCTGGACTGCGGAGACCCCACGGCTGTACGACGCCGTACTGGCCACGGCGGGCGAGCGGGTGGCACTGCGCGTCGGCTTCCGGACCGTCGCCCTGCACGACGGCCTGATCAAGGTCAACGGGCGGCCGGTCCTCTTCAAGGGCGTCAACCGGCACGAGTGGCACCCCGAGCGGGGCCGGGCGCTGGACGTGGCCACGATGCGCGAGGACGTGCTGCTGATGAAGCGGCACAACGTCAACGCCGTGCGCGCCTCGCACTATCCGCCGCACCCGGCCTTCCTGGACCTGTGCGACGAGTACGGGCTGTGGGTGATCGACGAGTGCGATCTGGAGACCCACGGTTTCACCGGACAGGACTGGCGGGACAACCCGGCCGACGACGACCGCTGGACGCCCGCGCTGCTCGACCGGGCCGCGCGGATGGTCGAGCGGGACAAGAACCATCCGTCGGTGATCGTCTGGTCACTGGGCAACGAGGCGGGCACCGGGCGCGGGCTGACCGCGATGGCCCGCTGGATCCGGGCGCGCGACTCCTCGCGGCTGCTGCACTACGAGGGCGACCACGACTGCCGCGACACCGACATGTACTCCCGGATGTATCTCCCGCACACGGAGACCGAGCTGATCGGGCGCGGTCTGGACGGCGGCACCCAGCGCCGCCGACGGCTGCCGTTCGTGCTGTGCGAGTACGCGCACGCGATGGGCAACGGGCCGGGCGGACTCACCGAGTACCAGCGGCTGTTCGAGTCGTACGACCGGCTCCAGGGCGGGTTCGTCTGGGAGTGGATCGACCACGGGGTGACGGACACGCGGTACGGGTTCGCGTACGGCGGTGACTTCGGGGAGGAGCTGCACGACGGGAACTTCGTGTGTGACGGGCTGCTGTTCCCGGACCGCACCCCGTCCCCGGGGCTGGTGGAGTTCAAGAAGGTGATCGAGCCGGTCCGCATCGAGGGCGACGGCCGGGGCGGCACCGTACGGGTGACGAACCGGCAGGACTTCGCCGATCTGTCGGCGCTGGCGTTCGAGTGGGCGTACCAGGTGGAGGGCGTGACGGTGGCGGCGGGCACGCTGTCGGTGCCGCCGCTGGCGGCGGGCGAGTCGGCCGAACTGAAGCTGCCGCAGCCGCCGGACGGGCCCGGCGGTGAGGCGCTGTGGACGCTCCGGGCGGTGCTGGCCGGGGACACGGCGTGGGCCGAGCGGGGGCATGAGGTGGCGTGGGCGCAGTTGCCCGCCGTCGCCCGCCGGGTGCCGTCGGTGCCGGCGGGCGCCCGCCCGCAGGAGCGCGAGGGCGGGATCGTCCTCGGCCCGGGGGTCTTCGACTCCGGCACGGGGGCGCTGCTGTCGCTCGGGGAGGTGCCGGTGACCGGGCTGCGGCTGGACGTCTGGCGGGCGCCCACCGACAACGACGAGGGCGCCCCCTGGCAGCCCGGCCCCCGCCTCGGGCCGCTCTGGCGCACGCTGGGCCTGCACCGGATGCGGCACCGGCCGGAGGGCGTGGAGATGGCCGCGGACGCGCTGACGGTACGGACTCGGGTGGCACCGGCGGGCCGGGAGGCGGGCCTGTCCACGGTGTACCGGTGGACCGGCGACGGCACCCGGCTGCGGCTGGCGGTCACGGTGACCCCGCAGGGCGCGTGGCCGGTGCCGCTGCCCCGGCTCGGGGTGCGCTTCGGGCTCGCGGCGGCGGACCGGGTGAGCTGGTACGGCGGCGGGCCCGGCGAGGGCTACCCGGACACCCGGGCGGCGTGCCGCACCGGCCGCTGGCGGTCCACGGTCGACGCCCTCCAGACGCCGTACGTCCGGCCGCAGGAGAACGGCGCCCGGCCCGGTGTGCGCTGGGCGGAACTCGGCGGGCTGCGGGTCGAGGGCGACCCGGAGTTCTGGCTGACCGCCCGCCGCTGGAGCACCGAGCAACTGGACGCGGCCGGGCATCTGAGCGACCTGACGCCCGGGGAGACGGTGTGGGTCAATCTGGACCACGGGCAGAGCGGCATCGGCTCACAGTCCTGCGGGCCGGGCCCGCTGCCGCCGTACCTGCTGCGGGCGGAACCGGCCGAGTTCGCGTTCGTGTTCACCCCGACCGGCTGAACGCCGCCCACCCCGCCGGGCACCGGGGCAGTGGCCCTGTTCCCCGGCCGGGGAACCTGCGGCTCCTGGACCGGATCGCGGCCCCAGCGCCGGTCGTGGGCCACCGCGGGGACATCGTCGCCCAAAACCGCGCGGTCGCCCCGGGCTCTCCCGGGGCGCGCCCGCGGGGTGTGACGGCCGGGCGGGGGCCCGGCCGGGGCCGGGGGGGGGGCGCCCCCCCGGGGCCACCCCCCCCACCCCCCCCGCGGCGCCCCCCGGCCCCGCCGCCGCCCCCCCGCGCTGGGTGAACCGGCCGGGCGTGAACCGGCCGGGAGGTGAGCGGAGCGCTCAGTGGTCGGCGCAGCAGGGCGTCGGGTCCGGGTGTTCGAACGGCACCAGGATGCCGCCCGCGGCGGGCTGGGCGGCGAGCACCAGACGGCCCTGGCGCCACTGCGGGCGGACATGGTCGCGGGTGTGGAGCGGCAGGTCGGGGGCGGGGTCGCCCGGGGTGCCCAGGACGGTCACCGCGTCGATCGCGGAGGCGGCGAGGATCTCCCCGACCGGCAGGGTGCCGGTGAGCGCGGCGACGCCCGGGTAGCGGACGGCCCTGCCGCAGTCGTCGGGGGCGCCGTCGGTGACCTCGTGGCCCCAGGTGGTGAGCCGGTCCCGGGCGGCGCGCAGCGCCTCCGGCGTGTCCAGGGTGAAGGACAGGACGACGCGCGGCCGGTCGTCCCGCACCAGGTGGGTGCAGCCGAACCCGCCCTCGGGGAGGGCGAGCTCGGCCGCGAGCGCCTGGAGCAGGTGATCGGCCGCACGCAGGTCCTTCGTCCCCGCGTCGACCGTGAGGACGGACCCGAAGACGAAGGGGGTCACGAGGGCAGGACCCACACCGGGTTCGTGTAGAACCACAGGTCCTTCCACGGGTCGGCGTCGCCGACCACGTCCAGCACCGGGCCGTTCGGGTCGACGGCGGCGCCGCCCACGCCCACACCGTTGCGGTTGCCGTCGGTGCCGCGCAGCCGGACGTAGACCGGGCGGTCGACCTTGCCGAGGTCGTAGGTCAGCTTCGCGGTGCCGGTGGACTTGTTCACCTCGTACGAGCCGACCACCTTCGCGGACGGGGCGGTGAAGGTGTCCCGGTCCTTGACCTCGCCGGTGACATCGCCCTGGATGACATCCACGCGGGCCAGCTTCGGGGTGAACCCGGCCCAGTTGGGACCGCCGGCCAGCGCGACCTCGACGGAGAGGGTGACGCGGGTGCCCTTCTTGACCTGGAGGGCGCCGCCGAGGGTGGCCCAGCGGCTGCCGCCGGTCAGCCGCACGTCCAGACCGGAGAGCAGCTGGCCGTGGTCGACCCAGATACGGCCGGCCCGGATGCCGTCCATGACGGCGGCGTACGAGAAGTCCGCGGAGCCGACGTGGGTACGGCTGTAGTAGCCGGGCCAGTAGTCGCCCTGCGCCAGGTCGATGCCGCCGTAGACCGGGTCGTCGTAACGGCCGTTGGTGTTGAAGTCGCCGCCGCCGCGGGCCGCGGTGTCGGCGTAGACCTGGTGGGAGTCGGAGTTGGCGGTGATCCACCAGGGCTTGCCCTCGGCGATCAGGCTGTCCCACAGGCCGCCCACGGTGGCGGTCATCCAGTCGAAGCCGCCCCAGGTGCGGTAGCTCTCCAGCGGGTAGCCCGCGAAGGAGTCGGCGCTGGGGTTGTTGTCGTAGATGCCGCGGGCCCGGCCGGGGCCGAGCGGGGCGGGCAGTCCGGCGGCCTGGTGACCGGGGGCGCCCTCGAAGCCGACGGCGATCTGCCGGCTCGTCGTGGAGGCGTCGCGCCAGGCGCGGATCTCGTGCGGGGAGTCCACGCCGCGCCGCGCCGGGTGGTTGGCCAGCATCAGCGCGTCCTGCACCTTGCGCTTCTTGACCTGGTCGGAGAGGAAGGCCAGACCGGCGACCGCGAGGGCCTCGTTGGCGGGCGAGTTGCCGGTGGCGCCCTTGACGCTGCCGTCGTAGTCGTTCTCGAACTGCTTGAGGACGGCCACCTCGTTGGCGCCGGGGTGCACGAACACCGTGCCGTGCTCGGCGGACGGGATGTTCCACTCCAGGCCCTGGAAGACCAGGGTGTCCTCGTACGCGGAACGGGCCGCCTTGATGTCCGGGTTGACCTTCTCCACACCGATCTTGGCGTGCGTGGCGCTGCCGTGGTCGGTGATGACCAGCCAGTCCATGCCGTGCTTGGCGCCCTGGCGGACCTGGTCGCCGACCGTGTACTTGCCGTCGTTGCTGTACTGGGTGTGGATGTGGTGGTCCCCGGCCAGCCACAGGAAGCCGTTGGTGCGGCTGCCGGAGGAGGACGACGCCGACTGGGCCGTGGAGGCCGCGGCGGCCTGCGGCGCGAGCACACCGCCGGCGGCGAGACCTGCGCCGAGCAGTCCGGCGCGGCGCAGCAGTGAGCGGCGGGAGCGCTGGGCGGGGCTCAGTTCGGTGTCCGGCACGGAGGCGTCGAAGGCGGCGGGCAGCGCCGTCTGCTCCTGCTCGTGGTCATGGCCGTGGTCATGATCGTGGTGGTGGTGATGCCCGGGTCCGTGGCTGTGCCCCATGATGTGCCTCCTGTTACCGCCGCTGTCTTCCGCGGCGGCGGCTGTACGCGGTGCTGCTGCTCCGCGTGAGGAGAATCAAGGGGGCACATGAACTTTGCGCGACCATCGGGTGATCATCGGACGGCCCCGACACGCACGCTCGCACGGCCGTTCACAGCTTGCGCGCGGGACTTCGCGTTTGGGCCGGTTTGAGGCGACCTGGGGGCGGGCCCCATTGCCCGAGCCGATGGGGCCCGGGGTCGACTAGCGTCGAGATATGAGCAGCGCACAGCCTTCCTCGTTCGCCGCCGCGCTCGCCGCCGGGACGCTGGTGCTCGACGGGGGGATGTCCAACCAGCTGGAAGCGGCCGGGTACGACCTGGGGGACGCGCTGTGGTCGGCGCGGTTGCTGGCGGAGGCGCCGGAGGCGATCGTCGCGGCGCATCTCGCCTACTTCGCGGCCGGGGCCGATGTCGCCATCACGGCCAGCTACCAGGCGACCTTCGAGGGGTTCGCGCGGCGGGGCGTCGGGCGGGAGCGGGCGGCGGAGCTGATCGGGCGCAGTGTGGAGCTGGCGCGGGAGGCGGCGCGGCGGGCGGGGGTGGCGCGGCGTCTGTGGGTGGCGGGGTCGGTGGGGCCGTATGGCGCGATGCTGGCGGACGGGTCCGAGTACCGGGGGCGGTACGGGGTGGGGGTGGCGGAGCTGGAGCGGTTCCATCGGGCCCGGGTGGAGGTGCTGGTGGGGGCCGGGGTGGATGTGCTCGCGCTGGAGACGGTCCCGGACACCGACGAGGCGGTGGCGCTGCTGCGGGCCGTGCGGGGGGTGGGGGTGCCGGTGTGGCTGTCGTACACGGTGGAGGGGCTGCGGACGCGGGCCGGGCAGCGGCTGGAGGAGGCGTTCGGGCTGGTGGCGGGGGTGGATGAGGTGGTGGCGGTGGGGGTGAACTGCTGTGCGCCCAGGGAGGTGGGGCCGGCGGTGGGGCTGGCCGCCCGGGTCACCGGGAAGCCGGTTGTTGTGTATCCCAACAGTGGGGAGACGTGGGGTGGTGGGGGGTGGGTGGGGCGGTCTGCGTTTTCCGGGTTCTCCGGGTGTTCCGGGTTTCCCTCCGGGATGGTGCGGGGGTGGCGGGAGGGTGGGGCTCGGCTGGTGGGGGGGTGTTGTCGGGTGGGGCCGGATGTGATCGCTTCCGTTGCGGGGGTTTTGCGGGAGGGGTAGGGGGTGGGGGGTTTTGGTTGTGTGCCGGGTGCGGGTTGTGTGTGGCTGGTCGCGCAGTTCCCCGCGCCCCTAAGAAGGGCGGTTGCCCAGCCGCCCCCTCACGGCTCCCGCGTCCAGCCCCCCTCACGGCTCCCGCGCCCTGTCTCCCCCTGCGTCCGGCTCCCGCGCCCTCTCGCCCCTCTACGTCCGGCTCCCGCGCCGTGTCGCCCCCCCCTGCGTCCGGGTCACGCTCCGCCTCCCCCTACGTCTGTGCGGCTCACGCTCCGCCGCCCCCTACGTCCGTGCGTCTCACGTTTCCCGGGAGGCGTAGGCGGCGGACCACTGAGCGGAGGTCTGTCATGCGGGCCGGGAGGGGGGTGGGGGCGGGTGGGGGTGGGGACTGGGGTGGGGGCGGGGTGGTCCAGAGGGAGAGGTGGGCGTCTCGGGGGGACTTGACGGTGTGGGGTGGGCCGGCGCCGAAGAGGTGGACGGGGTGGGTGGGGTCCCAGTGCGGCCAGCCCGGGGTGCCGTCGGTGGCGAAGCGGATCCAGGAACGGTGCATGGCGTCGGCCAGGGCCCGGGGGGCGCCGGTGCCCGCGAGTTTGACGGCGTCGGGGGTCTCGCCGGTGTCGAAGACGAAGCCGAGTTCCAGGGCATGGCAGGCGCCCAGGTCGGGGAGGAGCGACGGCCAGGCGAACTCGTAGAGGTAGGACGAGGCGGGGCGGGCGTCGGCCAGGTGGTGCATCGGAAGGCGCAGGAGATGGTCGGTGACCATCTGGCCGACGATCTCGGCGGTGCCGGCCTCGGGGCTCAGGGTGCGGTAGCCGCGCGGCACCTCGTGGCCGCAGCGGCAGCGGGCCATGGCACCGGCGAGGGCGACCGGGCCGAGACGGTCGACGCGTTCCAGGAGGCCGCCGGGGACCAGCCACAGGCGGTACTCGTCCCGGGTCCAGCCCATCAGCAGGTCCACACCCGGGGCCGCGCCGCCCTCGGTCAGGGCCGTCAGGGGGTCGCGCGGGACGACCTCGCCGTCCACCACGATGCCGAAGGCCGGGCCGCCCAGCACCGGGCTGCTGAGCCGGCCCACCTCGGCCTGGGTGCGCAGCAGCAGCTCACGGTCGACGTCGGCGAAGGCCGCGGCGGTGGCCGGCACCCTCAGCCGGGTGGCCATCCGGCGCACCATCCGCCGTACCTTGTCCCGCTCGACCGCCTCCGGCGCCCCGCTCTGGAGCACCGCCCGCCGCACCAGGCCCTGGGTCTGCGGGGCGGCGATCAGGGCGCCGACGCTGATGGCGCCCGCCGACTGGCCGAACACCGTGATCCGCCCGGGGTCCCCGCCGAACGCCTCGATCGACTCGTACACCCAGGTCAGCGCGGCGATCTGATCGCGCAGACCGGCGTTTGCGGGGGCGTCGGGGAACAGGCCGTAGCCCTCGACACCGAGCCGGTAGTTGATCGAGACGAGAACCACCCCGTCCCGCGCGAACGGGCCGCCGTCGTAGACCGGCACCGCGGACGACCCCCGGGTCAGCGCGCCGCCGTGCACCCACACCATGACCGGCAGCCGGGCGCCGGGGCCGGGCTCGGGCGTCCAGACGTTCAGGTTCAGACAGTCGTCGCCGGGGACGACCGGGTCGGAGAGATACTGCGCGAAGGCTTCGGAGTACGGCGGTTTCGGCGGCGTCGGGCCGAAGTCGACGGCGTCCCGGACCCCGTCCCAGGGCGCGGGCGGCACGGGCGGCCGGAAGCGGTTCGGGCCGAAGGGGGGCGCCGCGTACGGGATCCCCCGGAACACCGCGACCTCGTTCTCGTAACGTCCCCGCACCGCCCCGTACGGCGTCCGCACCACGGGGTCCGTCCGGTCCGCCCGGTCTGCCCTTGTCATCCGCCCACCAGCCCTTCATCACGGCTCGCGCGTCCCTTCCAGAGCATCACACCGGGCGGATCTATTCCGGTGCGGGACGGGTGCGCGGGGGCTGTTCAGGTGATGGCGGGCGTTCGATGATCTTGCCGGAGGGGCTCCAGGCTGTCCTTCGTCCGCGACGTCGTGGCATCGTGTACTCGCCACCCCCAGAAGATGGCCAAAACTTCACCGTGCGCATACGGCGAGCCGTCACAAAGCCGCAGCTCCGGTCGGAAGTTCGCCTACGTTGTTGCTGACCTGATCATTTCTCTTCCGCAGGAGGCACTGCCGTGTCGGAGTCCAACCCCCAGATCGTCGCCTCGGCGGAGCTTCGCGCTCGGATCGACACCACCAAGCCGCACTCCGCCCGTTTCTGGAACTACTTCGTCGGGGGCAAGGACAACTACGAGGTCGACCGCGAGATCGGGGACCACATCAAGGAGATCTTCCCCGGGCTGGTCGATGTCGCGGTCACCAGCCGGCACTTCCTGGGCCGTGCCGTGCGGTACCTGGCCGTGGAGCAGGGCATCCGGCAGTTCCTGGACGTCGGCACCGGGCTGCCGACCGCCGACAACACCCATGAGGTCGCCCAGCGCGCCGCGCCGGACGCCCGGATCGTGTACGTCGACAACGACCCGATCGTGCTGACCCACGCCAACGCGCTGCTGACCAGCACCCCCGAGGGCAGGACCGCCTACCTGGACGCCGATCTGTACGACCCGGACACGGTCCTCAAGGCCGCCGCGGGCACCCTTGACTTCTCGCAGCCGATCGCCCTGATCATCCTCAACACGCTCGGCCATGTCGCCGAGTACGACAAGGCACGCGCCCTGGTGCAGCGGCTGATGGCCGGTCTGCCCGCGGGCAGCCACCTGGTGATCAGCGACTCCACCGCGACCAGCGAGGGCATGATCGCCGCGTCGGACGCGTACAACGCGAGCGGCGCGGTGCCGTACTACGTGCGCAGTGTGGAGGAGATCGCCGGGTTCTTCGACGGCCTGGAGCTGGTGGAGCCGGGGGTCACCCAGGTGAACCGCTGGCGGCCCGAGGGCGACGCGTCGGACGTGGCCGTGGACGCGTACGGCGCGGTGGGCCGCAAGTCCTGAATTCGCCCCCGAGGGGGCGGCCCGGTGACCGTCGACTTTCGGCCACGTACCGATACCGGTCACCGGTCCGCTCCCCCGGGCCCGGTCACCGACGGCGGGGGCGGCGTGCGTCCGTCCCCTCGACCCGCCCCACGGGCCGGTGATCTTCGACCGGCCGATGTGTCAGTCCGCCGCGGGGCGCAGCGCCACGAACACGAACTCACGGCCGGGCCGGTCGGGCGCGTCCCGCACGTCCGCCACCTGGTATCCGTGCTCCGCCAGGTCGGCCGCCACCTCCGCGCGCTCGCGGAACCGCAGGGTCGAGTGGGAGCGCAGGGTTTCGCCGGTCCCGGGAAGGTCGTAGGACGAACGGAACGTCACCAGCGGGCCGTCCGCCTCGATCAGGTCGATCCAGTGGGTGACCGGACCGACCCCGGGGACGTCGGTCACGGCGTACGTCTCCTCGCGGTTCCACTTCTCCCAGGCCCGGCGGGCCGGGTCGCGGGTCTCGAACACCAGACGCCCGCCCGGCCGCAGCGCCCGGTACGCGCCGCGCAGGGTCCGCCGCCAGTCCCGCGGGTCGGCGATGGACTGGGCGACATTGCCGGTCATGGTGGCCAGGTCGGCGGTGAGCGGGGGCAGTACGCCCGCGTCGCCGTGGATCCAGCGCACCCGCCCGGCGCCCGGCTTGCCCCGCGCCACGTCCAGCGAGGCCGCCGCAGGATCGACGCCCACCACCTCCAGGCCACGCCCGGCCAGCAGCAGCGCGAACACGCCGGTCCCACAGCCGATGTCCAGCACCCGGCGGGCCCCGAACTCCTCGGCCATGCCCAGATAGGCGTCCAGATCGGATCGGTCCGGGTCGAGCGGATCGTAGAGCGGGGCGAGCCGGGGATCGGCGAAGCAGGCGTCGGGCATGGGGCGACGGTAGGGGGACGGGGGGCTATGGGCAACGGGTTTCCGGGGGCTGTGACGTCCGGTGTGGGGTCCCCTCCGGGGTCCCGTGTCCTGGCAGGCATCCATCTCCCGACGCCCCACCTCCTGGAGTCCGCGTCCGATTCCTTCAAGACCCCCGCCCCCTCCCCACCTACGGTGACCCCATGACTCCACGATTCGACGCTTTCGGCCTGGTCGTCTCCGACATGGCCGCCTCTGTCGCCTTCTACCGCCGGCTCGGGTTCGCCTTCCCGGACGGCGCGGACGCGCAACCGCACGCGGAGGCCGAGTTGCCCGGCGGGCTGCGGCTGCTGCTGGACACCGAGGAGAGCGTGCGCGCCTTCCACCCCGGATTCGTGCCGCCCGCAGGGTCCCGGCACTCGCTCGCGCTGCGCTGCGACGACCCGGCCGAGGTGGACCTGGTGTACGGGGAGCTGACCGGGGCCGGGTACCACGGTGAGCTGAAGCCCTGGGACGCCTTCTGGGGGCAGCGGTACGCGGTGGTGCACGACCCGGACGGCAACGGCGTGGACCTGTTCGCCGCGCTACCGGGCGCCGCCGAGTAGCTCCCCGAGCGGCAGCCCGGTCAGGTCCTTCACGTCCCGGGACAGATGCGCCTGGTCGGCGTAGCCCGCGCGGGCGGCGGTCTCGGCGTACGGGACGCCCGCGCGGGCCAGGGCCAGCGCCCGCTGGAGCCGCAGCACCCGGGCGAGGGTCTTCGGGCCGTAGCCGAAGGCGGCCAGGGAGCGGCGGTGCAGCTGGCGGGCGCCCAGGCCCAGCCGGTCGGCGGTCGCGGCGACCGGGCGGCCCGCGGCGAGGGCGGCGACGACCCGCCGCAGCGCGGGGTCGGGCGGCGCGGTGAGCGCGGCGCGTTCCAGCGCCACGGCTTCCAGGGCGGCGCCGGGATCGGCGGCGGCGGACAGCCGCGCGGCCAGCGGGCGCACCTCGGCGAGCGGCCACAGGTCGGTCAGGGCCACCCGGCGGTCGCGCAGCTCGTGCGCGGGGACGCCGAGGAGCGCGGGCGCGGTGCCGGGGGCGAGACGGACGCCGGTCCAGGGGCCGCCGTTCCCGTCCCCGGGGCGGTGCGCCCGGGTGTCGGGGCCCGCGACCAGCAGCCGGCCGTCGTGCCAGAGCAGATCCATGCAGCCGTCGGGCAGGACGCGGCCGGTGCCGGGGCCGCCGGACGGGGTGTTCGTCCAGACGACCGCGCCGGTCAGCCGGGAGGCCCGTTCCTGGTACACGTACGCCAGGCTACGCCCGGCGGGAGCGGTGCTCCTGGGGGCTGACGCCGTACACCCGTTTGAAGGCGCTGGACAGGGCGAAGGCGCTGCCGTAGCCGACCCGGCGGGCGATGGACTCCAGGGTGTCGTCGCTGTCGCGCAGCCGGTCTGCGGCCAGGGCGAGGCGCCAGCCGGTGAGGTACGTCATCACGGGCTCGCCGACCAGGGCGGTGAAGCGGCGGGCGAGCGCGGCGCGGGAGACACCGGCCTTGGCGGCGAGGCCGGCGACCGTCCAGGGGTGCGCGGGATCGTCCTGGAGGAGGCGCAGGACCCGGCCGACGACCGGGTCGGCGAGGGCGCGGTACCAGGCGGGTGCGGCGGCGTCGGGGCGGGAGAACCAGGCCCGCAGGATGGCGATGACCAGCAGGTCGAGCATCCGGTCCAGGACCACCTCCTGGCCGGGCTCGTCGCGCACGATCTCCTGCATGACCAGCGGGGCGAGCGGGCAGTCCCACGCGTCGGGGCCGAGGCAGAGCAGCGGGGGCAGGGCGTCCAGCAGCCGGGCGCTGATCTCGCCCTGCCAGAGATAGGTGCCGATCAGCAGGACGGTCTCCCCGTCGGGATGGTCGCCCCAGGTGCGTACACCGAGGTCCATGGAGCCGTTGAGGGGGCGGCCGTCGGGGTAGCTGCACTCGCCGCCGGGCAGGATCAGCGCCTGCGGGGCGGTGCCGGGGTCGTCGGCGCAGGTGTACGGGGCGGGCCCGCGCGCGATGGCCACGTCACCGGCGCGCAGCAGCAGCCGCTCCCCGGTGTCCGGGAGCACCCAGGCCGTGCCGCGCACCATGACCATCACCGTCAGCGGCGCGTGGTCCTCCACGCGCACGCCCCACGGCGGGTCGAAACAGGCCCGGATCATATGGGCACCCCGCGCGCGGGGGCCGTCCAGCAGGCCGGCGAGTGCGTCCATGGGGGCCAGCGTAGACGGGCGCTTATGGGGGTGAGCGGCTCGGCGATGGGCGGTCCGGGGTCCCGGGCGTTGACTGGGAGACATGGCACACCACAAGAAGGACATCAAAGACACCAAGGACATGACGCTGGTCGTCACCGGGGCCTCGGGGCGTACCGGGCGCCGGGTGGCGGCGGCGGCGAGCGGCGCGGGCCTGACCGTACGGGCCGCCTCGCGGGCGCGGGGCTTCGACTGGAACGACCGGACGACCTGGGCGGACACGCTGCGCGGCGCGGACGCGGCGTATCTGGCGCACCCCGCCGACGTGGGTGCCCCGGAGGCGACCCTCGCGGTCGGGCTGCTGGCCCACGAGGCGGTGGCGCTGGGTGTGCGGCGGCTGGTGCTGCTGTCGGGGCGCGGGGAGGAGCAGGCACGGCCCACCGAGGAGGCGCTGCGGGAGTCGGGCGCGGACTGGACGGTCGTACGGTCCGCCTGGTTCATGCAGAACTTCAGCGAAGGGCTGCTGGCGGACCAGCTGCGGGGCGGGGAGCTGGTGTTCCCGGCGGGCGGGGTGCGGGAGCCGTTCGTGGATCTCCAGGATGTGGCGGACGTGGTCGTGACGGCGCTGACGTCCGGTGACACCTATGTCCGCACGTCGCTCGACGTGTCCGGGGGACAGTTGCTGACCTGGGGCGAGGCGGTCGCGGAGATCGCCGCGGTCAGCGGCCGCGACCTCGCCTTCCGCTCGCCGCCGATGCCGGAGTACGGCGAGGCGCTGGCCGGTTTCGGCCTGCCGCCCGAGGAGGTCGCCTTCCTCCTTGAGGTCTTCGAGGGCCTGCTCGACGGCCGCAACGCCCATCTCTCCGAGGGGATCCGGGAGGTGCTGGGCCGGGCGCCCCGTACGTTCTCGGAGTTCGTCCGGGAGTCGGCCGCGGCGGGGGTGTGGCAGGGGTGAGGCAGGGGTGAGCCGCCGGCCGGGCCGGGGTCAGCCCTCCCGGTTGCCCCGGTGGTCGTTCTCGCCGTGCTTGCCCGGTGTCTTGCCGTGGGTGGCGCGCAGGCGGGACGTGACGTCCTCCGGGGGGAGGAAGCGGGACCAGCGTTCGGGGAACTCCGAGGGCATGTCCGGGTCGTCGGGATCGTCGGGGTGGGCCTCGCGGGCGGCCTTGGCGCGGGCGACGTACTCCTCGACCTGGGCCTCGCGCAGCCGTTCGTTGGCGGCGCGGGCGGCGGCGGTCGCGGCGGCGGGCCAGACGCGGTCGATGGCGGCGTTCATGGCCGCGCCGACCAGGACGGCGAAGGCGGACACGCCGATCCACAGCAGGACGGCGACGGCGGCGGCCAGGGAGCCGTAGATCGTGGCGCCCTCGACGGTGTTCGCGAGGTAGATGCGCAGCAGGAAGCTGCCGAGCACCCACATGCCGAGGGCGACCAGGGCGCCGGGGACGTCCTCGATCCATGGGGAGCGGACCGGCACCGAGACGTGGTACAGCGTGGTCAGGAAGGCGATCGACAGGACGATGACGACCGGCCAGTACAGCACCTGGACGAGCGTCGTGGACCAGGGCAGGATCCGCAGCACCGCGTCCGGTCCGGCCACCATCAGCGGCAGGGCGATGGAGCCGACCACCAGGGCGACGAGGAACAGCAGGAACGACACCAGCCGGGTCTTGACGATGCCGCGTACACCGTCGAGGCCGTACATCACGGTGATCGTGTCGATGAAGACGTTGACGGCGCGCGAGCCCGACCACAGGGCGAACAGGAAGCCTATGGAGATCACGTCGGGCCGCCCGCCGCGCATCACATCGTCCAGGATCGGCTTGGCGATCTCGGTGACGCCCTTGTCCGACAGGACCGTGCGGGACGCCTCCAGGAGGTTGGTCTCCAGGCTGGAGATGGTGTCGGTGCCGGTCCAGTCGTCGACGTAGCCGAGCAGTCCGATCATGCTGAGCAGCAGCGGCGGTACCGACAGCAGGGTGAAGAACGCGGCCTCGGCGGCCAGGCCCAGGATCCGGTACTCGATACAGGAATGGACGGTGTCCTTCACCAGCAGCCAGGCGGTCCGGCGCTTGGAGACGTTCCGGTAGAGGGCACGCGCGCGATGCAGACGGCCGGAGGGCGGCGTCTTCGGGAGGTCACTTGCTGGCTGCACGAGCCAAAGGTATCGGCCTGGCCAGGCATCACTCACCCAGGTGGGGGGCGGGCAGGGGAACGCGTGTCCGCGAGCCGATCGGTTCGCTACCTGACGGTAGGTTTGAGGATCATGGCACGCAGCACGCACACCGTCACCAACCAGCCACCACCGCTCCTCGGATACGACGTCTACTCGGCCGACCGCGCGCTGGTGGCGGCCGTCGAACGCCATCTCGCCCCGCTACCGCTGGAGGAGGCCCGCGGCGAGTTGTCGGCCCTCGGCAGGAGCGCCGGATCCGCCCAGGTACAGGAGTGGGGGGTGCAGGCGAACGAGTATCCGCCGCGCCTTCGCACCCATGACCGGTACGGCCATCGGATCGACGAGGTGGAGTTCCATCCGGCGTGGCACCGGCTGCTCGGCAAGGGTGTCGGGTCGGGCCTGACGTCGGCCTGGACGCGGCCCGGCGGACAGGTGCGGCGGGCGGCGGCGTTCCTGGTGTGGACGCAGGTCGACGCGGGCAGCACCTGCCCGCTGTCGATGACGCACGCGGCGGTGGCCGCGCTGCGGGCCGATCCCGCGCTCGCCGCGGAGTGGGAGCCGCGGCTGACGTCGGAGATCTACGACCGGGGGCTGCGCCCGGCCCGGGAGAAGGCCGGGGCGCTGTTCGGGATGTGCCTGACGGAGAAGCAGGGCGGCAGCGACGTACGGACCAACACCACCCTCGCGCGCCCGCTGGCGGAGGCCGGGACGTATCACCTGACCGGGCACAAGTGGTTCTGCTCGGCGCCGATGTCGGACGGCTTCCTGGTGCTGGCGCAGGCGCCGGGCGGGCTGACCTGTTTCCTGGTGCCGAGGGTGCTGGAGGACAACAGCAGGAACGTCTTTCTACTTCAGCGGCTCAAGGACAAACTGGGCAACCGTTCGAATGCGTCCGCCGAGGTCGAGTTCGCCGGGACCTGGGCCCGCCGGGTCGGCGAGGAGGGGCGCGGGGTGGCGACCATGATGCGGATGGTCACCGCGACCCGGCTGGACTGCGCACTCGGCTCCGCGGGCCAGATGCGGCAGGCGCTCGTGCAGGCGGTCCATCACTGCGCGCACCGGGGGGCGTTCGGCGGTCCGCTGCTGGATCTGCCGCTGATGCGCAATGTGCTGGCCGATCTGGCGCTGGAGTCGGAGGCGGCGACCACGCTGACGATGCGGCTGGCGGCGGCCTGCGACGACGGGGGCGAGCAGGAGCGGGCGCTGCTGCGGATCGCGGTGCCGGCCGCCAAGTACTGGGTGACCAAGCGGTGTACGCCGATGGTGGTGGAGGCGGCCGAGTGTCTGGGCGGCAACGGCTATGTGGAGGAGTCGGGGCTGCCCCGGCTGGTGCGCGAGTCGCCGCTGAACTCGCTGTGGGACGGGGCCGGGAACGTCCAGGCGCTGGATGTGCTGCGGGCGCTGCGGCGGGAACCGGACGCGCTGGACGCCTATTTGCTGGAGGTCGGTGCGGCGCGGGGCGCCGATCACCGGCTGGACCGGGCGATCCGGGACCTGCTGACCGAACTGGCCGATCTGGAGGGCGTCGAGGCACGGGCCCGGCGGCTGGCCGAACGGCTGGCGCTGGTGCTGCAAGGGGCGCTTCTGGTGCGGTACGCGCCCCCGGCGGTGGCTGACGCGTTCTGTGCGTCGCGGCTGGGCGGTGACGGGGGTGCGGCGTTCGGCACGCTGCCGCACACGCTGCCGCTCGGGGAGCTGGTGGAGCGGGCGATGCCGGCCGGCTGATCCGGCTCGGGGATCCGGTCGGCTGATCCGGCCGGCTGATCCGGTCGGGCGTACGGCCCGTACGGCCCCGGCCTGGGCGGCTGTCCGATGCCGCCCGGCGGGGCGCACAGTGGCGAGGGTGGTGCTGCGCCGACACGGCACCACCCCCGCGACGCCGGCCCGGCAACGGGCCCACGGACGCCCGCAGGGGCGACGTGGTTCAAGTTTCAGCCACCCCAGGGTCGTTCACCAGGGTTGCAGAGGGTTGCAACTTTGAGCGCGTGTGTGCCCGGACTGTGCCCGTCCGTTACCCACGGACAGGCACTATGAACGGACAGGCACGATGGAATGGCCAGGCGAACGCGGCCGGAAAGCGTCGTTGACGGCGCTTGACATCCGGTGGCGGTACAGGGCTCTGCGGGAGGACATCAGTGGCGAAGGCGCCGACGCACATGACGCAACTCGCCGCCGTGGACGCGGCGCGCGCGGCTCGGATACTGCGCGAGGTGCGTGCCGCGCGGCTGGCCGGGGAGCGTGCCCGGATCGCGCCCCGGCCGGTCATCGAGCAGTCCTGGGGACGGATGCTGCGTGGCGGTGTCGACCCCGACCGGCATTTCCGCCCCGGGCTGCTGGACACCGACGAGGTGCTCCGGCGCCGGGAGACCTCGCCGCTGCGGCATGTGCTGCCGGTGCTGCGCCAGGGGCTGCTGTCGGTCGCGGACACCGCCCGGCACATCATGGTGGTGGCCGACGAGGAGGGCCGGGTGCTGTGGCGGGAGGGCAGTTCCCCGGTGCTGCGGATGGCCGACGGGCTGGGCTTCGAACTGGGCGCCGACTGGCGCGAGGACGTGGTCGGCACCAACGGCGTCGGCACGCCCGTGGTGGTCCGGCGGCCGGTGCAGGTCTTCGCCTCCGAGCACTTCGTCGCCACCTGCGCCGAGTGGACCTGCGCCGGGGCGCCGATCACCGATCCGCGCGACGGCCGGCTGATCGGCGTGGTCGACCTCAGCGGACCGCTGGAGACCATGCACCCGGCGACGCTCGCCTGGGTCGACTCGGTGGCCAAGCTGGCCGAGGCCCGGCTGCGTGAACGCCACTGCGGCGAACTCGACCGGCTGCGCGCGGTGGCCGCGCCGGTGCTGGCCAGGCTCGGCGGCCGGGCCCTCGCGGTGGACCGGGACGGCTGGACGGCGGCGGTCACCGGGACGCCCTACCTCAGCCGGGTGGCGCTGCCCAGGTCGTGCGCCCCGGGGCGGCGGACCGTGCCGGGGCTCGGGATGTGCGTGGTGGAGCCGCTGGGCGACGGCTGGCTGCTGCGGATCGCCGACGAGCCGCTGGACGAGGACGGCTCACGGATCGTGCTGGACCTCACCCATCCGCGCCGCCCCTGCGTCGAGGTCTCCGGCGGCGCGGGCACCTGGAGCCGGGAGCTGAGCCCGCGCCACGCCGAACTGCTCTATCTGCTGGCGACCCATCGCGCCGGCCGCAGCGCGGCGGATCTGGCCGAGGACATGTTCGGCGATCCGGGCCGCACGGTGACCGTGCGGGCGGAGCTGTCCCGGGTGCGGCGCTACCTCGGCAGCCTGCTGGAACATCGGCCGTATCGTTTCTGCGAACAGGCGGACGTCGAGGTGCTGCCGCCCGCCGACCCACGCGATCTGCTGCCCTGCTCCAGCGCCCCCGCGGTGATCGGCGCACGGCTTTTTGCTGCGTCTTCGTCCGCGAACCCGGGTACCTGACGTAGCATCCTTTCCGGGCCACCCCACCTGCGCCTCAGTCAACGTACGGATCATCAGGCGCAGTTGGCCCGGCCTCGGGAGGATCCATGAAGCAACGCGGCAGACACCGTCGGCGCAGGCGAGGCAGGGCGCTGCGGGCCACCCTGGCCGGAGCGGCACTGGCGCTCACCGCCACCGCCACCATGATCAGCGTCTCCCAGGCCACCAGCACCGGCGATCCGGGCCCCCTGGAGCCGCTCACCTCCCCCGGCGCCACCGCCCCGCTGGCCCTCGCCGAGGACCCGGTGCCCGGCGATTCCCTGAACCGGCTCAGCGCCTCCCTGGGCGCCCCGGTCGGGGTGAGCACCGTCCTGGCCGAGCCCGAGGGCGCCCTGCGCGACGCGGACCACTGTCCCTCCGCCGACCGGGCCGCGCTGCCCGTCACCCCGGCGGCCACCCGCGCCTACTGCTGGGACCCGGCCGACACCCGGGGCTGGACGGCGGGCGCGGTCACCACGTCCGGCGACGCCGACGACGACGGCCGCTGGGGACAGCACCAGGTGATCCTCTCCGGCTGGTCCGCCGAGAACTCCGGCACCGGGGACGATCTCGCCCGGGTCGCCTTCGTCGACGCCGACAGCGCCCGCCCCGACTACTCCTTCGCCCTGCTGGTCGTCCCGGACGACGACGGCCGCGACTACCAGGGCCTGGACTCCCGGCTGAGCGGAATGGTCTGGTACGGCGACAAACTCGTCGTCACCACCGCCGACACGGACGCCGACGCGCTGTACGTCTTCGACCTGGACCGCATCCACCGCACCACCGTCAGCGAACCGGCCGTGGGCAAGGTGGCCGACGGCTGGTCGGCGGCCGGACAGCCGTTCGTGCTGCCCGCGGTGGCCGCCTACACCGGCGAGGTCCACCCGGACGCCCTCTCCCTGGACCGCAGCACCGCGCCCGACACCCTGGTGGCGAGCGAGTGGGTGCCGGCCGACGCGGAGGGCGGCAGCAGGCTGTGGCGCTATCCGCTGACCGAGGACGCCCTGTCGGGTCCGCTGGTCACCGGTGCCGGGGGCCTGGCCACGCCCGAGGAGGCGTACCGCACTCAGGCCACCGGGGTGCGCGGGGTGCTGGCGTACCGGTCCGGCTGGTATCTGAGCCGGCCCGCGGACCCCGACACGGACCGCGGCACCCTGTGGTGGCAGAGCACCGAGGGAGCCAAGGCCGCCGAGTGCGGGGCGGAGGAGTTCCGCACCTGCTGGAGCGGTTCGGCCGCGCCCCTGTCGTACTGGGCACAGACGGGCGAGCTGTGGTCCCAGTCGGACCACGCGCTCTTCGCCCTGCCCCTGGCCTCGGTGGACGACTCCCTGGGCTGACCGCCCCGCCGGTAACCCCGCCCGTACCCCTCGCCCGCGCCCCCGGCCCCGTACCCCCTTGCCCGCACCCCCGGCCCTCGCCCCTGCCCGCACAGGCCGATCGACAGATCCGGCCGTCGGATGATTCCCTGGCCGGCATGAGCAACATCGCCGTGACCACCTGGTCCCTGGAGCAGACGGACCGGTCCGATCTGCTGCCCTCCGCCGCCCCCGAGGGCGATGTCCGGATCGTCCGCGCCGAGGTGCCCTCACCGGAGTTCAGCCGCTTCCTGTACGCCTCGGTCGGCCAGGACATCCGCTGGACCGACCGGCTGAGCTGGACGTACGAGCAGTGGCGCGGGCAACTGGAGCGGCCGGGCGTGGAGACCTGGGTGGCCTACGAGCGCGGCACGCCCGCCGGGTACGTGGAACTGGCGCCCGGCGACGACGGCGTGGTGGAGATCGAGTACTTCGGGCTGATCCCGGCCTTCCGGGGCCGGCGGATCGGCGGTCATCTGCTGGCGTACGGCGCCGCCCGCGCGTGGGATCTCGCCGAGCGCTGGCCGGGGCTCGCGGTGACCAAGCGGGTGTGGCTGCACACCTGTAGCAAGGATGGCTCACATGCGATGGACAACTATCTTCGCCGGGGGTTCGCGCTGTTCGACACCAAGGTCGAGGAGGAAGCGGAGGTACCCACTCCGGGTCCCTGGCCGGGGGCCTACCCTGCCTGACCTGCGCCGACAAGCCCTGCGGCGGACCGTGTGACCGATCACACTCTCGTCTCACCCTTCGGGACAAGGGTGTCCACATCGTGGATAATGCTGGACTGTGTCCAGAACGCCGTGCCACGCTTCCGTCATGTCTGGAACTGGAGTCGCCTTGGTGAGCCGACGGCACGTCGACCTCGGCCGCATGTCCAGCGCCATCTGTCCGGCCGGCTGACCGCACCAGCGCCGCCGTAGCCCCCGCACCACCCTCCCCCTTTGCGCAATGCCGCGCAAGCATGCCGCCATGCGCCCTTACGCGCAGGTCAGAGCTGCTTTCCGCCTGTTCCGAAGGACGTCTTCATCATGGCCGCCACCCCTGAGAAGCCCGCCGCCTCCGCGCCCCGCCGCAAGGTGAGCCGTCACCGCGGCGAGGGCCAGTGGGCCGTCGGACATCACACCCCGCTGAACGGCAACGAGCAGTTCAAGAAGGACGACGACGGTCTCAATGTGCGGACACGCATTGAGACGATCTATTCCAAGCGCGGTTTCGACTCCATCGACCCCAACGACCTGCGCGGCCGGATGCGGTGGTGGGGTCTGTACACCCAGCGCAAGCCCGGGATCGACGGCGGCAAGACCGCGATCCTGGAGCCGGAGGAGCTGGACGACGAGTACTTCATGCTGCGGGTGCGCATCGACGGCGGCCGGCTGACCACCGCGCAGCTGCGGGTGATCGGCGAGATCTCGCAGGAGTTCGCGCGCGGCACCGCCGACCTCACCGACCGGCAGAACGTGCAGTACCACTGGATCCGTATCGAGGACGTCCCCGAGATCTGGAACCGGCTGGAGGCCGTCGGCCTGTCCACCACCGAGGCGTGCGGCGACACCCCCCGGGTGATCCTCGGCTCGCCGGTCGCGGGCATCGCCGAGGACGAGATCATCGACGGCACCTGGGCGGTGGACGAGATCCAGCGCCGGATCGTGGGCAACAAGGACTTCTCCAACCTGCCCCGCAAGTTCAAGTCCGCGATCTCCGGCTCCCCGCTGCTGGACGTGGCCCACGAGATCAACGACATCGCGTTCGTCGGCGTCGACCACCCCGAGCACGGCCCCGGCTTCGACCTGTGGGTCGGCGGCGGGCTGTCCACCAACCCCAAGATCGGCGTCCGGCTGGGCGCCTGGGTCCCGCTGGCCGAGGTGCCCGATGTCTACGAGGGCGTCATCTCCATCTTCCGCGACTACGGCTACCGGCGGCTGCGCACCCGCGCCCGGCTGAAGTTCCTGGTCGCCGACTGGGGGCCGGAGAAGTTCCGCCAGGTGCTCCAGGACGAGTACCTGAAGCGCCCCCTGCTCGACGGCCCGCCGCCCGCCCAGCCGGTGGCCCGCTGGCGCGACCACGTCGGGGTGCACCGGCAGCGGGACGGCCTGTTCTACGTCGGTTTCGCGCCGCGCGTCGGCCGGGTGGACGGCGCCACCCTCACCAAGATCGCCGAACTGGCGGAGGCCCACGGCTCGGGCCGGGTCCGGACCACCGCCGAGCAGAAGATGATCGTCCTCGATGTCACCCAGGAGCAGGTCGACTCCCTGGTGGCGGGCCTGGAGGCGCTGGACCTCACGGTCACGCCGTCCCCGTTCCGGCGCGGCACCATGGCCTGTACCGGCATCGAGTTCTGCAAACTCGCCATCGTCGAGACCAAGGCGCGCGGCGCCGCGCTGATCGACGAACTGGAGCGCCGGATGCCGCGGTTCGAGGAACCGATCACCATCAACATCAACGGCTGCCCCAATGCCTGCGCCCGTATCCAGGTCGCGGACATCGGTCTCAAGGGCCAGCTGGTCCTGGACGCGAGCGGCGAGCAGGTCGAGGGCTACCAGGTGCACCTGGGCGGCGCGCTCGGCCTGGAGGCCGGTTTCGGCCGCAAGGTGCGCGGTCTGAAGGTCACCTCCGATGAACTGCCCGACTATGTCGAGCGGGTCCTGACCCGGTTCCAGGAACAGCGCGAGGACGGCGAGCGGTTCGCCGCCTGGGTCACCCGCGCCGGCGAGGAGTCGCTGTCATGAGCGAGCGCGCGGCACCCTTCTACTGCCCCTACTGCGGCGACGAGGACCTGCGGCCCAGCGAAGTGGGCCACGGGGCCTGGGAATGCGCGGCGTGCAGTCGCGCATTCCAGTTGAAGTTCCTCGGACTGCTGTCCCGGGGACTTCGGCACGACACCACAGGAGGGGACGGGATATGACCGCGCTGACGCAGGCCCCGACAACCGACGACCTCAAGGCGCTCGCCGAACGGGCGGGCCGCGACCTGGAGGACGCCTCCGCGCTGGAGATCCTGCGCTGGGCGGCGGACACCTTCGGCGAGCGTTTCTGTGTGACCTCCTCGATGGAGGACGCGGTGGTCGCCCACCTCGCCTCCCGCGCCAGGCCCGGCGTCGACGTCGTCTTCCTCGACACCGGCTACCACTTCGAGGAGACCATCGGCACCCGCGACGCCGTGGAGGCGGTGATGGACGTCCGGGTCATCACCCTCACCCCGCGGCAAACCGTCGCCGAGCAGGACGCCGAGCACGGCCCGAAGCTGCACGACCGCGACCCCGACCTGTGCTGCAAGCTGCGCAAGGTGCAGCCGCTGGAAGAGGGGCTGAAGAGCTATCAGGCGTGGGCGACGGGCCTGCGCCGCGACGAGTCCCCGACCCGCGCGAACACGCCGGTGGTCGGCTGGGACGACAAGCGCCAGAAGGTGAAGATCTCCCCCATCGCCCGCTGGACCCAGGACGACGTGGACGCCTACGTCGCCGAGCACGGCGTGCTCACCAACCCGCTGCTGATGGACGGTTACGCCTCCGTCGGCTGCGCCCCCTGCACCCGCCGGGTGCGGGAGGGCGAGGACGCGCGCGCCGGCCGCTGGGCGGGCCGCGGCAAGACCGAGTGCGGGCTGCACGGCTGACCATGACCGCGCCTTCGACGCATCCGACCCCCCTGACGCCCCCGGCGCCACGGACGACGCCCCCGCCGCATCCGACGAACCAGGAGATCCACGTGACGACCGGAGCCACTGTCTGGCTCACGGGTCTGCCGAGCGCCGGCAAGACCACCATCGCCCATGAACTGGCCGGCCGGCTGCGCACCGACGGCCACCGGGTCGAGGTGCTCGACGGCGACGAGATCCGCGAGTTCATCTCCGCGGGCCTCGGCTTCTCCCGCGAGGACCGGCACACCAATGTGCGGCGCATCGGCTTCCTCGCCGAACTGCTCGCCCGTAACGGGGTGCTGGCCCTGGTCCCGGTGATCGCGCCCTACGCCGACAGCCGGGAGGCGGTGCGCAAACGCCACCAGGAGGGCGGGGCTGCGTACATCGAGGTGCATGTGGCGACCCCGGTGGAGGTGTGCAGCGAGCGGGACGTGAAGGGGCTGTACGCCCAGCAGGCCGCCGGTGAGCTGACCGGGCTGACCGGCGTGGACGACCCGTACGAGGAGCCCGAGGCGCCGGATCTGCGGATCGAGTCGCAGCACCAGAGTGTGCGGGAGTCCGCCGCTTCGGTGTACGCCCTGCTGAGCGAAAGGGGACTGGCATGACGGCCGTGGCCACGGTGACCGAGACCGGAAGTCCGTACGCCCTCTCGCATCTGGACGCGCTGGAGTCCGAGGCGGTCCATATCTTCCGTGAGGTGGCGGGCGAGTTCGAGCGGCCGGTGATCCTGTTCTCCGGCGGCAAGGACTCCATCGTCATGCTGCATCTGGCGCTGAAGGCGTTCACGCCCGCCCCGGTGCCCTTCTCGCTGCTGCACGTGGACACCGGGCACAACTTCCCCGAGGTCCTCGCCTACCGGGACCGCACGGTCGAACGGCACGGACTGCGGCTGCATGTCGCCTCCGTGCAGGACTACATCGACCGGGGGGTGCTGCGGGAGCGTCCGGACGGCACCCGCAACCCGCTCCAGACGGTGCCGCTGACCGAGAAGATCCAGGACGAGAAGTTCGACGCGGTGTTCGGCGGCGGGCGGCGCGACGAGGAGAAGGCGCGGGCCAAGGAGCGGGTGTTCTCGCTGCGCGACGAGTTCTCCCAGTGGGACCCGCGCCGCCAGCGCCCCGAACTGTGGAACCTGTACAACGGGCGGCACGCGCCCGGCGAGCACGTCCGCGTGTTCCCCCTCTCCAACTGGACCGAGCTGGATGTGTGGCAGTACATCGCCCGTGAGGGCATCGAGCTGCCGGACATCTACTTCGCGCACGAGCGGGATGTGTTCCTGCGCGGCGGGATGTGGCTGACGGCCGGGGAGTGGGGCGGGCCCAAGGACGGCGAGACCGTCGAGAAGCGGCTGATCCGCTACCGCACGGTCGGTGACATGTCCTGCACGGGCGCGGTCGACTCCGAGGCGACCACGCTGGACGCCGTGATCGCCGAGATCGCCGCCTCCCGGCTCACCGAGCGCGGCGCGACCCGCGCCGACGACAAGCTGTCCGAGGCCGCGATGGAAGACCGCAAGCGCGAGGGGTACTTCTAGCCATGAGCACCATCACGACCGAGGAACTCGCGGCCACCACGCTGCTGCGGTTCGCCACCGCCGGTTCCGTCGACGACGGCAAGTCCACGCTGGTCGGGCGGCTGCTGCACGACTCCAAGTCGGTCCTGTCCGACCAGCTGGAGGCGGTGCAGCGGGTCTCCGCGAGCCGGGGCCAGGACGGGCCGGACCTCGCGCTGCTCACCGACGGGCTGCGCGCCGAGCGCGAACAGGGCATCACCATCGACGTGGCGTACCGCTACTTCGCCACCACCCGACGCCGCTTCATCCTCGCCGACACCCCCGGCCATGTGCAGTACACCCGCAACATGGTCACCGGCGCCTCCACCGCCGAACTCACCGTCATCCTCGTCGACGCCCGCAACGGCGTCGTCGAACAGACCCGCCGCCACGCCGCCATCGCCGCCCTCCTGCGCGTCCCGCACGCCGTGCTCGCGGTGAACAAGATGGACCTGGTCCGCTGGGACGAGAAGGTGTTCGCGGCGATAGCCGAGGAGTTCACGGCGTACGCCACCGAACTGGGCGTCCCCGAGGTCACCGCGATCCCGATCTCCGCGCTGGACGGGGACAACGTGGTGGAGCCGTCCGCGCACATGGACTGGTACGGCGGCCCGACCGTCCTGGAGCACCTGGAGACCGTGCCGGTCAGCCATGATCTGGCGCACTGCCACGCGCGGCTGCCCGTGCAGTACGTGATCCGGCCGCAGAGCGCCGAGCACCCCGACTACCGGGGGTACGCCGGGCAGATCGCCGCGGGCACCTTCCGGGTCGGCGACGAGGTGACCGTGCTGCCGTCGGGGCGGAGCACCACGGTCAGCGGCATCGATCTGCTGGGCAGGCCGGTCGACGCGGCCTGGACCCCGCAGTCGGTGACGCTGCTGCTCGCCGACGACATCGACATCTCGCGCGGCGATCTGATCGTGCCCGCGGCGGACGCGCCGGCCACCACCCAGGACGTGGAGGCGACCGTCTGCCATGTCGCCGACCAGCCGCTGACGGTCGGGCACCGGGTGCTGCTCAAGCACGGCACCCGCACGGTCAAGGCGATCGTGCGGGACATCCCGTCCCGGCTGACGCTGGACGATCTGTCGCTGCACCCGCACCCGGGGCAGCTCGTCGCCAATGACATCGGCCGGGTCAAGATCCGTACCGCCGAGCCGCTGCCCGCCGACTCCTACGCGGACTCGCGGCGCACCGGCTCCTTCATCCTGATCGACCCGGCGGACGGCACCACCCTCACCGCGGGCATGGTCGGCGAGTCGTTCGCCGCGCCCGTGCCGGTACGGGACGCCACCGACGACGACGGGTGGGACTTCTGACGTGAGCGTCACTCCGGACATGAGCGCCACCCGTGACATGAGCGGTACTTCAGACATCAGCGGGACTCCTGACATGAGCGGGACTTCTGACATGAGTGGGACCGAAAGAGGCCGGATCGAGATGGGTGGGGGCGGCTGACATGAGATCGACCGATTTCTTCTCCACGTTCGCGAAAGAGGGCGGCCGCGTCGGCAGCGGCACCCTCGGCAGCGGACAGGGCGGGGTGGCGCGATGTGCGTGAACCGTGCGACCTCCGCGATGCCCTGTCCGATGACCACCGCACTGCGCCACGCGCCTCGCGCGCGGCGAAAACCAGCCGACCTCCCGGCCACGCCCTGAAAAGGCCGTGACCGCCGGGCCACCGAGAGGAACACCTCCCGTGCCTGCCAGAAACGCCCTTCGCCGCTCGCTCGCGGTGATAGCCGCGCTCCCTCTGCTCACCCTCGCCGCCTGCGGCTATGGCTCCGAGTCCACGGACAATGACACCACCGAGGTCGCGGCCGGGGCGGAGAAGATCGACGGTCTGGACTCGGTCCGGATCGGGTACTTCGGCAATCTGACCCACGCGACCGCGCTGGTCGGCCGCGAACAGGGCATCTTCCAGGACGAACTGGGCGCCACCAAGCCCGAGTACTCCACCTTCAACGCGGGCCCCTCGGAGATCGAGGCGCTGAACTCCGGCTCCATCGACATCGGCTGGATCGGCCCCTCCCCCGCCATCAACGGCTACACCCAGTCCGACGGCAAGAACCTGCGGATCATCAGCGGTTCGGCGTCCGGCGGTGTGAAGCTGGTGGTCAACCCGGACAAGATCAAGACCCTGGAAGACATCAAGGGCAAGAAGATCGCCACCCCGCAGCTCGGCAACACCCAGGACATCGCGTTCCTCAACTGGATCAAGGAACAGGGCTGGGAGGTCGACGCGGAGTCCGGCAAGGGCGATGTCTCAGTGGTCCGCACCGAGAACAGCGTGGCCCCGGACGCCTACAAGTCCGGCTCCATCGACGGCGCCTGGGTGCCGGAGCCGACCGCCTCGAAGCTGGTCGCCGAGGGCGCGAAGGTGCTGCTGGACGAGGCCTCGCTGTGGCCGGACGAGAAGTTCGTGATCACGAACATCATCGTGTCCCAGACGTTCCTCACCGAGCACCCGGCGGCCGTGGAGGCCGTGCTGACGGCCGCGGTGAAGACCAATAAGTGGATCAACGACAACCCGGACGAGGCGAAGGCGTCCGCGAACGCGCAGCTGGAGGCCGACACCGGCAAGCCGCTGCCCGCCGATGTGATCGACCCGGCGTGGGAGTCCATCCTGATCACCAATGACCCGCTGGCCGCCACCCTGAACACCCAGGCGGAGCACGCGGTCCAGGCCGGTCTGCTGGAGGCCCCCGACCTGTCCGGGATCTACGACCTCACGCTGCTGAACAAGGTGCTCGCCGCCGAGGGCGAGGCCACGGTGGACGACGCCGGGCTCGGCGTCACTTCATAAGCCCCGATGACATCCCAGGAGGTGACGACCATGGTTACGACGACCCTCACCAAGGCCGCCGACGCCGGCACGTCGGCGGAGCACGCCGCCCGCATCGAACATGTCTCGAAGTCCTTCGCAGGCCCCGCCGGGCAGCAGCTCGTCCTGGACGACATCACGCTCGATGTCGCCCCGGGTGAGTTCGTCACCCTCCTGGGAGCCTCGGGCTGCGGCAAGTCCACCCTGCTGAATCTGGTGGCGGGCCTGGACCGGCCCAGCGCCGGCGCCATCACCACCGACGGCCGGCCGGCGCTGATGTTCCAGGAGCACGCGCTGTTCCCGTGGCTGACGGCGGGCAAGAACATCGAGCTGGCCCTGAAGCTCGGCGGGGTGGCCAAGCCGGCGCGGCGCGAGCGCGCCGAGGAACTGCTGGCGCTGGTCCGGCTCCAGGGGGCGTACGGCAAGCGGGTGCACGAGCTGTCCGGCGGGATGCGCCAGCGGGTCGCGCTGGCCCGGTCGCTGGCGCAGGACAGCAGGCTGCTGCTGATGGACGAGCCGTTCGCGGCGCTCGACGCGATCACCCGGGACGTGCTGCACGACGAGCTGACCCGGATCTGGAGCGAGACGGGCGTCTCGGTGCTGTTCGTGACGCACAACGTGCGCGAGGCGGTGCGGCTCGCGCAGCGGGTGGTGCTGCTGTCGTCGCGGCCGGGCCGGATCGCCCGCGAATGGACCGTGGGCATTCCGCAGCCGCGCCGCATCGAGGACGCGGATGTCGCGGAGCTGTCCCGGGAGATCACCGAAGAACTGCGTGGGGAGATCCGCCGTCATGGCCAGCACTGACACCTCCGTCGCCAAGGACGGCAGAGACGGCAAGGACACCCGGGACCGCCACGATCAGGCCGGTGTCGAGGCGGGACTCGACGCCCTGGACACGGTCCAGACCGGCCGTACGCCGTGGCGCACCACCCTGGTGCAGAAGGTTCTGCCGCCGGTCACCGCCATCGCGCTGGTGGTGGCGGTGTGGCAGGCGCTGATCTCGTTCGGCGTGGTCGACGACCCGAGCAAGCTGCCCTCGCCCGGGGATGTGTGGAGCGAGGTCGAGAGCGCCTGGCTCAAGGGCGATCTCATCGGCTACATCTGGACGAGTGTCTCGCGCGGTCTGCTCGGCTTCCTGCTCGCGCTGTCGATCGGCACCCCGCTGGGGCTGCTGGTGGCGCGGGTCCGGTTCGTGCGCGCCGCCATCGGCCCGATCCTGTCCGGGCTCCAGTCGCTGCCGTCGGTGGCGTGGGTGCCGCCGGCCGTGATCTGGCTGGGCCTGAACAACCAGATGATGTACGCCGTGATCCTGCTCGGCGCGGTGCCGTCCATCGCGAACGGGCTGGTGTCGGGCGTGAACCAGGTGCCGCCGCTGTTCCTGCGGGCGGGCCGCACGATGGGCGCGACGGGGCTGAAGGGCACCTGGCACATCGTGATGCCGGCCGCGCTGCCGGGCTATCTGGGCGGTCTGAAGCAGGGCTGGGCGTTCTCCTGGCGGTCGCTGATGGCCGCCGAGATCATCGCGTCCTCGCCGGATCTCGGCGTCGGGCTCGGCCAGTTGCTGGAGAACGGGCGCAACACCAGCTCCATGTCCATGGTGTTCCTCGCGATCCTGCTGATCCTGACCGTCGGTATCGCCATCGACCTGCTGATCTTCAGTCCGCTGGAGCGGCGGGTGCTGCGCAGCCGCGGGCTGCTCGTGAAGAGCTGATCGCCATGGTCCAGGAACCCGTGCTCCTCGTCATCGCCCACGGCAGCCGTGATCCGCGGCACGCCGCGACCGTGCACGCCCTCGTGGAGCGCGTACGGTCGCTGCGGCCGGGGCTGCGCGTGGAGACCGGGTTCCTGGACTTCAACATCCCCTCGGTGCGGGGGGTGCTGCGCTCGCTGGCGGCGGAGGGGGTACGGGACGTGGTGGCGCTGCCGCTGCTGCTGACCCGGGCGTTCCATGCGAAGGCGGACATCCCGGCGGTACTGCGGGAGGCTCCGCCGGGGCTGCGGATCCGGCAGGCCGAGGTCCTCGGCCCGTCCCCGCTGCTGCTCTCCGCGCTGGAACGACGGCTGTACGAGGCCGGGTTGACGCCGGCCGACAAGGCGTCGACGGGGGTGGTGCTGGCCTCCGCCGGGTCCACCGACCCGGAGGCCATCGCGGTGATCGAGTCGATCGCGCGGGAGTGGTGGCGCAGCGGGTGGTACGCCGTGCGGCCGGCGTTCGCGTCGGCGCGGCTGCCGCGGACCGAGGACGCGGTGGCGCGGCTGCGGGCGCTGGGCTGTGCGCGGGTGGCTGTGGCGCCGTATGTGCTGGCGCCGGGGTTTCTGCCGGATCGGATCGCGCGGGGGGCGGCCGGGGCGGAGGTCCTCGCGGACGTGCTGGGGGATTCTGTCGAGGTGGCTCGGGTGGTGCTGGGGCGGTATGAGCGGGCGAAGCCCCAGGCCGCGTTCGCCGGGTACGGGTCGTCCGTGGGTGCCTGAGGAGGCTCGCGGGGTGCGGGTTGTCCGTGGTTGCTCGCGCAGTTCCCCGCGCCCCTCAAAGCCTTGGCCGTACCGCCTGTTTACCGGCTCTCGGTGCTGGTGGTCAGTTCGATGAGTTTGCGGACCGTGTTCCAGTTGCGGGTGGTGGCGGTCAGGCCCCTGGTGTGGCGTGGGCTGGCCAGGGTGTCGGCGAGTTTGGAGCGGCCGAGGCCGTTCGGGGCGTAGAGGTAGAGGGCTCGGTCGCCGAGGCGGAACTCCTCGGGGAGGAAGGCCGCGCGGTCGAGGTCCGTGTAGCGGGAGTCGTCCACCGGCCCGGAGAAGTAGGTGACGTGGAGCTGCCTGGCCTCCAGGTCGGCGGCCGGGTAGGGGCAGGCGTCGGCGATCGTCTTCAGATAGGCGTGGTCGCGGACCAGGAGGCCGACCGGGAATCCGAAGTGCCGCTCGATGGCCTGGGCGAGTTCCGCGGCGAGCGACTCCTCGTCGCCGTGGGACGCGGTGAACACGGCCTGGCCGCTCTGGAGGTAGGTCCGGACCCCGACATGGCCCAGACCCTCCATCAGGGTGCGCAGTTCGGCCATCGGGACCTTGCGGCTGCCGCCGACGTTGATCCCGCGCAGCAGCGCCGCATAGGTCGTCCGTGTCATCGGGCCACCCTATGCGGCCGTCGTGCCCCGTGGGGGCGGGCACGACGGCCGGTGGTGCTCCGCGCACTCTGGCCGAAAAACGGGCCCCGGATCAACCACTTCACGCACCTGTGACATGTCAGACAGGGCTCCCGTCACGACAAACCCGGATGTCCATGAACGGACCGGACCCTGATCCGCGCCCCGTGGACCCCCGATAGGTGTAGGGGACCCATGCCCTTCGCCGTCCTCCCCGAAGCGGACGGACCGGGGTACGCAGGGATGATCCGGGCGCCTCTTCTTTCACCGGGCAGTACGACGAGATGGCTTTATCCCGCTCATACCTTCGATGCGAGGGGTGGCGGCAGCAGGCGGCCACCGGGCACGAGGGGGCAGGCCCGTCATGGGGAACCGAAGCAGGAGAGTGCGGGGCATCGCCGCGCGGGCCGGCGGCTGGAGTGCCCGGCATCGCTGGGCCGCCGTGGGGATCTGGGTGCTGTTCGTGGCGCTGGCGATGGGGCTCGGTTCCGCGGCGGGCACGGTCGAGGTCAAGGACAGCGAGCAGCTCAAGGGGGAGACACAGACCGCGGCGAAGCTGATCGAGGACGCCGGGATCGAGGAACCGGCCAGTGAGACGGTGCTGATCCAGACGAAGGACGGCTCGCTCACCGCCACGGACGGTGAGTTCCGCGCCGCCGTCGACGCGGTGGTCGAGGCCGTCGACGCGACCGGGGAGGTCACGGGCATCACCTCCCCGTACGACACGCGGACCATCTCGGAGGACGGGCGCAGCGCGCTGGTGCAGTTCGACATGCGCGGGGACTCCGAGACGGCCGGTGAGCGGGTGCAGCCGGTGCTGGACGCGGTCGGGGAGGTCCAGCGCGAGCATGAGTCGCTGCGGATCGAGGAGATCGGCGGCGCCAGCATGATGAAGACGTTCGACCAGGCGTTCGGCGACGACTTCAAGCAGGCCGAGTACTCGGCGGTGCCGGTGGCGCTGGGCATTCTGCTGATCGCGTTCGGCGCGCTGGTGGCGGCCCTGGTGCCGGTGCTGCTGGCGATCACCGCGATCATCGCCACGATGGGCCTGATGGGCCTGGTGAGCCATCTGATGCCGATGAGCGACACCGCCAACTCCGTGATGCTGCTGGTCGGTCTGGCGGTCGGCGTCGACTACTGCCTGTTCTATCTGCGCCGGGAGCGCGAGGAGCGGCAGGCCGGCCGGGACGCGCAGACGGCGTTGCAGATCGCCGCCGCGACCAGCGGACGCGCGATCGTCGTCTCGGGCGTCACCGTGTGTGTCGCCATGGCGGGGATGCTGTTCACCGGGATCGCCGAGTTCGAGGCGATGGGCCTGGCCTCGCTGATCGTGGTCGCGGTCGCGATGGTCGGCTCGGTGACCGTGCTCCCGGCGGTGCTCTCGCTGCTGGGTGAGCGGGTGGAGAGGGGCAGGGTGCCGTTCCTGCGCCGTCGCAGCGCGGCGGGCAACAGCGGGAGCCGGTTCTGGAGCGCGGTCCTCAAGGGCGTGCTGGCCCGGCCGGTGGTGTCGGTCGTGGTGGCGGTCGGCGCGCTGCTGGCGGTGGCGGCGCCCGCGGTCGGCATGAAGACCCAGGACCTCACCCTGGACCAGGAGTTCGGCGACTCGCTGCCGATCGTGCAGACGTACGACCGGGTCAACACGGCCTTCCCTGGCGGTTCGGATCCCGCCGAGGTGGTGGTGAAGGCCGACGACATCAACGCGCCCGAGGTGCGGGATGCGCTGGCCAGCTTCCGTGAGCAGGCGATCAGTTCGGGTGCCTCGCGCGGGCCGGTCGAGATCAGCGTGCACGACGAGGAGAACCTCGCGTTCGTCTATGTCCCGCTGGTCGGCGGCTCCGACCTGGACAAGGCGGGCGCGAGCCTGGACATCCTGCGCGACGAGGTGCGGCCCGCGACGCTCGGCGAGGTCGAGGGCGTCGAGGCGCCGATCACCGGTCAGGTCGCGGGGTCCAAGGACTTCAGCGATCAGCTGGTGGGCGCGGTCGTCCCGGTGTTCGTCTTCGTGATCCTGTTCGCGTTCGTGCTGATGCTGCTGTCGTTCCGCTCGCTGACCGTCGCGATCACCTCGATCGTGCTGAACCTGCTGTCGGTGGGCGCGGCCTACGGGATTCTCGTCGCCGTCTTCCAGCATGGCTGGGGCGCGTCCCTGGTGGGCGCGGAGGGCGTCGGCGCGATCGTCAGCTGGCTGCCGCTGTTCCTGTTCGTGATCCTGTTCGGCCTGTCGATGGACTACCACGTGTTCGTGGTCTCCCGGATCCGCGAGGCGCGGCTGCGGGGGCGCACCACGAAGGACGCGATCACCCACGGTGTGGTCACCACGGCGGGGGTCGTCACCAGCGCCGCCGTCATCATGGTCGCCGTCTTCGCCATCTTCGGCACGCTGTCCATGCAGTCCATGAAGCAGATGGGGGTGGGCCTCGCGGCGGCGGTCCTGATCGACGCGACGATCATCCGGGGCGTGCTGCTCCCGGCGGTCATGGCCCTGCTGGGCGAACGCAACTGGTACTTCCCGAGCTGGCTCCGCCGCCTGCCCGACCTCACCCACGACGAGACCCCGGAGCCGGTCAGTCCGCGCGGGGAGGCTCGGGAGGAGGGGGTGACGGTGAAGGTGTAGCGGGGGTAGCGCCGGGCGCGGAAGGGCCCGCCGGTTCTCGGGGGAGAACGGGGCGGGCCCTTCGGCGCGCGGGGGTGGGACCCACCCAGGGGCAAACCCTCCCGTGGGGGACCCACCCAGGGGCGACCCCTCCAGGAAACCCGCCTAGCCCTTCCCTGCCCGGAGCCCGGCGGCAGCCAATTCGGCCTCGATGAGGTCCGCCGCCCGGCGGGTGCCGCCCTCGTCGGTCATCTCGGCCTGGATCTCCCGGAGACGGGCCCGCACCTTCGGGTCGGTGGTCAGGTCCTCGGCGAGGGTGCGCAGGGTGTCGGCGGTGGCCTCCTCCGTGGGGAGGACCTTGGCGACGCCGAGCGTCTGCAGCATCTCCGCGTTGCCGAACTGGTCGGCCGCCTGGGGTACGGCGATCATCGGGGTGGCCGTCGCCAGTCCCTCCTGGCTGCCGCCGGCGCCCGCGTGGGTGATGAACAGGTCGGCCTCGCGCAGGATCGCCAGTTGAGGAACCCAGGCGTGCACCTCGGCGTTGGCGGGGATCTCGCCCAGTTCGGCGGGGTCCACATGCCGGCCGATCTGGAGGACGAGATGCCAGCCGGGCCGGTCGCCGAAGGCGCTCAGACAGGCCCGGTAGAACGCGGGCTGTTTCGTGAAGGCGGAGCCCAGCGACACCAGGACGACCTTTCCGGCACCGGCCGGGCGCCGCCAGTCGCCCTGGGCGCGGCGGTCGCCCCGGCAGGCGCCGACGAAGGTGTACACGGAGGTGTCGACCCGGTCGGCGTGCGGCTGGAGGGCCTTGGGGATCAGCACCAGCGAACGGTCCGGGCGGCCCCCGAAGTCGTCCGGGTGCAGCGGTACGCCGTTCTCCTCCAGCCAGGTCCGGAAGCGGGCGTAGTACGCCCTGCCGCGTTCGGTCCGTTTGGGCTCGGCCCACATCGGCTCGGCGACCTCGGTCTCGTACCCCTCCCAGGCGACGAGGGACGGCGAGAGCGAGATCGCGGGGACGCCCCAGCGGTGGGCAAGGACCCGTGCCGGGTAGGCGGCGATGTCGTGCAGCACGAGGTCCGGTTCGTCGCCCTCGTAGGCGGCGCGCAGTTGGGGCAGTGCCTGGATCGCGTCGTCCAGGAACGGCTCCACGTTGTCCAGCAGGGTGGAACCCCACGCCTCGGGGTCCGCGTCTGGACCCGGCAGCGTGGAGTTCCACGGCTTCACCTCGGCGCCGGTCTCCGCGACCCGCTCCGCGAAGGCCGGCGGGATCGCGTACGTCACCCGGTGGCCCCGCGCGACCAGCTCGCGGATGACCTCGATGCTGGGGTTCACGTGGCCGTGGGCGGCGATGGAGAACATGGCGAGGTGGGTGGGGGTCGTCATACGACCCACCCTATGCGAGACGAGACGTCTCGTGCAATGTGAGGAACAAGGTGAGGAACGAGGTGTCCGGCGTGGCGCCGCTCCCCCGCGCGGTCAGCACAGCACCTCGTGCAGCCGCAGCCAGCGGGCCGGTGGCACCTCCCCCACCAGCGCTCGCGGGTCGATCCGGGCCACACGGAACGCCGCGTCCACCCGGCGCCGGGGGTGCGCCCGCCGCAGGGAGGCGTGCAGACTGCCGCCGACCCCGGTGAAGCCCAGCTCCACCAGCCCGCGCCAGCTCGCGTACGCCTCGGCGTCGACCAGCGGTGTGCCGCGCCGCTCGATCCGGATGATCCCGGCGTCCACGCGCGGCACCGGAGTGAAGCTGCGGCGGCCGACCCGGGCGAGCAGCCGCCATTCGTAGCGCGGCCAGCTGCGCACGGTCAGCAGGGTCCAGCTGCCGTAGTCGCCGGTGCGCTTGCGGGCGTATTCGAGCTGGGTGAGCAGGGTCGCGTCGGTGAGCGCGGGGGCCCGCAGACACCAGTCCACGACGTCGGCCGTACGGGAGAACGGCACGTTCCCGGCGACCGAGAAGGGCGTGCGCGGCGGGCGGACGGCCAGGAAGTCGCCCGCGACGACCTGGACATGCGGGGTGCCGTCGAAGCCGGTGCGCAGTGCGGGGATCAGACGCCGGTCGATCTCGTAGGCGCGCAGTTCCCGGCAGCGCGGGGCCAGGTGGCGGGTCAACGCGCCGTTCCCGGCGCCCACTTCCAGGACGAGGGGGGCGGGGTCGCCGTGCGGTACGGCGAGTCGGGCGAGCCGTTCGGCGGCGGCTCGGTCGGTGAGGAAATTCTGCGAGAGCGCACGGGAGGTGCGCGGCGGGCGGGCCATGCCTGCGGGTCCTTGTCTTCCGTGAAAGGGGAAATGGGCAGCCGAAGGCCCTGACCGGAAGACAGAAAGAGAGAAAGAGGGGTGGCGAAGGTGGCCCGCGCGGGTCGTGAGGACCCTGGATCAGCGGGTGTCGCGCCCCGGCCCGGTCAGGGCTTCGGGGCAACCACGCACTCGGGTGTAGTGCGTGCAGCCCCGGCCAAGACCGGAGAAGAAAATTGCGTTGCATCCTGCCACGGACAGCACGCTAGGCAGGGGCGGCGGGGGGTGCAAACGAATTTCGGACCGGCCCGCCCCTGGGGCCCCAGGTCAGCGCTGGTAGCGGGCCAGTACCAGGTTGCCGTCGGTTTCCAGGCGGTGTTCCAGGTCGGCCGCGTCGATCGCTCCGCTGTAGTACTCCTGGAGGGCCGGGGTGGCCACCTTGTCCTTCCATTCGGGGTAGCCCCGTACGGACTGGGCGGGGGCGGGGCGCAGATGGGGGGCGAGGGCGGTGCCGGTGGCCCAGTCGTGGTCGGGGGTGTGCAGGGCCGGGTCGGCGAGGGCGGTCGTGCCGGTCGGGAGCATCCAGTCGCCGAGGGCGAGCCGGACCATGTTGTCCGGCTGGAGGAGAAAGTCGAGGAAGGCCGCCGCCTCCCGCTGATGCGGGCTGTCGGCGGCGATGGACAGGGTCTGCGGGCTGACGCCCTGGGTCAGGCCGTCCGTCCCGGCGGGCGCGGGCAGCACCTGCCAGTCGAAGCCCTCCGGGGCCTGCTGCACGATCTGCTGCCGGTAGGAGAAGCCGAGCGGGACCATCGCGTACCTGCCGCCGAAGAAGCCGGGCAGGGTGTCGGAACCGCCGCTGCCGAGGGTGGTGGGTGAGGCGCTGCCGTCGGTCTCGACCTGGGCGCGGACGGTGTCCGGCACCACCGCGTCGCCCGGCTCGTAGCGGATGGTGACCTTGCCGTCGGCGCCCCGGTGGAAGAGCTGCCCGCCGGTCGAGAGGGAGAGGTTGAGGGTGGCGGAGACGGGGTCCTTCAGGGGCCACGCCACGCCGTACTTTCCGTCCCCGGAGAGGGACTTGGTGATGGTACGGAACTCCGTCCAGGTCCAGGGGGTCTCCGGCGTCGGGATCCGTACCCCTGACTCCGCCAGCCATCGCGCATTGGCGATCAGCACCCTGGGCTCCTGGAGGAACGGCACCCCGTAGATCCCGTCGCCGAAGGTGGTCGTCCGCCAGGTGTGGGGCGGGATCTCGGACCTGAGCCGGTCCGGCAGCAGCCCGGTCAGGTCGGCCAGGTAGCCGCCGTACGCGAAGTCCGCGAGGTCGTCGGACGCGTCGTGGATGATGTCCGGCGCCTCACCGCCCTCGAAGGAGGTCAGCAACTGGTCGTGCACGCTGTCCCAGCTGCCCTGGACGTACTCCACCTGTACGTCGGGGTGGGTGGCGTTCCACTCCGCCACCAGTTCCTTGTTCACCGCGACGGACTCGTCCTGCCAGGCCAGGGACTGGAAGCGCAGGGTGATCCGGCCGTCCGGGCCCGTGTCCCCTCCGTCGCCGGAGCAGCCGGCCAGCAGCAGGGTCAGGGCGGTCGCGAGGGCCGCGCCCAGCCGGGCTCCCCGGGCGGTCCGGCGCATCAGCTCTTCACCGCCCCGGCGACCATGCCGCCCGTGATCCGGCGCTGGATGACCGCGAAGACGACCAGCGAGGGCAGGGTGGCGAGGACGGCCGCGGCGGTGAGCGGGCCGAGGTCGGCGACGCCCTCCGCGCCGATGAAGTGGGTGAGGATCACCGGCAGTGTCTGTTTCTCCGGGGTCTTCAGCAGCACCAGCGCGAAGAAGAACTCGTTCCACGCCGTGATGAACGCGAACAGGGCCGTCGCCACGATGCCCGGCGCGAGCAGCGGCGCCGTCACCGACACCAGGGTGCGCAGCCGACCCGCCCCGTCGACGGCCGCCGCCTCCTCCAGCTCCACCGGCACCGCCCGGACGTATCCGGTCAGCATCCACAGCGCGAACGGCAGCGCCCACACCACATACACCAGCACCAGGCCCGGCACCGAGTCGATCAGGCGCAGATTCTTCAGCACCAGGAACAGCGGGATGATCACCAGGACGAACGGGAACGCCTGGCTGACCACCACCCACCCGCTCGCCGCCCGCGCCAGCCGGCCGCGCTGCCGGGCCATGACGTACGCCATGGGCGTCGCCACCAGTACGGCGACCAGGGCGGCGGCGACCGCCGCGAGCAGGGAGTTGAGCCCGGCCCGCAGCAAGGGCTGCTCCTCGAACGCCTGGCGGAAATTGTCGAGCGTGGGCCGGTCCGGGATCCAGGTGGGGTGCAGACTGCCGAGTTCCCGGGGCGGTTTGAACGCGGTGGACAGCAGCCACAGGAACGGGAAGGCGAGGAAGACGAGATAGCCGAGCAGGGCCGCGTACTGGCCCACGCGGGTCGCCGTACGGGTCCTCATGACTCCTCGCCTCCCTTGAGCCGGCCGCCCAGGAAGACGGCGAGCGCGATCGAGATCAGGGCGACCATCACACAGCCCATGGCCGCCGCGTAGCCGAACTGGCCGTAGCGGAACGCCTCTTCGTAGGCGAAGAGCATCGGCAGCCGGGTGCGCCCGCCGGGGCCGCCGCTGGTGAGGACGTAGACCAGGGCGAAGGCGTTGAAGTTCCAGATCAGATTGAGCGCGGTGATGGCGAGTGCGATGGGGCGCAGGGCGGGCCAGGTGACCGTGCGGAAGCGGCGCCAGGCGCCGGCGCCGTCGAGGGCGGCGGCCTCGTGGAGTTCGCGCGGGGTGTTCTGGAGCCCGGCGAGCAGGGCGACCGTGGTCTGCGGCATACCGGCCCAGATCCCTACGACGATCACCGCGGGCAGGGCGGTGCCGAGCGAGGCGAGCCAGTCGTGGCCGTCGCCGAGGCCGAGGTCGCGCAGGGTCTCGTTGAGGATGCCGGCGTCCGGGTTGTAGACCAGCCGCCACATGATGGCGACGACGACCTCGGGCATCGCCCACGGGACGATGGCCAGGGCGCGGGCGAGCCAGCGCAGCCGCAGCCGCTCGTTGAGCAGCAGGGCGAGGCCGAGGGCCAGCAGGAACTGCGGCACGGTCACCCCGGCGGCCCACACCAGCCCGATCCGGAACGACTCCCAGAACAGGCCGTCCTTGAGCAGATCCTGGAAATTGAGGGTGCCGATCCACTGGGTGGGCTCGGTCCGGCCCGACTGTGCGTCCGTGAACGCCAGCAGGATCCCGTACAGCAGTGGGCCGACGCTCAGCAGCAGGATGGGGATCAGGGCGGGCAGCACCAGGAACCAGCCGCCGTGGCCGGTGGGCCGCCGCCGGGGCGCCGGGGACCCGGGTGCGCGGCCGGCCGGGCGCTCGGCCTCGGTCGCCAGGGTCACGTCAGCGGCTCCGGTGTCACGCGGCGGCTCCTTCGCACGGTTCGTGACGCTCGGGACCCGGCGGGCCCCCGTCATGGTCGTGAACGCGACCGGGGCCGTCAAGACACCGCGCGCCAACCGTGACCTGTGCGAATGCGACACTGGCCGGTGCGTGGCGGGAACACGACCCCGGTCGGCGCGGCAGGGAAGCGATCACGGAGGCGGACGATGGACGAGGCTCGGGCGCGGGACGTACTGGGCCAGGCGGGGGTGCTGCCCGGACCGGTGCGGGACGCGCGGCTGCTCGCCCTCGGGGAGAACGCCGTGTTCGCCGCCGGTGACCTGGTCGTCAAGGTGGGGCGCGACGCCGAGCTGCTCGACCGGGCGCGGCGGGAGGTGGCTGTCGCGGGGTGGCTGGCCGACGCGGGGGTGCCGGCGGTGCGGGCCGCGGAGGCCGAGCCGCGGCTGGTGGCGGGGCATCCGGTGACGGTGTGGTGGCGGCTGCCGGACGCCGTACGGGCCGCCGGGCCGCGGGATCTGGCCGAACTGCTGCGGGTGGTGCACGCACTGCCCGCTCCTTCCTTCGCGCTTCCCCGGCGGGAACTGCTGGGTGGGGTGGAACGGTGGCTGCGGCTGGCCGGGGACGCGGTCGATGCGGCGGACGCGGCGTATCTGCGGGAGCGGCGGGACGGGTTCGCTGCCGCTGCGGCTGGGCTGACGCCGCGTCTGCCCCCTGGGCCGATCCATGGGGACGCGCTGCCGCGCAATGTCCATGTCGGGCCCGGTGGGCCGGTCCTGGTGGACCTGGAGACCTTCTCCTCGGATCTGCGTGAGCATGATCTGGTGGTGATGGCGCTGTCGCGCGACCGGTATGGCCTGTCTGCCGGCGACTACGAGTCGTTCGTCTCGGCCTATGGGTGGGATGTACGGGAGTGGGAGGGGTGCGGGGTGCTGCGGAGGGCCCGGGAGACGGCGAGCTGCGCGTGGGTGGCGCAGCATGCGCCCGCCAATCCCGCGGCCCTGGCGGAGTTCCGCCGCCGCGTGCGGTCCCTGCGGGAGGGGGATGAGTCGGTGCGCTGGTACCCCTTCTGAACCGGCGTCAGGGCTCACGTCGGGGCGTGACGCAACCCGGCGCGACAGGGCGCCGCCGCGCCCACCCGTGCCGCCCTGCGGCACGACTGCCCGCAGTTACGCCAGATAGCGGCGGGCTAACCCCAACGCCCCCAGGGGCGCGGGGAACTGCGCGACCAGCCCCCACTCAGCCGCACCCGGACGACCAGCGCGGCCCCCTCAACCGCACCCGGACAACCCGCACGCCCCCCTCAGCCGCACCCGGACGACCCGCGCGCCCCCTCAAACCGTCCCCGTGAGCTCCCGTATCGGCCACGTCGTGTCCACCACCGCCCCCGCCTCCCCCTTCCCCCGCAGGAAGTGCTGGAAGTCCGCCGCCCATTCGGCGTACCACTCCACCTGGCGGTGGTGCAGCTCGGCCGGGCCGAGGGACGCGACCTTGGGATGCCGGACGGCTATCGCGCGGGCGAGCCGCGCCGCGGCGACCGCGTCCGCCGTCGCGTTGTGAGCGGCGTCCAGCCGGACGCCGTACTCCGCGCAGACCGCTTCGAGGTTGCGCTTGCCACGCCGGTAGCGGTCGGCCCAGCGGTCGATGGTGTAAGGGTCGATGACCGGCGCGGGCTCGCCCCCGAGCCGCTCGCGCAGCGACGGCAGCCCATGGCGGCGCAGCTCCGCGCTGAGCAGCGTCAGATCGAACGTCGCGTTGTAGGCGACGACCGGGACGCCCGTCTTCCAGTACGTCGTCAGCGCGGCGGCGATGGCGTCGGTCACCTGGTCGGCCGGGCGGCCCTCCGCCGCCGCGCGCTCGCCGGTGATGCCGTGCACCGCGACCGCGTCGGGCGGGATGGGGACGCCCGGGTCGGCGAGCCACTCCCGGCGTCCCAGGACCTGCCCGGCGCGGACCTCGATCACGGCGCCCGTGACGATCCGCGCCTCGCACGGGTCCGTCCCCGTCGTCTCCAGGTCGAAGCCGATCAGCAGCTCCCGGTGCCAGGCCATGACAGGTCCCCTCTTCTTGGTGGTGCTCTCCCCCAGTGATCTCCACCTTCGCACGGGGCACTGACAATCAGAGGAGCAGGTTCCGCTTGGCCGCCCCCGCCCCGTTCACGACACCGGCCGGGAATCCGCCCAGGCCAGTTCGAACTCCTCGCGGTAGGTCGGGAAGAGACCGCCCTCGTCCGCGTCAGCGGGGTCGTCGGGCTTGACGAGGCGGCCGCTGTTGCGCAGGACCAGGACCGGTGCCTCCATGCCCCGGGTGGCGCGCAGATAGGACTGGACGACGGCGATGCCGTCACTGCCGTCGCCGTCGACGAGGTACGCGGTGAAGCGCGGGGTCTCGTCGTACACCTGGATCTCGAAGGCGCCGGGGTCGCGCAGCCGGGCGCGGACCCGGCGCATGTGCAGGATGTTCATCTCCACCGCGCGGCTCAGCTCGCCGCGCTTGAGGCCCAGTTCGCGCTCGCGGCGCTTGACCGCGCTGGAGGCGGGGTTGAGGAACAGCAGACGGGCCCGGCAGCCGGCCTCGGCGAGGCGGACCAGGCGGCGGCCGGAGAAGTTCTGCACCAGCAGGTTCAGGCCGATACCGAGGGCGTCGAGGCGGCGGGCGCCGCCGAAGATGTCCTCGGCCGGGAACCGGCGCAGCAGCCGCACCCGGTCGGAGTGGACGGCCACCACGTCCGCGTAGCGGTCGCCGACCAGGTCCTCCACGGCGTCCGTCGGCAGCCGTCGCGCGGAGGGCACGTCACCGCCCGCGCCGAGCATCTCCAGCAGCCGGGCGGAGGCCCGCTCGGCCTGGTTCAGCACGGCCTGGGACAGCGCGCGGTTGCGGGAGACGACATTGCGGGTGACCTCCAACTCGTCGAGCGCCAGCTCGACGTCCCGGCGGTCGTCGAGGTACGGCTCGAAGCACGGCCAGTGCTGCACCATCAGCTCGCGCAGCTGCGGGAGGGTGAGGAAGCTGAGGACGTTGTCGTCGTCCGGGTCGAGCAGATAGCCCTTGCGGCGGCTGACCTCGCGGACGGCGACCGCGCGCTGCACCCATTCCTGGCCCGCGGGCCCGGCGGCGGCGACCACCCAGTCATCCCCGTGGACGGGCTCGTAGATCGGGCGGATCAGGGCGGAGACCACCGCGCGCAGCCGCTGTTCGACGAGGTTCAGCCAGATGTAGGCCCGGCCGGCGCGCTGGGCGCGGGTACGCACCTCCAGCCAGTGCTCGGCGCCCCAGTCCAGCTCGGAGCCTATGGACCCGGTCCCCATCGGCCGGGCCAGGGACACCGTGCCGGGCTGGACATCCGCCGCGTTGCCCTCGTGACGGTCGTCACCAGGGGGCAACTCCAGCCCACCCGAGCCCACCCGCGCACCGCCTTCCGCTCCCCCGAGCTGTCCCTGTGTCAACGATCAAGGAAGGGTACTCCGGGAGCGGTGGGCGGTGCAGCCGGATGGACAGGGTCGTTTCTCAACGGCCGCCGCGGACCTGACCGTTCTGACCGGCCAGCTCCTTGGGCGTGAGCGGATTCATAGCGGTCACGTCCCTCGGGACCAGGGAGAAGCCCTGCCAGTGCACCGGCATGGGCTGCTGGTCCTCGTCGCGCGCTATGTGGTGGAAGCCGACGTTGACCCAGGTCACGGGGTTGGTGAGGGTCTGGCCATTGACCCATTTGTCGACACTCTTGCCCGCGCCGGTGCCGCAGTCGAGCGGGTTGTTGCTGGCGAACTGCTCGCACTTGTTGTGCTGCGTGAAGTACACGTCGTGCTGGGAGAAGGACCGGCCCGGGTACGTGCTGGTGGGGCCCTGGACGATCTCGTAGGAGCGGCGGTGGCCGTCCTTGTTCTTGCCGGTGTTGCTGACCACGCGCCACCAGCGCATGTTCTTGCTGTCCCCGGCCAGCTCCTTGGTGATCTTGGTGAGGGTGGTTCTGTTGGTCGGGCCGCGGCCGGCCGTGGCCGGGCTCACCTTGGAGTCGTACTGCTCGACGCGGGCCCTGGAGGAGCCGTCCAGGCCGAAGTTGAGCCGCCAGAAGACATTGTGGCTGTGGCTGGTGGCGTACGACGTGGCGTCCTTGCCGATGGGCCAGCCACGGCCGTCACCGGCGTCGTAGTCATCGGGCGCGAGGGAGCCGGTGGCGCCGACGTTCATGGTGATGGTGCCGTCGTCCGCGAAGCGCCACTCGGTGATGTACTCGTACCAGCCGACCTGGTTGACCGTGTACACAAGCAGGTCGGTGCCCTGCTTCTGGTAGACCTTGCCGGCCGTGTCGCCCTGCATGCGGTACGCGTGTCCGCGCGCGCGTGTGGTGGTGCACAGGCCCTTGACGTCCGCGTTCTGCGGGTCCCACGCCTCGGGCACGCGGACCGTGCGGATCTTTCCGCCGGGGCATTCGGCGGGGGTCAGCGGCAGCAGCCCGGAGCCGAAGAAGTGCTGGTGAGGTCGTCGTACTCGTTCTTGCCGTCGTCGTAGGGCACATGGATCTGGCCGAGCTTGGCGCTGCCCAGGACCTTGATGGGCCTGGTCTCGCCGGGGGGCTGGTAGGAGACGTCCTCCAGGACCAGGCCCGCCTTGCTCTCGTAGCGCCAGCACATCCGCCAGGTGGTGCCGCTCGTGAGCTTCTGCTCGATGCGGTAGGCGGCGCTGCACGCGGGGGCCGGGGCGGCGGCGCGGGGCTGGGCGGCGGCGGGTCCGGCACCGGCCGTGAGCCCGCCGGTGAGGGCGGCCAGGGCGAGGCCCGCCGAGGCCGTGCGGGCACGGCTGATTCTGTTGACACGCATGAAGGAACTACTCCCTTGCGTAAGGAGTGAGGAAGACGAACGGAGAGAGGGGGGAGGGAGGCGGACGTCCCGTCAGGGCTTCAGCGTGCCGACCTTGCCGGTGCTGAGGTTGATCACGAAGGAGCGGGCGTCGATCCAGGGCCCATTGATCACCTTCGGGAACAGCCGGGCGCAGCGCTGCTCGCCGCAGGTGTCGAGCGCCGCGGACCGGGCGCCGGGCGCGGCCCGGTACACCATGGCGGTCACGCGCAGCTGGTCGGTGGAGGTCAGTGCCTTGCTGGTGGCGTCCTGGTAGTCGGCCTTCAGGCCCGCGCCGAGCGGGTCGGCGAGCAGCAGTTCGGTCGCCCTCGTCGTCTCCGCGCGGGTCAGCGGGGGCTGCACGCCGCGCTGGGTGCCGGTCCGCTCGACCTTGCCCGTGTCGAGGTTGACGGTCCTGGTGACCAGGGTGTCGTCCTTGTAGTCGTAGAACGAGACGTCGGCGCGGCGGGGCGCGTCCGGCTTGTCCAGGTCGGCCGTGTCGGGTTCGGCGAGGTCGGTGCCGAGCCGTTCGGGGCCGCGGTCCCCCTCCACGCTCTCGCTGGAGCGCAGCAGTTGCCGGTCGAGCGCGATCTGTTCGACGCGGCGCAGTTCGTCGTCGGTGAGCGGGTCGCGGCCCTTGCCGCGCTCGCCTTGTTCGGGCGCCGCCTCGACGGTGCCGGGTGCCACCGCGCCGCTCTCCTCGCCCGCCGCGCCCCCGTCGGCGGGCTGTCCGGGTTGTTCGGCCTGCCCGGCCCGCTGTGTTCCCTGGGCGGCGGACGGTGTGTCGTCGGCGCCGGCCGTGCCCGGCAGCGTGACGGCGACCATCGCGGCGGTCCCGGCGACGGCTATGCCCGCGCCGGCCACCACCTTGCCCAGGTGTCGGCGCATCATCTCGCGCACATTTCCCCCTGCTCCCCCTTCGTGTCGCGGGAGTGAGTGTTGCCCCATCGGGTTCGGCCCCCGCGCACGGCGCTGGTCGGTCGCGCGCCGGCCTCGGCCGTCCGCGCGACGCGCCGGTCACGGCGGGCCAGGTCGCCCGGTAAGAGGGACCTGGGTCAGGGGAGGTTCCCTCACTTTCGTGGAGACTCGGCGCGCAAGGCGCCCCCAGCTGGGGGCCGCACCTGGAAGAGTCGTGACCATGCAGGTCTGGCCTGGAGAGGCGTATCCCCTCGGTGCCACGTACGACGGCGCCGGTACCAACTTCGCGGTCTTCACGGAGGCCGCGGACCGAGTCGAGCTGTGTCTGCTGCACGACGACGGCTCCGAGACGGCCGTGGAGCTGCGCGAGGCCGACGCGTTCGTCCGGCACGCCTATGTGCCGGGCGTCATGCCGGGCCGGCGCTACGGCTTCCGGGTGCACGGGCCGTACGTCCCGGAGCGCGGGCAGCGCTGCAACTCGGCGAAGCTGCTGCTCGATCCGTACGCGCGGGCGGTCGCCGGGCAGGTGCGGTGGGGCGAGGAGGTGTACGGCTATCACTTCGGCTCGCCGGAGCGGCGCAACGACCTGGACTCGGCGCCGCACACCATGTCGTCGGTGGTGGTGAACCCGTACTTCGACTGGGGCGACGACCGCCGGCCGCGGACCGAGTACCACCACACGGTGATCTACGAGGCCCATGTCAAGGGTCTGACCATGCGGCACCCGGGGCTGCCGGAGGAGCTGCGCGGCACCTACGCGGCGCTCGCCCATCCGGCGGTCATCGGGCATCTGACCGATCTCGGGGTGACGGCCCTGGAGCTGATGCCGGTGCATCAGTTCGTGAACGACCACCGGCTGGTGGACATGGGGCTGAACAACTACTGGGGCTACAACACCATCGGCTTCTTCGCCCCGCACAACGCGTACGCGTCCTGGGGCGACCGGGGGCAGCAGGTGCTGGAGTTCAAGTCGGCGGTCAAGGCGCTGCACGAGGCCGGGATCGAGGTGATCCTGGACGTGGTCTACAACCACACCGCCGAGGGCAACCATCTGGGCCCCACGCTGTCCTTCAAGGGCCTGGACAACGCCTCGTACTACCGGCTGATGGCCGATCACCGCTACTACATGGACACCACCGGCACCGGCAACAGTCTGCTGATGCGCTCGCCGCACGTGCTTCAGCTGATCATGGACTCGCTGCGGTACTGGGTGACCGAGATGCATGTCGACGGGTTCCGCTTCGATCTGGCGGCGACGCTGGCCCGGCAGTTCCATGAGGTGGACCGGCTGTCGTCGTTCTTCGACCTGGTGCAGCAGGACCCGGTGGTCTCCCAGGTGAAGCTGATCGCCGAGCCGTGGGACGTGGGCGAGGGCGGCTATCAGGTGGGCAACTTCCCGCCGCTGTGGACCGAGTGGAACGGCAAGTACCGCGACACGGTGCGGGACCTGTGGCGGGGCGAGCCGCGCACGCTCGCGGAGTTCGCGTCCCGGCTGACCGGTTCCTCCGATCTGTACCAGGACGACGGGCGGCGTCCGCTGGCCTCGATCAACTTCGTCACCTGCCATGACGGGTTCACGCTGCGCGACCTGGTGTCGTACGACGAGAAGCACAACGAGGCCAACGGCGAGGGCAACCGGGACGGCGAGAGCCACAATCGGTCGTGGAACTGCGGGGCGGAGGGCGACAGCGACGAACCGGGGGTACGGGCGCTGCGGGCCCGGCAGATGCGCAACTTCGTCGCCACGCTGATGCTGTCCCAGGGGGTGCCGATGATCAGCCACGGCGACGAGTTCGCCCGCACCCAGCACGGCAACAACAACGCCTACTGCCAGGACAGCGAGCTGGCGTGGGTGCGGTGGCCGAGGAAGACGGACCCGGACGACGGGGGGCTGCTGGAGTTCACCCGGGCGATGGTGTGGCTGCGCCGGGACCATCCCGTCTTCCGGCGGCGGCGCTTCTTCCACGGGCGGCCGGTGGAGGGCACCCACGACGAGCTGTCCGACATCGCCTGGTTCACCCCTTCGGGCAAGGAGATGACCCAGCGGGACTGGGACTCGGCGCCCGCCCTGGCGCTGACCGTGTTCCTCAACGGCAGCGCGATCTCGGAGCCGGGGCCGCGCGGGGAGCGGATCGCCGACGACTCCTTTCTGCTGCTGTTCAACGCCTCGCCGCGCACGCTGGAGTTCGAGGTGCCCGTGGACCACGGGCAGCAGTGGCAGATCGTGGTGGACACCGCACGCCCCGACCCGGTGCCGCCCGGCACGGGCCCCAAGGTGCGGGCGGGCGAGCGGCTGACGCTGGTGGACCGGAGCATGACGGTGTTGCAGCGGCCTGCGTGAGGGCCGCGCCCCCGCGGCCACTTCATCGGCTCACGCTCACGGCGGCGGTGGCTCGAACAGGCCCTGGCCCCGGCGGGGGAACGCCACGGTGATGTCCAGGCCGCCCTCCGGGCCCTGTTCGGTGAGGATGCGGGCGCGGTGCGCGCTGGCGATGGCGGCCACGATGGACAGGCCCAGGCCATGGCCGGAGGCGCGGGCCGAGCGATGGCCCAGGCGCTGGAAGGGCTGGTAGAGCAGGGGGATGGACTCGCGGGGGATCACGGGGCCGCTGTTCACCACCCGGACCTGCGGGGTGCCGCCCTGCACGCCGGTGGTCACCCGGATCCAGCCGCCGGAATTGGTGTAGCGCTGGGCGTTGCCGACCAGATTGGTCACCAGGCGCTCCACCAGGCTGGCGTTGCCCTCGGTCGTGGCGCCCGCGAGCTTCGTGTCCATGGTGACGTCCGCGCGGTCGGTGGGCGTGAGGTCGTCGAGGACGCCGGTGACGATCTCGGCGAGGTCCAGCGGCTCGGTCGCGAAGACCCCGCCCTGGCTGCTGGCCAGCGTCAGCAGCCCCTCGATCAGCCGCTCCTGGTCCTCCCCGATGGCCAGCGCCCGCTCGCACACCGCCCGCAGCGCCTTGACGTCGGGATCGGGGCTGCTGAGCGCGACCTCGATCACCGTGCGTTGCAGGGTGAGCGGGGTGCGCAGTTCGTGCGAGGCGTTGGCGACGAAGCGGCGCTGGGCGTCGAAGGCCGCGTCGAGCCGGGCGAGGAGTCCGTCGAAGGTGTCGCCGAGGTTCTTCAGCTCGTCGTCCGGGGGGCCGGGCATGGCGAGCCGCTCGTGCAGATTGTGCGCGGAGATCCGCCGGGCGCGGGAGGTCATCACCCGTACCGGCCGCAGCACCCGCCCGGCCACCACCCAGCCCAGGCCGCCGGAGATCCCGGTCATGGCGCCCAGCGCGATCCCGGAGCGGGTCAGCAGGGTGCGCTGGGCCTCCTCGCGCTGCTGGTCGAGGACGAACGTGGCCCGTGCCGAGATCTCTTGCAGCGCCGGGTTGCGCCAGGTGCTGGTGGCCGTGAGCTTGGTGCCCTTGGAGGCGGGGCTCTGCACCACCAGGAGGAAGGTGACGGCCAGCAGGGTCGCGCCGGACGCGAGGAACAGGGTGCCGTAGAGCAGGGTGAGGCGGAGCCGGGCCGACCAGCGGATACGGAACCGGCTCACCGGCTCAGATCCGGTATCCGACATGCGGCACCGTCTCGATCACGGGCGGGTCGCCGAGCTTGCGGCGCAGCCGGCTGATGGTCACCTTGACGGTGTTGGTGAAGGGGTCGGTGGCGTCGTCCCAGGCCCGTTCGAGGAGTTCCTCCGCGGAGACCACCGCCCCGCGCGCGGCGAGCAGCAGTTCGAGTACGGCCATCTCCTTCGGGGAGAGGTCGAGTTGGCGTCCGCCGCGCCAGACGGTGTGCTCGGCCGGGGAGAGCGACAGATCGCCGTGGGTGAGCACCGGGGGCACGGCGGGGTGGGCGCGGCGGGCCAGGGCGCGGATCCGGGCGACGAGTTCGGCGAAGGCGAACGGCTTGGTCAGATAGTCGTCGGCGCCCAGGCTCAGCCCGTCGACCCGGTCGGCGATGGTGGAGGAGGCGGTGAGCATGAGGATACGGGCCCGGCTGCCGTGCTTGATCAGCGCCCGGCAGACCTCGTCGCCGTGCATCAGCGGCAGGTCCCGGTCGAGCACGATCACGTGGTAGTCGTACACGGTGGCCTGTTCCAGCGCCTGCTGGCCGTCCAGCGCCAGATCGATGGCCATGCCTTCCTGCCGCAGTCCGGCGGCAATCGTCTCGGCCAGTTCGAGATGGTCGTCGACAATCAGCACTCTCATGCGGGCAAGGATGCCCCGCAGGCCATAACAGGGGAATAACGCGTGACAACGGGTGGGGTGGGTGAAAGAGGTGGACGCGGTTGTTCCCCGCGTGTAACCGGGCCGGGCGTAGAACTCACCGCATGTTCTCCACACATCGTCGCGCCCTGATCGGGCGTGTACTTCTTCCCGTATCCCTGCTGCTGACGGGCGCGCTGATCACCGGCTGTTCCGGCGAGTCGGAGGCCGCCGACGACGTGGCCGCCGACTCGTCCGCGACGCCGAACAGCCAGTTCGACCAGGCTCTCGCGTTCGCCGAGTGCATGCGCGCCAACGGCGTGCCGGAGTTCCCCGACCCGCAGCAGGCTGATGGCGGTGTCCGCATGGACGCGGGCGGCGTCGACACCAATTCGGCCGAGTTCCAGGGCGCCATGGAGGCCTGCCGTGACCAGGCACCGCAGGCCCAGGGCCAGGAGCAGGGCGGCGAGCCGCTCGATCCCACGAAGGTGGCCGCCTGGGCGGAGTGCATCCGGGCCAACGGGGTGCCCAACTTCCCGGACCCGGAGATCAACGGCGGCCAGATGGGCCTCGACTTCGCGGGTGCCGGGCTGAGCATGGCCGACCCGGCCTTCCAGCAGGCCCGTAGCGCGTGCCAGGACAAGTGGCCCGGCGGCGGCATGATGATCCAGGGTGGCGGAGGCCAGTGACGACGCAGGACGAGACCGGGCACCTGCCGGCCGTCGTGGAGCCCGGCGGGGTCCCGGCGGTCGCGCAGGACGACACGGATCGGGCGCCGGCCGTCGCCGAGGAGCCTCGGCCGGCGGGCGTCCAGGACGCCAAGGACGCCAAGGACCCAGAGAAGCCGCCTGTGGAGCGGCGCAGGCGCAGCCGTCGGCGCACCGCGCTGCTGGTGGTGGTCGCGATAGCGGTGGCCGCCGCCGCGGGGCTGGCCGCGACCGGCGTGTTCAGCGGGGACGACACCGCCTCCGCGTCCTCCGCGCCGGACGGGCCCGCCGCCACGACGAAGGTCCAGCGGATGACGCTGACCAGCACCGAGACCGTGGACGGCACGCTGGGGCACGGTGATCCGACCGCCGTCACCGACGGGTCGTCCGCCGCCGCGGCGGGACAGGCGGCCGGTGGTCAGGCGCCCGCCGCCGACGGCGAGTTCATCACCTGGGTGCCCGGCGAGGGCGACACGCTCACCCGTGGGGACACCGTGTACCGGGTCAATGAGCGCAAGGTGCCGCTGCTGTACGGGGCGATCCCGTTCTACCGGACTTTGGAGCCCGGGGTGGAGGGCGCCGATGTGCAGTTGCTGGAGCGCAATCTGTCCGAGCTGGGCTACACCGGCTTCGAGGTGAACGACGAGTACACCTCGGGCACCGCCGACGCGGTCCGGGACTGGCAGGAGGATCTCAACGCCGAGGAGACCGGGACCGTACGGCCCGGGGACGCGGTGGTGGCGTCCGGGGCGCGGCGGGTCGCGGAGCTGAGCACCTCGCCCGGCGCGGTCGCCGGCGGCGAGGTGCTCTCCTGGACCGGCACCGAGCGGATCGTCTCCGTGGAGCTGGACCCGCAGCACGAGGATCTGGTGGAGGAGGGCTCCCAGGCCACCGTCCGGCTGCCGGACGGCTCCACGGTGCTCGGCGAGGTCACCGGGATCGGCACCCCGGGCAGCGCGGCGGCCGGATCCGCGGCCGCGGGCGAGGGCCAGGGCGCCGACGAGGCGACGCTCCCGGTCCAGCTGAAGATCGAGGACCAGGACAAGCTGGGCCGCTACCAGGCGGCCTCCGTGGACGTGATCCTGGAGGCGGACAGCCGCCGGGACGTCCTCGCGGTGCCGGTCAACGCGCTGACGGCACGGCCGGGCGGCGGGTACGCGCTGGAGGTGCCGTCACCCGGCGGCGGCAGCGAGCAGGTGTCGGTGGAGCTGGGCATGTTCGCGGGTGGCCTGGTCGAGGTGAAGGGGTCCGGCATCAAGGAGGGCCTGGACGTGGGGGTGCCCAAGTGACGCCGCACGTCGTCGAGCTGACGGGGGTCTCCCAGCGGTACGGGGAGGTCGTCGCGCTGGCCGACACGGATCTGGTGATCGGGCGCGGTGAACTGGTCGCGATCGTCGGTCCCTCCGGGTCCGGGAAGTCGACCATGCTGAACATCATGGGCACGCTCAGTCTGCCCACCTCCGGCCAGGTCCGGGTGGACGGTCACGCGGTGGCGGAGCTGAGCGACCGGGAGCTGTCGGCGCTGCGCGCCAAGACGATCGGTTTCGTGTTCCAGCAGTTCCATCTGACCGCGGGCATCCCGGTGCTGGACAGCGTGGCCGACGGGCTGCTCTACAGCGGCATTGCGCGCGGCCGGCGGCGGCTGCTGGCGGAGACCGCGCTGCGCCGGGTGGGGCTCGGTCACCGGCTCTACCACGAGCCGCATCAGCTCTCCGGCGGGGAGAAGCAGCGGGTCGCCATCGCCCGTGCGGTGCTGGGCGATCCGCCGCTGCTGCTGGCCGACGAGCCGACCGGGGCGCTGGACTCGCGCTCCGGGGCGACCGTGCTGGAGCTGCTGCACGAGCTGAACGAGGCGGGCACCACGGTCGTCGTCATCACCCATGACCGGGACGTGGCGGCGTCGCTGCCGCGCGAGGTGCGGCTCAAGGACGGGCGGATCGAACACGATTCGGCTGCCGCCGGGGGCCGGGACGTGGGCGGCGGCCGGGACGCGGTCGCTGGCCGGGAGCTGGCGGCCGCGTCGAGTGGGGCACCGGCGATCGGTGCGGGCGGTACGGGCGGTTCCGGTGGCCCGGGTGGCACGGGTCGCACGGGCGGCGCGAGCGGGTCCGGGGTGGCGCGATGAGCGGCGAGCGGCGCCGGGCGGTCGGCGGCGACCGGCCCCGCCCGGCCCGGATGAGCCCCGCCGATGTGCTGCGGGTGGGCGGGTACGGGCTGCGCGCCCGGCCGATGCGGGTGTTCCTGTCCGCGCTGGGCATCGCCATCGGCATCGCGGCGATGGTGGGCGTGGTAGGTATCTCCACCTCCAGCACGGAGGATCTCAACCGGCGGCTGGCCGCGCTGGGCACCAATCTGCTGTCGGTCACCCCGGGGCCCTCGCTCAGCGGTGACGCCTCCCATCTGCCCACCGAGTCGGTGGAGATGGTCGGGAACATCCCCGACGTGGAGTCGGTGAGCGCGCTCGGCAAGGTCGACGCCAAGGTGTACCGCAACGACCACATCCCGGAGGCGGAGACCAGCGGGATCGCCGTGTACGCGGCGCGGAACAACCTGCCGGAGACCACCGGTGCCGAACTGACCGACGGCCGCTGGCTCAACTCGGCCAACGACCGGTACCCGTCCGTGGTGCTCGGCCCGCGCGCCGCCGAACAGCTCGGGGTGCACCGGGCCGGAGCCGATGTCCAGGTGTGGCTCGGCGACCGCTGGTTCACCGTGATCGGGCTGCTCGCGCCCAATGTCCTCACCCCCGAACTGGACACCCAGGCCCTGGTCGGCTGGCCCTACGCGGCGGAGCACCTGGCCTTCGACGGCTACCCGACGGTGATCCACGTACGGGCCGTGGAGGCGCGGGTCTCCCAGGTGCAGAGCATTCTGGGCGCCACCGCCAACCCGGAGAAGCCGGACGAGGTGGCGGTGTCGCGGCCGTCCGACGTGCTCGCCGCGAAGGAGGCCACCGACGACACCCTGAGCGGGCTGCTGCTGGGCCTCGGCGCGGTGGCGCTGCTGGTCGGCGGGGTCGGGGTGGCCAACACGATGGTCATCTCGGTGCTGGAGCGCCGCTCGGAGATCGGGCTGCGCCGCTCGCTGGGGGCGACCCGGGGCCAGATCCGCAATCAGTTCCTGTGCGAGTCACAGCTGCTGTCCGCGCTCGGCGGGGTCGGCGGGGTGACCCTGGGCATCGCCGTGACCATCGGCTACGCGTCCTACCAGGGCTGGCCGTCGGTCGTCCCGGTCTGGGCGATGGCCGGGGGCGTCGGCTCGACCCTGCTCATCGGCGCGCTGGCGGGCTTCTACCCGGCGGTCCGCGCGGCCCGCCTGCCCCCGACGGAGGCACTGGCGACGCCGTGACGCCCGGTCACACGGGAACCGTCCCCCGATCACGGGTGCCCCTCGACCATCCCCCGCGAGGGGCGCCGTGCGGGTCCGGCCCTGACCGGACCCCCTACCCTCCCCGGCCAACCGGCCGGGGAGGGTTTCGGGCTGGGTGGGGGGGTGGCGACGGGTGGGGTTGGGTGGGGTAGCTGGGGCCGGGGGGCCGGATGGGGCAGGGGTGGGGCCCGGTGGGGACAGCTAAGGCCGGGGTGGGGCCGGGGTGGGCCGGGTGGGGACGGCTAAGGCCGCCGTGGGACCGGGGTGGGGC
>NZ_JBHTZD010000016.1:0-18027 GCF_042790455.1 Streptomyces sp. NPDC056734
GGCCGGGGGCGACGCCGAGGCCCCGCCCCCGGCCCGGCGCCGCCCCGCCCCCCGGCCCGGAGCGGAGCGGAACGCCTCGGCCCGGAGCGGAACGCCTCGGGCACGGGCCCCGACCGTGACGGCTGACCCCGTGCCCCGCACCGGGCTGCCCGCCCCGCCGGCCCCGGTGAATGGCCCACTCAGGCGGCCGCCGATTGGCCCAACCGACCGGGCCGCCTCCTGCCTACGGTGGGACACCTGGAACCACGAGCGCGGTACGACCCCCGAGGAACCCCCATGCAAGCCATCACCGTCCAGGACCGCGAAGCCGGCGTCAGCGGGCTCACCCTCACCGAGCTGCCCCCTCCGCACGCGGCGGAGAACGACGTCGTCGTGCGCGTCCACGCCGCCGGATTCACCCCGGGCGAGCTGTCCTGGCCGGGCACCTGGACCGACCGGGCGGGCCGGGACCGTACCCCCAGCGTGCCCGGCCATGAGCTGTCCGGCGTGGTCACCGAGCTGGGCTACGGCACCACCGGCCTGAGTGTCGGGCAACGGGTCTTCGGACCGACCGACTGGACCCGTGACGGCTCCCTCGCCGAGTACACCGCCGTCGAGGCCCGCAATCTCGCCCCGCTCCCCGCCGACATCGACCATGTCACGGCCGCCGCGCTGCCCATCTCCGGCCTCACCGCCTGGCAGGCCCTGTTCGACCACGCCCGCCTCACCACCGGCCAGACGGTGCTGATCCACGGCGCCGGGGGCGGTGTCGGCTCGCTCGCCGCCCAGCTCGCCCGCGAGGCCGGCGCCCAGGTGATCGGCACCGGTCGCGCCGCCGACCGCGACACCGTACGGGCCCTGGGCGTGGACACCTTCGTGGACCTCGCGGCCGAGCGGCTGGAGGACATCGGTCAGGTGGACGTCGTGTTCGACGTCATCGGCGGCGAGATCCTCGACCGCTCCACCGCGCTGGTCCGCCCCGGCGGCACCCTGGTCACCATCGCCCACCCGGTCACCGTCCACCCCGAGGACGGACGGGCCGTGTTCTTCGTCGTCGAACCCGACCGGGCCCGGCTCGCCGACCTCGCCACCCGGCTGCGCGACGGACGGCTCAAGCCCATCGTCGGAGCGGTCCGCCCGCTCGCCGACGCCCGCGCCGCCTTCGCCCCGGACCGGCGCACCCCCGGCAAGACGATCATCCGCGTCGCCGAGGAGATCCATCAGAAGGCCCTTCCCGACGGCCGGTGAGTATCTCGGCACTGGCCTTCCTCGCCCTCGCCGTGACCACCGTCGTCTTCCTGCTCTGGTACGGGGCTGTCGAACGCCTCGGACCCAGCCGCGCGGCGCTGTGCAACGGACTTGTGCCGTTCGCCGCCCTGCTCGCCCTGTTCCTGACCTGCGCGGGCACCGCGACCTCGCGGCAACTCGCGGGCGCTGCCCTGGTGTTGCCCGGGGTGGTCGTCGGTCTGCGGCCGGGGGAGCGGGCCGGGGCCGCCGGGTGAGCGCGGGGCCGGGTCATGCGGGGCGCGGCCGGGAGACCTCTCGGAAGTCGTGCTTGCGGATCTTTCCGTGGATCCCCTTCACCCCGTCGACGACCTGGGAGACCGCGAAGTCGCCCGCCGCGCTGAGGTAGGCCATCGCGAGATGGCGGTCGATGCCGTAGTCGGTCACCAGCAGGTCCAGCGCGCAGCGCACACAGTCGCGCATCGCCCGGTCCAGATCCTCGTCAAGGCCGATCGGCACCAGGTACTCGTCCGTCTCGGCGAACGGGGCGATACGGCCGTGGCCGGGCCGCAGCGCCGCACCGCCGGGCACCACCTCCACCCGCACGGTGGCCCGCAACGACGCCTCGAACGCGGTCAGAGCCACCTCCCCGTCGCCCTGCGCGAAGTGAGGATCGCCGAAGTAGACCAGCGCGTCGTCCACCTGCACGGGGAGGAACAGCGTGGCGCCCGTGCCGAGCAGGGAGACATCGATATTGCCGCCGTGCCGCCCGGGTGGCACCGAGTGGGGCCGCTCGGCACCGGGCACGGCCACGCCCATGACCCCGAGGAACGGCCGCAGCGGGAAGCGCAGGGCGCCCCGGGAGGCGTCCGCCGGGTCCACGGCCATCCGGCCCCACGCCCCATGTCCGTCCGCGTGCGCGGTCGCGAAGGTGACCACCGGGCCGGGCAGCGACGGCAGTTCACCGGGGAGCGCGCCGAAGCCGTGCCGGGCGGAGACCATGCCGTACGGAACCCTCGGCGCGAGGTCGAGGACGGTCACGGCGAGCAGATCCCCGGGCCGGGCGCCGGTCACTGCGATCGGGCCGGTCACCAGGTGCGGTCCGTCGTCGTCGAAGTCGTGCGGCATGCCGGAGTCCGCGATCTGCTGGGCGTCGTCGAGGACATCGCCGCCGCCGACGCCGTAACGGGCGAAGAACGCGCGAGGGTCGCGGCCCTGGTCCTCCAGGACGCCCTCGTGGCTGACCGTGTCGACGGTGACGACGGAGCCGGGCCGGACGACCGCGACGGGTGCGTCCGCCGCGCACGGGAGGCGGCCCCACAGGACGTTTCCGGGCGTGGCCGGGACATAGGTCGGCGCCGCGATCGGCCCGTGGGCGGGCTGGAGGACCGGGAAGCCGGTCGCGGCGACATCGAGCACGGGCGAGTCGAGCGTGGTCATGGCCCACCTTTCGTGGAAGGGATGGGCCGACGCTAGGAACGACTCGTTGCCGTGGTGTTTCGCGGGGAGGGCCGCGCCGTAACGGCGTCTTGTATGTCGACATGGCATCTCGCGATGAGGTGCCATGCGGGCATGCGGGCACGCGGGAGTGAGGGCATGTGGGCATGCGGGCCCGGGAGTTCGCGTGCGAGGGGACCGGCGCGGCACATGCCGAAGCCGCCGCGCGGGTCCGGCGGCTCGGCTGTGACGCCGTGTCGGACCCGTGCGGCGGACGGCCGGTCAGGGGCTCAGGGGGTCAGGTGTTCAGAGGTCGAGCACGAGGCGGTCGCCCCGGCAGCGGCCGACGCAGATCATCATCGTGCGCCCGGCCTCGCGTTCCTCCTCGTTGAGCACGGAGTCCCGGTGTTCCGGGGTCCCGGCGAGCACCCGGGTCTCGCAGGCGCCGCAGTACCCCTTCTCGCAGTCGTAGGACAGGCCGTCGACGGCGTCGCGCAGGACCTCGATGAGACGGCGGTCGGCCGGCACGTCGAGGGTGGCTCCGGTGCGCGCGAGCTGGACCGTGAAAGGCCGGTTCGCCTCGGCGGCGAACGCCGTCTCCAGCTCGTCCCCGGCGGCGAAACGCTCCAGGTGCAGCCGGTCGGCCAGGTCCAGACGGGCGCACTCGCGCTCGACGGCCGCCAGCATCGGCGCCGGACCGCACGCGTAGACCGCCGTGTCCGCCGCCAGCCCGCCCAGCAGCCGGGGGAGGTCCGGCAACCCGGCCTCGTCCTGCGGGAGCAGGGTGAGCGCGTCGCCGGCGACGGCGGCCAGCTCGTCCGCGAACGCCATCGTGGAGCGGGTGCGTCCCCCGTACACGACGGTGAAGGGCGTGCCCTGTGCGGCGGCCTCGCGGACCCCGGCGAGGATCGGGGTGACCCCGATGCCGCCGGCCAGGAACAGATAGGACGGGGCCGGGACGAGCGGGAAGTGATTGCGCGGCCCGCGGACGGTGAACGTGGCTCCCGGGCGGGCGAGGTCGTGCAGCTCGACCGAGCCGCCCCGCCCCCCGGGCTCCCGCAGGACGCCGATCCGCCAGGTCGTGGGGTCGGCGGGGTCCCCGCACAGCGAGTACTGCCGCAGCCGGCCCGAGGGCAGCCGCAGTTCGATGTGCGCGCCGGGCCGCCAGTCGGGGAGGTCACCCCCGTCGGGCAGGCCGAGGTCGACGGCGACGACATCCTGGGCCGCCGCGCGTACGGCCGTCACCCGCAGCGGGGTGGGCGTGGTCAGCGCGCGGACCCGCTGGACGGCCGCCCCGTCCGCGCGGGACGCGGGCGCGAAGAGCGCGGGGATCGCGTCCCAGCCCGACTGATTGCCGCGTGTGTCGTAGGGGACGAGCCCTTCCTCGATGACCCGGTAGTCGGGCAGCCGGGTCAGGATCTGCGTCATCATCGCGCGGAACATGGCCCGCGCGAGATGTGCCCCGGCGCACCGGTGCGAGCCGATCCCGAAGCTGAGGTGCCGGGTGGTGTCACGGTCCAGGCGCACCTCCTCGGGGTCGGGGAACACGGCGGGATCGTGGTTGGCGGCGACCCAGGGGATCAGCACCCGGTCGCCCGCCCGCATCGGACAGCCGCCGACCTCGACGTCCTGCGTGACGGTCCGCGCCATCGACTGCGACGGGGCGAACGCGCGCAGGAATTCCTCCGTCGCGGTGTCGAGCAGGTCGGGGGACTCGACGAGCCGCCGCCGCTGCTCGGGGTGGCGCGCGAGATGCACGAGCGTCGATCCGGTCAGCGAGGTGGTGGTGTCGACGCCGCCCGCGATGAGCAGGCCGATCACCGACACCAGTTCGTCGTCGCCGAACGCTTCACCGTCGGGGCGACTCCCGGCCACCAGCGCGCTGATCGCGTCGGCGCGGGGCGCGCTGCGGCGTTCGGTGATCAGCTCCCGGATGCGCTGATCCATGTAGGCCAGTCCGGCGGCCCCGCGCGCGGCGCGGTCGCTGCCGGCCGGCGCGGCGAAGATGTCGTGGATCGGCCCGGCCAGCTTCGCCCAGTCCTCCTCGGGGAAACCGAGCCAGTCCAGGGTGACCGCGGCGGGCAGCGGGTTGGTGAGGTCGCGGACGAAATCGCAGGAGCCCAGCTCGATGAAGTCGTCCACGATCCGGGCGGCGTGCCGCTCGATCATGGGCACCAGGCGCTCGATCGCCTCCGGGGTGAGTAGCGGGTTGATCAGCTGCCGGTACTCGGTCGCCCGGGGTGGGTCCAGCTCGATCGGATACTGTTCGAGCCCCGGTCCCTTGGGGATGACGATCCCGACGCCCTCACCGCCGTGGCCACTGCGGGCCGAGGAGAACGTCTCGTCGTCACGGGCGATACGGGCCACGTCCGCGTAACGCGTCGTGTAGTGGAAGCCGCCGTGGGCGCCGGAGCGGCCCACCGGACAGGACGCGCGAAAGCGCGCGTAGTAGGCGACCGGATCGGCGTTGGCGTCGTCGGAGTGATGATCGAAATCGGCGGGGTGACCGGGGTCGGCCCCGTGGCCGGGGTCGGCGTGGTGACCGAGGCCGGTCCGGTGTCCGGGGTCGGTCTGGTGACCGAGGCCGGTCCGGCGATCGAGGTCGGTCTGGTGGTCGGGGTCGGCGCGATGGCCGAGGTCGGCGGGATGGCCGAAGGCGGAGTCGATGTCGGCGGACATGGTGGGCACGCTCCACGTGCTGGGAATTCCGCGCGGTGTTGTCCGGCCGCGCCACCGGAGCCTGCTGCCTCATCGGCGCAGGTCAGCCTAGGGTGTCGTCGCTCCCAAGGCAATATCCTGGTACGACGCCCAGGACCGTCGGCCCGGTACGACGCCCGGGACCGTCAGAAGGTCAGCACGGCCTTGCCGACCGCGCCCGAGCGGACCGCGGCCACAGCCTCGTCGATCTGCTCGAAGGGGAAGTACGTGATCATCTTCTCGACCGGGAACCGGCCCTCGGCGTTGAGTTCGAGCAGTTGCGGCAGGAACAGCTGCGGCACACTCGACCCGGCGATGATGCCCGTGACCGAGCGTCCGTTGAGGATGCTGCGCCACTCGAAACTCATCGACTCGCTCGCCCCGACGCCGATGACCCCGGCCCGCCCGAGCGGCCCGAGCGCCTCCACCGCGGTGCGCAGCACGTCTTCGCGGCCGGTCGTGTCGATCACGAAGTCGAACCCCTCGGGGACGATCGCGGCCAGCCGGTCGGCGGTGTCCCCCTTCGAGGAGTCGACGGTGTGGGTGGCTCCGAAGCCGCGCGCCGCCTCCAGCTTGGCCGGGTTGACATCGACGGCGGCGACGACCTTGCAGCCGCTCAGCGCGGCGGCTATGACGGCGGCCACCCCGACCGCCCCCGCCCCGAAGACCGCGAGGGACGCGCCGGGACGCGGCTGGAGCACATGGAACACCCCGCCCGCCCCGGTCTGGAAGCCGCAGCCGAAGGGCCCGGCCCGCAGCAGGTCGAGCGACGGATCGATTCGTACGACCGCCCGCTCCGACGCGACCACATGGCTCGCGAACGACGACTGGCCCAGGAAGTGGGCGTTGACCTCCTGCCCCTGGTACGACACCGCGGTGGAACCGTCGGGCCGGCGGCCGGAGAAGTTCACCGCGTCGAATTCGCGGCAGTAGGCGGGCGAGCCGGTACGGCACAGCGCACAGGTGCCGCACGACGCGAAGGACATGGCGACATGGTCGCCCGGACGGACGGACGTGACCTGGGAGCCGACCTTCTCCACCACGCCCGACCCCTCATGGCCGAGCAGCGCGGGGGTGGGGAAGAAGGTGGCGAACTCAAGATCGGTGCCGCAGATACCGACGGCGGCGACCCGGACGAGCACCTCGTCCGGGCGGGGCTCGTCCAGGTCCACCTCGGTCAGGACGAAGGGTTGTCCGGCCTGCTTCAGCAGAGCGGCGGTGGCACGCACAGGGCCTCCTCGATACCTCTTGTTGCCTCACAAAGTGAGACCGCATCTTGACATGTGCAACAAAGGCGGTCAAGGTTCCCCCCATGGTGGCTGTTGACTTTCCTTCTTCTCTGCACTTCATCGACGGTGAGTGGGTCGCGGCCCACGACGGTGGCACGCTGGACGTCCTCGATCCCGCCACCCACCAGGTGATCACCCAGGTGGCCCGGGCGGGCACGGCCGACGTCGACGACGCGGTCGTCGCGGCCCGCCGCGCCTTCCCCGGCTGGGCGGCGACCAACCCGAGCGAACGCGGGGCGCTGATCCACCGCTGGGCGGACCTGATCATCGCCGAGGTCGAGGCACTCGCGGCCGTGGAGGCCCAGGACGTGGGCAAGCCCCTGTCCGGGGGCCGCACGAACATCTACATCACACACGGCATCATCGACTACTTCGCGGGCGCCGCCGACAAGCTCACCGGCGTCACCCTGCCCACCCGCAGCCCCGACTACCTGGGCTACACGGTCCCCGAACCGTACGGCGTGTGCGCCGTCGTCCTCCCGTGGAACGTCCCGTCGGTGCTCACCGCCGCGAACCTCGCGCCGGCGCTGGCCGCGGGCAACACGGTCGTCCTCAAGCCGTCCGAGATCGCCCCGCTGGCCCCGTTCGCCCTCGCCGAACTCGCCCGCCGGGCCGGTTTCCCGCCGGGCGTGATCAATGTCGTCGCGGGCCTCGGACCCGAGGCGGGCGTCGCCCTCACCTCGCATCCCGGCGTCGACCACATCAGCTTCGTCGGCTCCACCGGCACCGGCCGGGCGATCATGGCCAACGCCGCGCGGAACCTCGTACCGGTGAAGCTGGAACTGGGCGGCAAGTCGCCGAACGTGCTCTTCGCCGACGCCGCGCTCGACACGGCGATCCCGGCGATCGTCGCCTCCATCACCGAGAACGCCGGGCAGAACTGCTACGCCGGGTCCCGGCTGCTGGTGGAGTCCTCCGTGCACGACGAGGTCGTGGAGCGGATCGCCGCCGCCATGGCCGACATCAAGACCGGACCCTGGGAAGCCGACCTCGACATGGGCCCGCTGGTCAGCGCGGCACAGTTCGACCGGGTCAGCGGCTTCCTCGCGGACGCGCCGCGCGAGGGGGCACGGCTGGTCACCGGGGGCACCCCCGGCGACGGGTGGTTCGTCCGGCCGACCGTGTACGACCGGGTGGACGCGGGCATGCGCGTCGCCCGCGAGGAGGTCTTCGGCCCGGTTCTCGCCGTCCAGTCCTTCCGCGACACCGCCGAGGCCACCGCGCTGATGAACGCGACCGACTTCGGCCTGCTGGCCTGCATCTGGACCAACGACATCTCGCGTGCGCTGCGGCTCGCCAAGGACGTCCGCTCCGGGCAGGTGGCGGTCAACCAGTTCCATGACGCGGGAGTCATCGGCTTCCCCTTCAACATGCAGAAGGACAGCGGCTTCAGCCGGGGCGGGGGATACGCGGCCCTGCGCGAGTACACCCAGGAAAAGGGTGTGGCGATCCGGCTGCTGGCCGGCTGAGGCCGCACACCATGGCCATCCCCGCCGAAGCGTGCACCGGTCCGGCCCGCGAGGGACCCGGGCCGGACCCCCGGCCCGCCCAGCTGGAACGGGAACTGACCGAGGCCGTGCTCGCCGGCGCCGCCCGCTCGGACGTGCTCAGCGCGCTGCGCCGGGCCACCGGACGGCATGTGCGGCTGCTGTCCGCCGAAGGTGTGCCGCTGGCGACCACCGACGGCGGCGACGGCGTCACGGCCGCGGTCGCGGACGCGGTGCTCGCCGGGGCGGCCCCACCCGTGGTCGACACGCTCGACGGACTGCGGGCCGGTGCGCTGCCCGCGCGGGCCGGGACGACGGTGGCCGGTGTGCTGCTGACCGTCGGTCCCGCCGACCCGCGCGTCCAGGCGCTGGCCGGCGCCGCCGTCACCGCGCTGCTCATCGACGCCGTGCGCGGCGGCGACGCCCCGTCCGAGGCCCCGGCACGGCACACCCCGGCCGATGTCGTCGCCGCGCTGCGGTCCGGCACGGTCAGCCCCTCGGTGCGCGCCGCGGCCGAGGCCCTCGGCATCGATCTGCGCCGGCCGCCCGCCGGTGCCGTACTGCACTACAGCGGCTCCCGGCTGCGCGCCTGGTCCACGGCGCTGGCCTGGCTGGAACACCCGGCACAGCAGGAGGGGCGTACGGCGTGGACGGTCGTGCCGGACCCCGGTGTGCTCACCCGGCTCCAGAACCGGCTGCGGCTCATGACCGGCGACGAGTCCGCCGGCCATGTCGTCGCGGCGAGCGGCTCCCGTCCCGAGTCACCCGACGGCCTGGCCCGGTCCTTCACCGAGGCACAGCGGCTGCTCGGCCTGGCCCGCGCCCAGCGCGTCCCGCTGCTCACCTTCGAGCGCTGCGGAGTCGTCCAGGTACTGCTGCCGCTGCCACGCGCCCGCCTTGAGTCGTACGCCGAGACCCACCTCGGGCCGGTCCGGCAGCGCCCGGAGCTGATGGCGACCCTGCGGGCCTGGCTGGCCGAGCGGGGCAGCCGGCAGAGCGTGTCCGAACAGCTCCATCTGCACCGCAACTCGGTGGGATACCGGGTCCGCCAGATCAAGAACCTCCTGGGCACCGACCCCCTGCTCCCCGCCGCCTCGGCCGAACTCCACCTGGCGCTCACCGCGCTGGACCTGCTGGCGGCCGACGACGCCCAGCGGGAACCCGGCGACGACGAGCCGGTACCGGCCCATCGCTGAGCCGATGCCTGCCGCTCACCGTCCGGTGCGAGCTGTCTGGGGTCTGCCGTCGGTTGTCCGGTGTCCGGGGCTGGGTGTCTGTCGTCTGGGGTTCGGCGTGGGTTGTGTGCCGTCCGGGGTGTGCTGTCTGGTGTCCGGGGCCGGGTGTCTGTCGTCTGGGGTCCGGTGTGGGTTGTGTGCCGTCCGGGGTCTGTCGTCCGGCGTCCGGGGCCGGGTGCCTGCCGTCCAGGGTCCGGCGTCGGCTGCGCGCCGTCCGGGGTCCGGCGTCCCGCGTCTGCCGTTCCGCGTCCGGCGTCTGCCGTTCGGGCCATGCCGCCTGCCGGCTGCCGTCCGGCATCGCACGCTGCCCCGTGCCCGCTGTCTGCCGCCCCTGTCCGCCGTGCGGTGCCTGCCGCCCGGCGGCGGCGCCACCACCCGCTGCCACCCCTGCCAACCGCCCATCGCCCCCGGCCCGCACGGCTGCCTCGGGCACGACGGGTTCTGGTCTCCCGGGACCGACGGCCATGGCGTCCCACGCCCGTCCCACGCCCGCAGCCTCTGGCGTCCTGGACGCGACGGCCATGGCGTCCGGACCCGAGGGTTCTCGCCTCGGGCCGGGCGGCTCCGGCGCCGGACCCGCCCCGGCGACCGGGACCCGCCCGCCCAGCTCCCCCCAGGGCACCCCGCCCCCGATCACTCCTCCCACGCGCCCGGACGCCAGGTGCCTGACCGTCGTACGCCCTTCGCGGGGCCGCCGCACACGCGCGGAGGCGGCCCCCGCGCCCGCTCCGAACCCCTTCACGGCCTGGGCCGTCACCGCCACGAGCAGGCGAAACGACCACGAAACCAAGATGTAGCGCAGGGGCGTTGACAGCACCGGTCGGCGGAGGCAGAGTACCTCGCAATACGTTCCACCGCCTCGCAATGCGAGATGAGATCGGTGAGGAGGCTAGGCGTGCGAGCCATGGTGCAGACCGATTTCGGGGGGCCCACCGCCGTGTCGTTGCAGGACGTCCCGGAGCCGATGTGCGGCCCGCGCGACGTCGTCGTCAAGGTCGCCTACTGCGGACTGAACCGCCTCGACCTGCTACAGCTCAAGGGGCCGGGACTGATTCCCGGTTTCCGTCTTCCCCATGTGCCCGGCATGGACTTCGCCGGAACGGTGGTGGCGACCGGTTCCGCGGTCGCCTCCGTCGTCCCCGGTGACCGGGTCATCGCCGACCCCACCCAGGGCTGCGGCGGCTGCCCGCGCTGCGCGGTGGGCGACCGCTCCTACTGTGTCCGGCCCCGGGTGCTGGGCGGCAACGCCCCCGGCGCGCTGGCCGAGTACGTCCTGGCGTCCGCCGAGTCGGTCGTCCAGGTCCCCGAGGCGCTGCCGCTCGACGCGGCCGTCACCCTGCCCACCGCCTTCTCGGCGGCCTGGCACGCGGTGCACACCGTCGGACGGCTCGCCGCCGGGGAGACCCTCGTCGTGCACGCCGGTGCCAGCGCCGTCAGCCTGGCCGCCATCGCGCTGGCCAAGCGGGCCGGCGCCTCGGTCGTCGCCTTCGCCGGCAGCGAGGCCAAGCGGGACGCGGCCCGTGCGGCGGGCGCCGACCTGGTGCTGCCCAACGGGGAGCCCGACGCCGCGAAGACGGTGTCGCTCTTCACCGACGGCGCCGGCGCGGACCTGGTCGTGGACCACGTCGGCCCGGACACCTGGCGCACCTCACTGGACTGCCTCGGCATCCGCGGACGGCTCGTCCTGACCGGCAACACCAGCGGCGACCAGGTGTCGTTCTCCCTCCAGGAGGTCTTCCACCGCGGCCTGAAACTGCTCGGCACGGGCGGCTACAGCTCCGCCGACTTCGTCGCCGCCATGTCGGCCTGCTTCGCCGACGGCCTGCGCCTGCCCACCGCCGCCCGGTTCCCGCTCTTGGACCTGGCCGGTGCCTGGGACGTGCTGGCCGCCCGCCAGACCATCGGAAAGGTGGTGATCGAGCCATGACCGATCTGCTGATCGTGGGCGGCGACGTCGTCACCATGGACCCCGCGCGACGGGTCCTGACCGGTACGACGATCGCCGTGTCCGGGGACGCCATCGCCGCCCTCGGCACCGCCGACGACCTGCGCGCCCGCTTCCCCGGCGCACGGGAGATCGACGCGTCGGGCTGTGTCGTCGTCCCCGGCCTCATCAACGCCCACCAGCACACGACCATCGACCCCCTGGTACGCGGGATGATCCCCGACGACGTCGGCGCACAGGAGTCGATCTTCGACTGGATCGTCCCGCTGCACACCCACGGCGACGGCGACGACGACGAACTGTCGGCGACCCTCACCGCCGTCGAATCCCTCTCCCGGGGCGTCACCACGGTGCTGGAGCCCGGCACGGTGGCCTACCCGGAACGGGTCGTCGCGGGACTGAGCGCGGCGGGCATCCGCGCCCGGGTCGGCGGCTGGGGCTGGGACGCGAAGGACGTGCCCTTCAGCGCTCCCGCCGACGAGGTGCTCGCCCGGCAGGCCGACATCGTCCGGTCCCTGCCGAGCACCGGCCCCGTCACCGGGTGGGTCACCCTCGTGGGCCACGACCTCGCCAGCGACGAACTCTTCACCGGGGCCGCCGACCTGGCCGAACGGCTCGACACCCCACTGACCTGGCACATCTCGCCCGGACCCGCCGACGCCGAGGCATACGACCGGCGCTGCGGACGCAGGCCCCTGGTCCACTTCCGCGAGCTGGGAGTGCTCGGGCCGCGTCTGCTGCTGGGCCACGCCGTGTGGCTCGACGACGCCGAGGTCGACATCGTCCTCGACACCCGTACCGCCGTCGCCGCCTGCCCGGGGGCCTATATGAGGCTCGCCCAGGGGTACACCCGCGGCTCCCGCCACGCCGAACTGGTGCGGCGTGGCGCCCGGGTGGCACTGGGCTGCGACGCCCACAACGCCGGAGACGCCCCCGATGTCTTCCTGGCCGCCTACCTCCTCACCGCGCTGGAACGCGACCGGGACCTGCCCGACCCGATCCGCGCCGAGCAGGCGTTCGCCCTCGCCACGATCGACGGCGCCCACGCGATCGGCCTCGGCGACCGGATCGGCTCGCTGGAGGTGGGCAAGGCCGCCGACATCGTCGTACTAGACGGCCGTGACCCCGCCTGGACACCCCGGGGCGACCTCGCCCGCCAGCTCGTCTGGGGCCATGTCTCGCGCACGGTACGGGACGTACTGGTCGACGGCCGGGTCGTCCTGCGGGACCGCCGGCCGACCGGCGTCGACCCCGAGGCGCTGGCCGCGGCCGCCGCCGAGCGCTCCACCGCCCTGCTGCGGCGGGCCGGCATCACCCCCCGCCCGACCTGGCCCCCGGAGCCGGCGGCACCCCGGTGAACACCCCGGCCCGCCGGAGCCGAAGAACCCCGCAGCGCACACCCGCGCACACCCCGGCGACCTCGCGGCCACGACCCCACCAGGGTCCCGGCGGCCCGGCGGACGCACCCACCGGCGGTTCCTGGCCGCAGGCGGAAAAGGCCCTCTTACACAGCCGGCCCGTCCCCCGGTACGAACCCGACCGGACGGTCCCCGCGAACTCCCCTCGGGCGTACGGCCCGCCGACCGATCGACCCCTTCGACCGATCGACCTCATCGACGTCACCCCCGCCGCTCCCCGCCGGAGCGGCGCCACTCAGCGAATGGACCACGCACATGACTGCCAAGAGCACTCTCCGCTCTCCTCGGGCCGCTGTGGGCCTCGCGCTCGCCGGAGCCCTCACGCTCGCCGGGTGCGCCAGCAATGACGCGACCGCCCCCAAGGACGCGAGCCCCGCGGCCAACGGAAGCGACTCGGGCCAGCAGCAGCCCGATGTCAACGGCGACGGCAAGGTCGTCATCGGGGTGCTCAGCCCCGGTGACATCAACGACAAGGGCTACTACCAGAGCTTCGTGGACTCCGCCGACGCCTACGCCTCGGAGCAGGGCTGGACGGTCATCAAGCGCGGCAGCGTGCCCATCGGCGACGCCCTCGGCGCCGCCCGCGCGCTGTGTCAGCAGGGCGTCGACCTGGTCGCGCTCGGCGCGAGCGAGCTGAAGACCGCCATCCCCGCCTCCGAGGAGGCGGTGTGCGCCAAGACCGCCTGGTACGTGCCCACGGGCGCCAACCTCGACCAGACCCCCAAGGTCCTGCTGTCCGAGGACGACCCCAACCAGTCCATGCTCGTCGCCGGATACGCCGCCGGCCTGAAGATGAAGGCGTCCGGCGACACCAAGGCCGGCTTCATCACCGGCGCCAAGGCCGACTTCAGCGTCGCCGCCGCCACCGCCTTCCAGGCCGGCATCCGCGAGGTCGTCCCCACCGCCGAGGTGACCAGCACCTACACCGGTGACTTCAATGACTCGGCCAAGGCCAAGGAAGCCACCCAGGCCCAGATCAGCCAGGGCATCAAGGTCATCTACCCCTACCTCGGCGGCGCCACCGACGCCTCGGCGCGACTGGCCAACGAGAACGACGTCGTCACCCTGACCCCGGGCACCGACCGCTGCGCCTCCACCAGCCCCGCCTTCGACATCTCCGTCATCTTCAGCCCGGGTGACTACTTCCGCGCCGCGCTGGAGGAGTTCGCCAAGAACAACCTGAAGATGGGCACCAAGCGGGTGTGGCAGCTGGGCGTCGACCCCTACCCGACGGTCAAGATCTGCAAGCCCGCCGGTGACGAGGAGCAGCAGCTCGCCGACTTCATGGCGAAGATCGGCAGCAAGGAGATCGACCCGAAGGCCGAGGTCGAGCGCCTCGGCTGACCCGCCGACCCCGACGAGGAAGACCAGCGATGACACCGACAGCCTCTGCGGTTCCGATTCTTGAGCTGCGCGGCATCACCAAGTCCTACGGAGCGGTCACGGCCTGCGACGCCGTGGACCTCCGGGTCGACGCCGGCGAGATCCATGGACTCCTGGGCGAGAACGGGGCCGGCAAGTCCAGCCTCATGAAGGTCCTGCTCGGCCTGGTCCGGCGCGACACCGGCCGCGTCCTGGTACGCGGCGAGGAGGTCGCGCTGGACAGCCCGCAGGAAGCGGCCGAACTCGGCATCGGCATGGTGCACCAGCACTTCAGCCTCATCAACGGGCTGACCGTGTGGGAGAACGTGGCCCTCGGCGACACCGGCAAGGTCAACCGGGCGGCCATCCACGCGGACATCGCCGAGGTCTGCGCCCGCTACGGCCTGCCGATCGACCCCGACGCCCGCGTCGACACCCTGTCGGCGGGCGAACGCCAGCGGGTCGAGGTGGTCAAGTGTCTGCGGCGCAACCCGCAGATCCTGATCCTGGACGAGCCCACCTCGGTGCTGACCCAGGCCGAGTCGCAGGAACTGTTCGCCATGCTCGGCCGGGTGGTGCGCGAGGAAGGGCGCGCGGTCATCCTCATCAGCCACAAGCTCGCCGAGATCGCCCAGGCCACCCACAAGGTCACCGTCCTGCGCAAGGGCAAGGTCGCCTTCCGGGCGGTCACCGCCGACACCACCCCGCAACTGCTCGCCCGTCAGATGGTGGGCCGCGAGGTGTCACTGGGCGAGGAGGCCGCCGCCCTCGGACTGGTGCCCCAGCAGCACGCCGACGCCGACCCCGCCGACGACGACACCGCCTCCGGCGAGGAGGCCCGGATCGCCCTGCACCTCGCCGGGATCACCGTCGAACAAGGCGGCGTCAAGCTGCTCGACTCCGTCGACCTGACGGTGGGCGCCGGCGAGATCGTCGCCCTGTACGGCGTCGAGGGCAACGGTCAGGCCATGCTCGGGGACGTCCTCGCCGGACTCGTCGTACCGGGCGCCGGCACCGTCGAGGTCACCGGGAACACGGTGGACCTGAGCCGGCCCGGCGCGCTGTCCAGGGCCGGGCTCGGCATCGTGCCCGAGGACCGGCACCAGAGCGGCGTCGTGCTCGACATGAGTGTCGCCGAGAACCTCACCATGAAGTCGCTCGGCAAGGTCAGCGGCCGGTTCCTGCTGCGGCGGCGGGCGATGCTCGCCGAGGCCCGCCGGCTCGCCGACGAGTTCAACATCGTCACCCCCTCGCTCGACGCGCCCGTGCGCAGCCTCTCCGGCGGCAACCAGCAGCGGGTCGTCCTCGCCCGGGAACTGTCCGGCGACACCAGTGTCCTGGTGGCCGCACAGCCCACCCACGGGCTGGACGTCGGCGCCATCGAGGACATGTACGCCCGGCTGCGCAAGGCGTCCGCGGAAGGCGTCGGAGTGCTGCTCATCTCCACCGAATTCGAGGAAGTCATGGCCCTTGCAACCCGGATCGCGGTGATCTCCGCCGGGCGGATCACCGGCGCGCTCCCCGTCGCCGAGGCGACCCCCGAACGGCTCGGCATGCTGGTCGGCGGTGAGGCCGCATGAGGTCCGCCGCCCTGCGGGGTCCGGACGACTTCGCCCGGCTCTTCCTCGCCCGGCTGCGACCCGGCCGCGACGGCTGGATCACCACGGGCCTGACCGTCCTGCTCGTCGCCGTCGCCCTGGGCGCCTCCGCGCTGCTGCTCACCCTGACCGGCGCCTCGCCCAGCGCCTCCGCGGACGCGATCTGGACCGGCAGCCTCGCCAACACCGCCGGCTGGACGACGACGCTGCTCAACGCGGCGCCGCTGCTGCTGGTGGCGCTCGGCGCGTGTATCTGCGCGGCCTCCGGCACCTTCAACATCGGCCAGGAGGGGCAGGTCCTCATCGGCGGCCTGGTCGGCGCCTTTGTCGGGCTCCGGCTGGCCCTGCCCGGCCCGACGCTGGTCATCGTGGTGATGCTCGCCGCGGCGGTCGGCGGTGGGCTGTGGGCCGCGCTGAGCGCGCTCATGCACCGCTTCCGCGGGGTCAACGTCGTGGTGAGCACCCTGCTGATGTCGTTCCTCGCCATCCAGCTCGTCACCTTCACCGTCAGCAATCCATGGCTGCTCCAGGAGACCCCGCAGGGCTCCTCCGGCATCGCCGACACCCAGTCCAACCCGCTGCCGTCGAACGCGCTGCTCGCGCACTTCGGGGAGTACCCGTCGCTCCAGCTGAACGCGGGCGTGTTCATCGCGCTGATCGCCGCCATCGGCGTCGTCGTCGCGCTGAGCCGCAGCCGGTGGGGCTTCAAGGTGCGCATGCTCGGACTGAATCCGCGCACCGCCAAGCACGCCGGGGTGCGGGTGGCCGCGCTCGGCGGCTTCACCCTGGCCCTGTCGGGCGCCTTCGCGGGCCTGGCGGGCGGGCTGCTGCTGGCCAGCCCGGTCAGCACCAACCGGCTCCAGGCCGGGCTCTCCGACAATGTCGGCTGGGACGGCCTGCTCGTCGCGCTGGTCGCCCGCAACCGCCCCCTGGTCGCGATCCCGGTGGCCTTCGTGTTCGCCATGCTGCGGGCGGGCGGCGACTTCCTGTCCGCCACCGGTGTGCCGTCCTACCTGGTCGACATCGTCAAGGCGCTGCTGGTCCTCGCGTTCGTCGTGCCGCCCGTGCTCATCGACCTCTACCGCAAGCGCCGCGGCGCTCAGCCGTCGGCCGCGCCCGCCGCGCCCGCCGTCCCGAAGAAGATGGAGGCGGCAGCGTGAGTGTTCTGGACAGCACCGAGACGATCCTTGCCAGCGGTATCCGGCTGACCGTGCCCCTGGCGTTCGCCGCCTGCGGCGAGTATCTGGCCGAGCGGGCCGGGGCGATGAACATCTCCGTCGAGGCGATGATGCTCGGCGCCGCGTTCACCTCGGTCGCCACCGCCAGCGCGACCGGCAGTGCCACCATCGGCCTGCTGGCCGGTGTCCTGACCGGCCTGGTGCTCGGCTTCGTGCACGGCAACCTCTCCCACCGGGCGTACATCAACACCTTCGTCGTCGGCCTCGCGCTCAACGCGCTCGTGCTGGGACTGACGAGTTACCTGATCACCACCGAGCAGTTCGCCTCGCACCAGGTGAGCGTGCTGTCGATCCCTGTGCTGCGGGACATCCCACTGATCGGTGAGGCCCTGTTCTCCGGACGATGGCCCGTCTATCTGCTGATCCTGCTGGTGCCGCTCACCTGGTGGCTGGTGGAGCGCAGCCGCTGGGGCCTGGAACTGCGCGCGGTCGGGGAGAACCCGCAGGCCGCCGATGTCACCGGGATCAAGGTCAATGTGCGGCGCCGGCAGGCCCTGCTGTGGTGCGGCGCGCTGGCCGGACTCGGCGGCGCCTATCTCGCGGTCGGCGAGGTCGGGTCGTTCAACCAGAACATGACCGCCGGGCGTGGATACATCGTCATCGCCGCGGTCATCTTCGGGGCATGGCGGCTCGGCCGCACCCTGCTGGGCTGTCTGGTGTTCGGCCTGTCCGACGCGATGCGCCTCGCACTGCCGGCGCTCGGGGTCACCCTCAACGCCCAACTGCTCGTCGCGGCCCCGTACCTGCTCGCCCTGCTGGCGATGGTCCTCTTCACCGCCAAACAACGAGAACCCGCCGCCCTGGGCCGCCCCTTCGAACGGGGGTCGACCTGACGGGGGCAACTTCACCGGGTTCGCCCCGCCCCGGGCCCGCCCCGCCCCGCCCCGGGCGCGACTCCGCCACGGGCCGCCCTTGCGGGGGTGGCCCGGTCGGGGTTGGTCTGCCGGGGTGGCTTCGCATGGGCGTCCTGACTTGGGGGTGGTTTCGCCACGGGGCGTCCTTGCGGGGGCGGCCCGACCGCGGTCGGTTTGCCAGGGGTGACTTCACCCGGGCTGCTCCGACTCGGGCGTGGTTTCGCGGTAGGTCGTCCGTGCGGGGCGGCCCGAGTGCGGTTGGTC
>NZ_JBHTZD010000016.1:18125-35912 GCF_042790455.1 Streptomyces sp. NPDC056734
TGGGGCGGCCTGACCGGGGTTGGTCTGTCGGGGGTGACTTCACCCGGGCTGCCCCGATCCGGGCGTGGTTTCGCGGTAGGTCGTCCGTGCGGGGCGGCCCGAGTGCGGTTGGTCCGCTGGGGGTGGCTTCGAGTGGGGCGCCCTGACTTGGGCGTGGTTCGCGGTGGGTCGTCCTTGTGGGGCGGCCTGACCGGGGTTGGTCTGTCGGGGGTGACTTCACCCGGGCTGCCCCGACCCGGGCGTGGTTCGCGGTGGGTCGTTCTCGTGGGGCGGCCTGACCGGGGCTGGTCCGCTGGGGGTGACTTCACCCGGACCGCCCCGACCCGGGCGTGACTCCGCCGCGAGCCGCCCTCGCGGGGGTGGCCCGACCGCAGTCGGCCTGACCGCGGCGGCTTGCCGAGGCGATCGGCCGTGGCAGCCACCCGGCAGATCCACCTGACAGCAGTGACGACTGTGCCGAAGGGCGGGCCCCGGGCCCGCCCTTCGGCGTGCTCCGGGGCCCGCGCCACGATGCGTCACCGGCGTCACCGGCGTCACCGGCGTCACCGGCGTTAGTGGATTGCCTCAGCGGCGGCGCAGGGCCGCCGTCCCCAGCGCGGGCGGTACGTGGCCGACGTCAGCGGGGTTGAGCACGCTGCCCGGCGCCACCAGCGCGTCGATGCGGTCCAGCGCGTCCGTCGACAGCGGCCGGTCCACCGCGCTGAGCTGCGAGACCAGCTGGTCATGGGTGCGCGGGCCCATGAGCGCCGAGGTGACCCCCGGATGGGCCAGCACGAACCTGAGGGCCAGCTCGACCAGCGTGCAGCCCTCGTCCTCGGCGAGCCGCACCAGTTCCTCGACCACCGCCAGCTTCCGCTCCCGGATCCCCGCGTCGGCGTAGTCGAAGTGATCGCCGTTGGTCCGCGCGCGCGAGTCCCCCGACGGCTCGGACCCGGCCCGGTACTTGCCGGTCAGCCAGCCGCCATTGAGCGGGCTCCAGACCATGACACCCATCCGGTGCCGCTGCGCGGTCGGCAGGGCGGCGGCCTCCGCGTGCCGGGCCAGGATCGAGTACGACAACTGCTCCACGGTGAACCGCTCACGGCCGATGCGCCGCGCCGCCCACTGCGCCTCCACGATCTCCTCGGCCGGGAAGCTGGAGGTGCCGATCGCCCGGATCTTGCCCGCCCGCACCAGATCTCCGAGCGCTCCGAGGGTCTCCTCGATGTCGGTGCGGGGATCGGGGCGGTGGACGAGGTACACGTCCAGATAGTCCGTGCCCAGCCGGCGCAGACTGTCCTCCACGGCCCGCGTGATCCACAGCCGTGAGTTGCCCCGCCGGTTGCGGTCCAGCGGCCGGCCCGGCATCTCGTTGTGGAACTTCGACACCAGTACGACGTCGTCGCGCCGTCCCTTCAGCGCCCTGCCGAGGATCTCCTCCGACTCGCCGAAGGCGTACACATCGGCGGTGTCCACGAAGTTGACCCCGGCGTCCAGCGCCGTCGTCACCATGCGGTGGCACTCGGCCTCGTCGGTGTTGCCCCAGGCCCCGAACATCATCGAGCCCAGGCAGAGCTGGCTCACCTCGATGCCTGTCCCACCCAGAATCCGGTAGTGCATGTTCGCCCCAGCCTCTCGCGCCGACACCGCTCACTCTCCAGCGCAGGCTCCCACAGCGGGGTCCCGGAACCGATGTCGCGCGGGGTCAGCGTTCTTCGCGTACGCGTTGTGTCCGCAGCACATCGACCTGCGGGGGTGTGCGTGCGTACGCTCGTGGGGAAAGCCGCACCACTCATGATGGAGGTTCCGTGACCACCGGTCTCACCACGGCCCGCTGGACGCATGTCGCGCTGCCCACCGGCGACCTCGACAAGGCGATCGCGTTCTATACCTCGCTGACGCCGCTGGTCGTGGTCGAGCGGTTCCAGGACGCGGACGGCGAGAGCGTCTGGCTCTCCAACGACCAGCAGGCCGAGACGCCGTTCGTGCTCGTTCTGGTGTCGTTCAACAAGGACAAGGGCGGTCAGCTGGGTCTGCTGCACCCGTTCGCGCACATCGGCGTCGAGGTGCCGACCCGCGAGGACGTGGACGCGCTGGCGGACCGCGCCCGCGAGCTGGGCTGCCTGCACTGGGAGCCCCGCCAGATGCCCGACCCCGTCGGCTACATCTGCGCCCTGAAGGACCCCGACGGCAATGTCGTCGAGATCTCCCACGACCAGCGGGTCTTCGACACGGTCCGGCAGAAGTGGGGCTCGCTCTGAGAGACACCCGCGCGGCCGTCGAGACCTATCTGGCGGCCCTGAACGCGCACGACGCCGACGCCGTGGCGGCCTGCGTCGCCGAGGACTTCGTCAACGAACACACATCGTCGATGGGACAGGACCGCCGGGGCCGCGCCGAGTACCGCGCGGCGCTCACCGGTTTCCTGGCGGACTTCGCCGACCTGCGCTACACGCCCGAACGGGTCCTGGTCGACGGCGAGTCAGCGGCGGTGCCCTATGTCATGACCTTCCGGATGCGCTCGGCGGGCGACCGCCCGGTACGGGTCCGCGGGGTCTTCGTGTTCACCGTCACCGCCGGTCTCATCACCCGCCGCACGGACTACTGGGACAGCGGCGAGGTCCGGCGGCAGCTCGCGTGACGGCGGGCTGCCGCCGCCCCTCCCCTGACACCCGAGGCAGGCCGGGGCCGCTGGACCACCCACCCCGTGGCAGCTGACACGCCGACCCCGCTCACCCCCCTCGACCACTGCGAACAAGCCTTTCCTGCACCCCGTACGCCTACCTGGCGTACGGGGTGCAGGTGTGTCTCCAGACCCCCTTTGCGTATCGCTTGACATGATGCCGTCTCGCATTAAAAGATGCTCAGCATGCGAGTAGTGACGACTGAGGCCGGCCTGGGCCGGATCGAGGACGGGGCCGTAGCCCTTCTGGACACTGCTTTTCCCGACCTCGGCGCGGTCCTCGAACAGGAGGGCTCACTGACGTGCCTGACCTCCTGCGCGGTCCGCCGGCGGATCCCGATCGACGAGGCCGTGCTCAAGGCACCGCTGGGCCGCCCCCGCGCGGTGTGGGGGGTCGGACTCAACTACGTGTCCAAGGCGACCCGGACCGGCCGGGGACTGCCCGAGCACCCGATCCTCTATCTGGCCGCCTCCTACGCGGACCCCGCCCCCGGCGCCCAGGTGGTGATCCCGGGAGCCGTGGCCGAACCCGACTACGAGGGCGAGATCGCGGTCGTCGTCGGTCGCCGCCTGTACCGGGCGGCCGAGTCCGAGGTCTGGCCCGCGACGGCCGCGATCACCGCGGCCAACGACATGACCGCCCGCGATGTCATGCGCACCACAGGCATCCCCGCGCTCGCCAAGAGCTACCCCGGCTTCACCCCGCTCGGCGCGTCGCTCTGCACCCCCGAGGAGCTGCCCGACCGCGACGCGATCCGCGTCCGGACCCGGGTCAACGGCGAACTCCGGCAGGACGACACCAGCGCCGGCATGATCTTCCAGCTCCCCGAACTGCTCAGCAGACTGTCGTGGTTCACCGCTCTCGAACCCGGCGATGTCGTCCTCACCGGAACCCCGGCCGGCACCGGCCAGGACCGCGCGTGCTTCCTCGCCGACGGCGACGAGATACGCGTCGAGGTGGACGGCGTACTGCCCCTTGTCACCCGCATCGCGCGTCCTGCCGGGACCGCACCGCGCGACCACCGGCTGACCGAACCCGTCAGCTGACCGTCCTCACCCAGGAGCCCACATCGATGTCCATCTCCCCCGCTCCGTCCTATGACCTCGTCCTGGCCGGCGGCACTGTCATCGACCCCGCCTCGGGCACCAACGCCCGGCTCGACGTCGCCGTCAACGGTGACCGCATAGCCGCCATCGGCGAGGGCCTGGCGGCGAACGCGGTCCGCACCATCGACACCACCGGCTCCACCGTGCTGCCGGGCCTGGTCGAGGGCCACACGCATATCTTCCAGTACGTCTCCGCCGTCGGAGCCCCCGCCGAGGAGGCGCATCTGCGCCGCGGCGTGGTCGCGGCGGCGGACGCCGGCACGGCCGGCGCCTCCACATTCGCCGCGTTCCGCAAACTGGTCGTCGAGGCCAACCCGCTGCGCATCGTCAACTTCCTGAATGTCTCGGTGCTCGGCCTGATCGATTTCCGGTTCGGCGAACTGCTCAACCCCGACACCCTGGTCCCCGAGGACGCCCTCGCCACCGCCGAGGCCCACCCCGACATCGTGCGCGGCTTCAAGATCCGGCTGTCCGAGGACGTCGTCGGCGAGAACTGGGAGTCACTGCTCAAGAAGTCCGTGGACCTCGCCGAACAGGCCGGTCTCCCGCTGATGCTGCACATCGGCGAGACCTCGGAGCCGCTGCCCGTCGTCCTGGACTACCTGCGCCCCGGCGACATCGTCGCGCACTGCTACACGGGCAAGCCGCACGGCATCCTCGACGGCGACCGGGTGCAGCCCGCCGTCACCGCGGCACGCGAGCGCGGGGTGCTGTTCGACTCCGCGCACGGCAAGAGCAACCTCAGCTTCGAGGTGGCCCGCCGGGCCATCGCCGACGGCTTCCTGCCCGACATCCTCAGCTCCGACACCAGTGCCCGCAACTGGCGCGGCCCGGTGTTCGACCTGCTCACCAGCATCTCCAAGCTGGTCGCGCTGGGCGCGGACCTGGAGGAGTGCGTACGGCGGGCGACGGTCGCCCCGGCCCGGCTGCTCGGGCTCGACACCGAGGGCTACGGACGCCTTGAGGTGGGCGGCCGGGCCGACATCACGGTCGTCACCGAGACCGACGAGGTCGTCCTGCCCGACGCCGCCGGCAACTCGATCGTCGCGCCCCGCCTGGAGCCGACCGTGGTGCTGCACGCCGGCGCCGAGGTCGACATCGTGCCGTGGCGCGGCCTGAAGCCGGCCTGACGGATCCACCCATGGCCCCATGATCCGCACCTGGCCTGACGGGTCCGTACATCCCGCAGGCCACGGATCCAGAGGCCACGGATCCCCCAGGCCACGGATCCCCAGGCCATGGATCCCGCAGGCCGCGGATCCCCAGGCCGCACATCCCGCAGATCCGTACATCCTCGTATCCGTACATCCCTGAGAGGTCCGATGACCGCCGGTGACGTCCATCCCCTGCGGCGCCGACTGCGCGCGGCCCTGAGCGATCCGGGCCCCGCCGTCGGTACGTTCGTCAAGCTCGCGTCGCCCGACGTGGTGGAACTGGCCCAGGCGGCCGGGTGCGCCTTCGTGGTCGTCGACCTCGAACACTCCACCCTGACCGAGCAGGACGCCGTCGGCCTGGTGCGGCACGCGGCCGTGTGCGGGCTGCCCGCGCTGGTCCGCGTACCGGAGGTGGACGCCGCCGCCGTCAACCGGCTGCTGGAGGCCGGGGCGGCGGGCATCCAGCTGTCCATGCTCACCCGGGTCGCCCAGACCGACGCGCTGGTGGCGGCCACCCGGTTCGCGCCGGCCGGCCGCCGGTCGGTGAGTCTGGCCAACCGGGCCGCCCGGTTCGGCGCGGTCCCGCTCACCGGTTTCCTGAGCGCCGAACTGGCCGACCCGCCCGTGCTGGTCGGCCAGATCGAGACGGCACGCACGGACCCGCTGCCCGCCCTGCTCGCCCCGCTCGACGTGTGCTTCGTCGGCAGCACCGACCTCGCCGTCGACCTGGGCCTGCCCGCCGACCCGGCGGTACTGCGCGCGGCGGTGGACCGGGTGGCCGGCGCCGCCCGCCGCGCCGCCGTGGCGTTCGGCGGCTGGGCACCGCACCGGGGCGTCGCCGGTGAGCTGGGCCTGGGCGCCGCCGACTATCTGGTCGTCGGCTCGGACCTTCAGTTGTTGGCGGCCGGCCTGCGCGCGGTCGCCGGAGAGGAGAACCAGTGAGCACCCGCAACGCCGCGCTGTTCCACACCGTCGTCAACTGGGACGAACTGCCCGTGACCCAGGTGCGCCCCGGAGTGCGCCGACGCGTCTACGCCACGGACGAGGTGATGATCTGTCACCACGAGCTGGAGGTCGGCATGACCCTCAACCCGCACCGGCACGAGGACTTCGACCAGCTGGTCCACATCGCCGAGGGACGGGCCAACTACTACGTCGACGGCGTGGCGCACGACATGCGCGCCGGATCGTTCCTGCTGGTTCCCCGCGGCAGTGAGCACTACGTGGAGCCGACCGAGGCCCCCTGTGTGAACATCGACTTCTTCGTGCCGCCGCGGGCCGACCTGCTGCCCTGAGGCACGGGACGCGAGCCCGACCCGCGCATCACGAAAGATGGCCCACCGCCTGCGCGGTGGGCCATCCCTCGTTTGCTCTGACGATCAGCTGACGGCCGGATCAGCCGCCGTTGCCGTTGGGGGTGTCCTCGGTGGTGCCCAGCCGCTGCGACAACGCGCGCGATGTCTCCAGCAGTTGCTGGGCCATCGCCGAGCCGACGTCGTCCGAGACGGTCGCCGTCGTACCGACGATCGCGAGCGTCCCGCTGATCTTGTCCCCCTCGAAGATCGGCGCCGCGATGGTGCGGACCCCGTTGACGGTGGGGGAGTTGACCGACAGACCGTACTTCCGGATCGCCTCCAGCTCCTCGATGAGTTCGGGCGACCTACGGGCCGTGCGCGGCAGCGACGGCACCTGCTCCGGGGCCAGGAACGCGAGGAAGACGCGGCCCTGTGCCGAGGTCGTCAGATGCAGACGCGAGCCGACCCGGACACTGATGCGCACCATGTGGGCGGTGTTGTCCACCGAGCGCACCACGGTCGCCGACTCACCGTCCCAGACCGACAGCACGATCGTCTCGTCGATGCGCCGGACCAGCTCCTCCATGTACGGCTCGGCCGCGGCGACGATCGGCAGGCCGGCCCGCGCCGCCGCCGCGAGCGTGAGCACCTGCGGGCCCAGCGAGTACAGCGAGGTGCGCTCGTCGTACCGCAGCAGGTTGGCCGCCCGCAGCGCCTTGGTGTAGCGGTGCGCGGTCGCCTTGCTGGCCCCGAGACGCGCGGTGATCTCGTTGAGGCTCATGTGCGGTTTGCCGACCGTGAACGAACCGAGGATCAGCGCCGCACGCTGCACCGTCTGGATGGTCGGCGCGGTCCTGTCCGGGCCGTCCTGTTCCCCGGTGCCGCGCTGCGCCTTCGTGGGCATGATCTATCGCTCCCAACCGTATGTGACCGGTCATATGGCATTAAATGAAATGCCGTATCGAATTAGAGTAGTGGCGAGGGGGAGTGTAACGGCGCGTGCAAAGATGCGTGGCCGTTGTCACCGAAGGGCCGGGGCGCCGGCCCTTCGCGGCTGCCTCAGGCATCGGAGGAGTGCCCCGGTGTGATCGAGCGGGCCGGGTCCAGCAGGGCGGCGATGTGATTGACGGCCAGGGCCGCCTCGCCGAAGCCGATCGAGATGAGACTGACCTTGCCGTCGTGGTCGGAGATGTCACCGGCCGCGAACACCCGCTCCCGGTTGGTACGCATGGTGCGGTCGACGAGGATGTGCCGGCGGCGCAGGTCCAGTCCCCACCGCTCGATCGGGCCGAGGTCCGCGATGAAGCCGAGCGCCGCCACCACCGCCTGGGCGGGCAGGTGGGTCCGGTCGCCGTCGGCGTGCGTGACCACGACCTCCGTCACGGACTCGGCGCCGTGGATCTTCTCGACCTCACAGGGGGTGAGCACCCGCACGGAGGACGCGTGCACCTGTTCCACGGACCGTTCATGGGCCCGGAACCGGGTCCGCCGGTGCACCAGGGTGACGGAGGAGGCGATCGGCTCCAGTGACAGCGCCCAGTCCAGCGCCGAGTCACCGCCGCCGACCACCACGACGTCCTGTCCGGCCAGTTCGTCCAGCCGGGGCACGAAGTAGCGCAGCCCGCGGCCCAGATACTCCGAGCCGACCGGCAGTTCGCGCGGGACGAAGTTGCCGATCCCGCCGCAGACGAGGACCGCGCCCGCGGTGATCCGGGCGCCGGCGTCCGTGGTGGCCACGACGCCCCCGTCCGTGTCGGCCAGCTCGGTGACCCCGTGCCCGAGCAGATAGGTGGGATTCCAGCGCCCCGCCTGCTCGGTCAGCCGGTCCACCAGGTCCTGGCCGCGCACGGCCGGGAACCCGGCCACGTCGTAGATCAGTTTCTCCGGGTACAGCGCGGCGATCTGGCCGCCCGCCTCGGGCAGCGCGTCGGCGATCGCGACACTCATGCCGCGAAAGCCCGCGTAGTAGGCGCCGTACAGCCCGGTCGGACCGGCGCCGATGACCAGCAGATCGACGGACACCTCGGTGCCGGGGGGCGTGGGACCGGCGGCGTGACCGGTCGTGGGACCGTCGGCGGGACCGGTCGTGGAGCCGTCGGCGGGGCTGGTCACGCGCCCACCTCCGGGTGGTCGTGGCCGGCCTTGCCGACCTTGCGCGCCCCGCCGGGCGATCCCAGCGGTTCGATGCCGAGGGTGAAGAATTCGGCGTTGATGCGCTCGAACCGCTTGCTGGCGTCCGGAAGATCCTCGTGATGGAAGATCGAGATCTGGGGGCAGACCGGTTCGCAGCGTCCGCACTCGACGCATTCGTCCGGCTGGATGTAGAGCATCCGGTCGCCCTCGTAGATGCAGTCGGCCGGGCATTCCTCCATGCACGACTTGTCCATGACGTCGACGCAGGCATCAGTGATGACGTATGGCACGAGCTTGAGCCCTTCACACGGTCGCACAGAATGCGAGACGGTGTATTTCAATGTGGAATTGGATGATGGCTGCACAGGAAGGGGGTGTCAACCGTGTGACCGATGCTTGACACCGTCTGGTCCGCTGGGAGACGCTACTGCGACATACGAGACGGCGTCTCACGGGACGCTGCTCGGGTCGGGACTTGTGAGAGGCAAACTCCCCATGGGAAGCAACCCCCGGACCGTCCCAGCACCGATGGTCGTCGAGGACTGGGACCGGCTCACCTTCCGGGTCAACCGCGAGGCCTACCGCAGCGCGGAGGTCTTCGCCCGGGAACGCGGCTGGGTGTGGCAGCACACCTGGCTCTATCTAGGGCACGAGACCGAGATCCCCCAGCCCAATGACTTCAAGGTCCGCACGCTCGGCGGCCGGCCGCTGATCTTCTGCCGGGACAGCGCAGGCGAACTGCACGCCTTCCTGAACTCCTGTCCGCACCGCGGCACCGTGCTGTGCCGTGAGAACGAAGGGTCGACCAGGCTCTTCCAGTGCTTCTACCACGCCTGGACCTTCCGCAACAACGGTGAGGTCGCCGCCATCCCGGACGCCGACGCCTACGAGTCGACCGACGCGTTCCGTGAGTCGATGTCCCTGCGCACGGTGCCACGGCTGGAGACCCACGAGGGATTCGTCTTCGTCTCCTTCGACCCGGACGTCCCGCCGCTGCTCGACCACCTCGGCGACGCGGCCGACTACATGACCATGATCCAGCAGCAGCACACCGGCGGTATGACCACCCTGCCCGGCACCCAGCTCTACAGCGTGCGCGGCAACTGGAAACTCGCCGTCGAGAACGCCATGGACGGATACCACTTCGCGCCCACCCACAACACCTTCGTGGGCTACCTGCGTGAGAGCGGCTACGCCGTCACCGACGACAACCAGTACGCCTACAACCTCGGCAACGGCCACGGGCTGCTGGTCCTGACCGGCCACGGCGGACGCATCAGCATGATCTGGGAGCCGCGCTTCGGCGAGGACGAGCGGATCCGCACCGAGCGCCACCGCGCCGAGATGACCGAGCGGCTGGGCGAGCGGCGGGCCCACCACGTGGCCGACGAGAGCCACATCCTGTTCGTCTTCCCGAACCTCCTGCTGTTCGACATCGAGGGCCTTTCGATCCGGCAACTGGAACCGGTGGCCCCCGACCAGACCGATGTGCGCGCCTGGCAGCTGGTCCCCCGCGAGGAGGACGCGGAAACCCGCGCGCTGCGCATGAAGACGGTCGTCAGCTTCGTCGGCCCCGGCGGCCTCGCCACCCCCGACGACATCGAGGCGTACGAGGCGGTCCAGCGCGGCATCCAGGCCACCGCCGGCACGACCCCGCCCGAGCTGGACTACAGCGACATGTCCCGCGGCATGGCCGACGAGGTCAAGGGCGTCCAGGGCAGGTCGACCGACGAGGGCGCCATGCGCGGCTTCTGGCGGCACTGGGTGGACACCGTCGGCATCGAGGGCGGCCTCGACGTCAGCGGCGAGCGCCCGGCGTCCTTCCTGAGCGGGAGGGACGTACGATGACCGCCACCGTCAACCGGGGCTCCGTGCACTGCGCGGGGCGCACCATCGGCCGGCCGGAGGTGGAGGACTTCCTCTACGACGAGGCCGACATCCTCGACCACTGGAACTACGACGCCTGGCTCGCCCTGTTCGAGCCCGGCGCCCGCTACGAGATCCCCACCACCGACCACCGCCCCGGCTGGTCGCCGCACGAGACCGGATCGTTCGTCGACGACGACTGGGACCTGCTGCTCGCCCGCGTCAAGCGTCTGAAGTCCCGCAAGGCCCACGCCGAGAACCCGCACTCGCGCACCCACCGGCTGGTGTCCAACGTCCGGCTCTTCCCGGTCGACGAGGACTCCTTCCGGGCCACCGCGTCCTTCGTGGTGCACCGCGCCCGCGACGGACACTTCGACGCCTACGTCGGCTGGTACGAGCATGTGCTGGTGCCCTCCGAGGACGGATTCCGGTTCCGGCTGCGCCGCTCGGTCCTCGGCCATGAGTCGCTCGCCGCCGGTGCCCGGCTCAGCTTCATCCTCTGACCGGCACGGAAGGCGACCCCATGATCAGGCACACCCTTTCCTTCCGTTTCGCCGACGGAACCGACCCGGCCACGCGGGAGTCCGTGCTGGCGGAGCTGCGCAGCTTCCCCAGCCGGTATCCGGCCATGCGCGGCTTCGTCCTCGGCGAGAACATCAGCACCCGCGACCGGACCTTCACCCACACGATGGCCGTCGACTTCGACACGCGGGACGACCTGCTCGCCTACCTCGGCAGCGACTCCCACGAACATTTCGTGCACACCCGCTGGCGGCCGGTCATCGGCCAACAGGCCATCACCTCGTTCGAGTACACCGAGCGCCCGTCGCTCGCCGCAGGAAGGACAGCGCCGGTGAGCACACGCCCGCACGGCCCGTACGGCATGGAGTACGCCCGCATCGAGGTCCCCGACATGCAGGCCACGATCGACTTCCTCGAATACCACGTCGGGCTCCAGCTGGAGCAGCGCACGGACGACTACGCCTATCTGCGCGCCGACATCGAGCACCACGCCATCGAGCTGATCAACGCCCCCGGGCGCACCGACGGCTGGACCACCGCGGTGGGCTACAGCGTCGAGAGCCCCGAGGTTCTCGAACAGCTCCGCAAGAGCGTCGCCGACGCGGGCCTGGACATCCTGGAACTCCAGGAGCGCCAGCAGGCCCTGTGCGACGACGGCTTCGCGGTGAAGGACCCGAACGGCCTGATCATCGAGCTGTTCACCGAGTTCCAGGAGTACGCCGAGCCGCCGCACATCGAGATCCGGCCGCTCGACCTGGTGCATCCCTTCATCGCCACCGACAAGTTCGAGGAGACCAGGGACTTCTACCAGAACGTCCTGCGCTTTCTGCCCTCGGACCATGTCGTCGGCTCGACCACCTTCTACCGCTGCGAGGACCGCTACCACCACAGCCTCGCCATCCAGAAGAACACCGAGCACTACGTCGCGCACCTGTGCTTCGCGATGAAGAGCCTCGACCATGTCATGCGGATGCGCGCCCGCGCCCTGTACAAGGGCGCCCCGATCGCCTCCGACATCGTCAACCACTCGGCGTCGACCTCGATCGCGTTCTACATGCACGACACCCGCTTCGGCCCCCGGTACGAGCTGTGCGACGCGCACCGGGTCTTCACCCCGGAGGAGCACGAGACGCACCGGCCCCGCAGGATGCCGGCCGACCCGCGCAACATCGACGTGTGGCGCCCGGCCGCCGACGACTGGGGACGTTTTTGAGGCAGCACCTGCTCGACACCCTGCATCTGCTCGACACGGTGCCCGCGCCACGCGGGGGCGAGCGGATGGCGGCCCACCGGTTGCGCGCCTGGTGCGCCGACCGGTGGCCGCACATCGACTGGCAGGTGCTGGAGCACGGCCCCGAGGGCGGCAGCCTCATCGCCGACCACGGGGCCGGACCCCTGCTCTACTCCCACCTCGACACCTCACTGGACCACGACGGCACCGCGAACTCCCTGGTCACGGGCAGTTCCGCGCCGGTCGCCCCACTCGATGTGGAGGACGACACGGTGTCCGGCTTCGGCCTCGGGGTGGCACGAGGCCCGGCCGCCGCCGCGCTGGTCGCCTTCGCCGGGGCGGGCACCGGACGGCTGCTGCTGGCCGGCTCCGGCACCCATCGACGCGGCGGCCGGATCACCGGCCTGGAGGCGTACGCGGAGGCATTCCCGCTGCCCGGGTCGGCGATCGTGGCCAAGTGCGGCCCGCCCACCCTGCTGTGGCACGAGCCGGGCGCGCTCTATCTGACCGTCCGGCTGACCGGCCGCTCCGGTGCCGCGATGGCGCCCGATTCGGCCACCCCGCCCGGCGGAGTCATCGCCTCGTCCGGCGTGGTCCTGGACGAGCTGGCCCGCTGGCGCACCGCCTACCTGGCCGCCGACCCCCGGACCGGACAGACCGGCCGGGCCTGCGGCATCGGCGCGATCAGCGGCGGCTGGCCCGACAAGCCCGACCTGCTCCCGGCCCGGCTGCGCATCGATCTGTACGTCGTCGCCGGTGACCCGGTGGACCCCACGGCACTGGCGGCCGGGCTGGCCGACCGGCTGCGCGCGCGTGCCGCCGGGTCGGAGCTGCGGGACTGCACGGTCGACGTGACGGCCGAGCCGGTCGCGGCTGCCGCGGCGACACCGGCCGACGCCCCGGTGGTGAAGGCGGCCCGGACGGCCTGGCACGACGAGTTCGGCGCACAGCCGCCGCCGATCACCGGCTGGACCGGATCGACCGACGGCGTCGTCCTGCGCGCCCGTGGCGTCGACACCGTACGCCTCGGCCCCCAGGCCGGACCCGCCACCGGCGATCCCCGCCGCGACGCGCTGTCCGTGGCACAGCTGACCGCGTATGCGCGGATCTACCGCAGGCTGCTGACCGAGCTGTCGGCGTAGTCCGCCGAGACGAGCCGAGCCGAGAGGGACGTCCCTGAGGGGGCGTCCCTCTCGGCGTGCTCCCCGGCCGGTCCCCCGGCACACCTCGGCCACGACAGCCGACGGACGACCGCCGCAGCCGGATGGAGCCCTGGCTGCGGCGGTCGGGGGTTGCGGTGGTACCGGGGGCCGCCACGGCCGTACCGGAAGTACTACGGCGGTCCCGGAAGTACTACGGCGGTCCCGGAGGAGCTACGGCGGTCCCGGAGAAGCTACGACGTCACGCGCCCCAGTCGTCATTGACGGTGACGGCGTCGGCGATCCGGAACCGGCCGCCGGGCACCGGGGGAGTGGCGGGCTCACCCATGACGACGACATGCTTGCCGAACTTGGGGGCCAGCGGCCGGCCGACGTCCCGCTTGAGCCACAGCCGCAGCAGATGCCGGCGGCGCTCCGGCTCCGGGTGGTCGACGTAGCTGGTGCGTGAGTGCAGGGCGGCGTAGTTGAGCAGCCACTGCACATCCCCCGGCTGGAAGTCCATGTCGATCGGCAGCCCCGCTTCCTGCGAGATCTCGTCGAAGAGGGCGATCGCCTCGGCCTGGTCGGCCGTCAGCGGGGGCACACCCGGATACTCCTGGGCACTGAAGATCATCGAGTTACCGGCGTAGGTGCTGAAGACACCGTCGACGTAGCTGATGATCGGCGAGGTGTACGTCATCTCCGGGGAGTCGGGGTCCTGGCGCCGCCAGTCCCAGTGGTAGGTGTCGAAGAGGCGCGGGGCGAGATCCGGGCGGCGGCGCAGCATCTCGTTGTAGATCGTGGTGCCGCTGACCAGGCTGGACGCCCCGCCCTCCTTGGCGCCGCGCAGGCACATCAGGGCGACGACGTCGGAGCTGTCCGAGTGGAACGGCAGCCGGTCCCGTATCCGGGAGGGCAGCGCGCCGTCGTCGGCCATCGTCTTGTTGGACGTGGCGATCACATGGTCGAGCAGATCGCCGCGCTGGTTCTGCCCGATCGGCCGGCCGAGGTGCAGGCCCATGACGAAGAAGATGGCCGCGGCCACGGCGGGGCCGTACTCGTCGGTGCGCAGGCCGCGCACCAGGATGAATCCCCGGCCCGCGTCCATCTGGCGGGCGCACTCGTCGTTGAGGGCACGGGCGGCGTCGAGCGGGTAATCGGCTGCGGTGACGGTGCGCAGGTCGGGGTCGTCGGCGACGAAGCGCCGGCCCAGGTCCTCCAGTTCGACGCGCTCCGCGTCACTGAGGACGTAGATCCAGTCGGTCGACCTCGCCAGGTCGTCGCCACGCCAGGCGGACGGCCCGGGGATCTGCTCAAGGGGGGCGGTGGTGGTCACGGTGATGCACTCCTCGCGAAAAGGGAATGGAACGGCCTGCCGGCGGCAACACGGCGGACGGCGAAGGCTTCGGTGCGGCGGTGTGCGTCGCGCGGGGCGACGCGGGCGCTCAGACGGGTGTCTTCAGAAGGGTGTCTGAGGGACGCCGACAGCCGTGCCGGGGCGCAGCCCTTCCCGGGGCGGGGAGTAGCGGAGCGGTTCGTCGTAGGTCCGGCGGCCGGCGCACGAAACGAGCAAGGCGCCGATCAGGGCGACTGGCCTCATGCGGGTCCCGTCCTTTCAAGAAGTTGCTCCACGATAGGAGCCGGGTGAACCACCCGTCAATGGGCGAGACAGCATCTTGTAATGCAGTACGTATGCGCGTCAGAGGCGCGCTCGCGGTACCGGCCGTCCAGGTGGCCCGCACGGGATCGCCGCGCCGGGACTCCAGAACCTGGCCGCCTCCGCTGTACAAGATGTATACGCCTTCGGTGATTGCGCTGGGCAGATTGAGCACGATGCCCAGCAGATGTCGTCACTCTTGCACAGGGCCCGGTCAGCGGCTGTGCTGGGGGCAGAACGGGCCGTGATGCGGACGTGCCGCACCCTCCCGTAGCGGTCACAGCAGCCACAGAAGGGGTGACACATGAGCATCGACCAGATCCTCACCAGCCAGGAGCGCCTGGCGGAGCTGGACCTTCCCCAGCTCAAGCAGCTCGTCGGACTGGTGGAGTACGACGCGCAGAGCGACCCCTTCCCGGTGACCGGCTGGGACGCCGTGGTGTGGACGGTCGGCAACGCCACCCAGACCGCGCACTTCTTCCAGTCGGCGTTCGGCATGGAGATGATCGCCTACTCCGGCCCGGAGACCGGAAACCGTGACCACAAGGCGTACGTGCTGCGCAGCGGGGCCATCCGGTTCGTCTTCAAGGGCGCGGTGGACCCGAAGAGCCCGCTGGCGGACGCCCACCGCAGGCATGGCGACGGGGTCATCGACATCGCCCTGGAGGTGCCCGACGTGGACCGGTGTGTCACCCACGCCCGCGCCCAGGGCGCCACCGTCCTGGAGGAGCCGTACGACATCACCGACGAGCACGGCACGGTCCGGGTCGCCTCCCTCGCGGCCTACGGCGAGACCCGGCACACCCTGATCGACCGCTCCCGCTACGACGGCCCCTACCTGCCTGGCTATGTGGTGCGCACCTCGTCCTTCGTCAAGCGCGAGGGCAGTCCGCGACGCATCTTCCAGGCGCTCGACCATGTGGTGGGCAATGTCGAGCTGGGCAAGATGGACGAGTGGGTCGACTTCTACAACCGGGTCATGAACTTCACCAACATGGCGGAGTTCATCGGCGACGACATCGCCACCGAGTACTCGGCGCTGATGTCCAAGGTCGTCGCCAACGGCAACCACCGGGTCAAGTTCCCGCTGAACGAGCCGGCGCTGGGCAAGAAGAAGTCCCAGATCGACGAGTTCCTTGAGTACTACCAGGGCCCCGGCGCCCAGCACCTGGCACTGGCCACCAATGACATCATCGCCTCCGTCGACGCGCTGCACGCCGAGGGCATCGAGTTCCTGGCCACCCCCGACTCGTACTACGAGGACCCGAAGCTGCGCGCCCGGATCGGTGAAGTGCGGGTCCCCGTCGAGGAGTTGCAGAAGCGCGGCATCCTCGTCGACCGGGACGAGGACGGCTATCTGCTCCAGATCTTCACCAAGCCGCTCGGCGACCGCCCGACCGTGTTCTTCGAGCTGATCGAGCGTCATGGCTCGCTCGGTTTCGGCAAGGGCAACTTCCAGGCCCTGTTCGAGGCGATCGAGCGCGAGCAGGCGCGGCGCGGCAACTTCTGACCGGCGGGCGCCGGGCGCCACCCCGGCACCCACGCCGGCCGGCCCCGGCGCCACTTTCTCCCTCCCTCTCTCCCTCGACCTGGAAAGTCACCCACCATGACGTGGCTGGACCTGCCCGCCGACGATTTGTTCGGCATCGACAATCTGCCCTACGGGGTGTTCTCGCCGCCCGGCCGTCACCCCCGCGTCGGGGTGCGGGTGGGGGAGCGGGTGCTGGACCTGGCCGACGTACTGGCCGACCCGGTCTTCGCGGAGCCCACGCTGAACGCGTTCCTGGCACAGGGGCGGGGTGCCTGGTCGGCGGCGCGGGAGCGGATCCGCGGGGTGCTCACCGGTGAACGGCACCGCGCGGGAGCCGAAGGCGCCCTGTACCGGCTGGACGAGGTCGCGTTGCGGCTGCCGTTCGAGGTCGGCGACTACGTCGACTTCTACGCCAGTGAGCACCACGCGAGCAATCTGGGCCGGCTCTTCCGCCCGGGCAGCGACCCGCTGCCGGCCAACTGGAAGCATCTGCCGATCGGTTACCACGGCAGGTCCGGCACGGTGGTCGTCTCCGGTACGCCGGTCACCCGGCCCTGCGGCCAGCGCAGGCCCCCCGAGAGCGCGGGCCCCGTCTTCGGCCCGTCCCAGCGCCTGGACATCGAGGCCGAGGTCGGTTTCGTCCTCGGCACGGGCTCACCGATCGGCAGCCGTATCGGCGTGGGTGACTTCCGGGACCATGTCTTCGGTGTCTGCCTGGTCAACGACTGGTCGGCGCGCGACCTCCAGGCATGGGAGTACGTCCCGCTCGGACCGTTCCTCGGCAAGTCGTTCGCCACGTCCGTCTCGCCGTGGATCGTCCCGCTGGACGCGCTGGAGGCCGCCTGGACCGGGCTGCCGGTCCGTGACCCCGAGCCGCTGCCGTATCTCGCGGACGCCGGGAAGGACGGGCTGGACCTGGCGCTGTCGGTCCGGCTCAACGGCCAGGAGATCTCCACGCCGCCGTTCGCCGCGATGTACTGGTCCGGCGCCCAGATGCTCGCCCACATGACCGTCAACGGGGCCGCCACCCGCCCCGGCGACCTCTACGCCTCCGGCACGGTCAGCGGCCCGGCGGCGAGCGAGGCGGGCTCCCTCATCGAACTGACCCACGGCGGCACCCGCCCCCTGACCCTGCCGGACGGCTCGGTACGCGGCTTCCTGGAGGACGGCGACGAGATCACCATCTCCGGCACGGCACCGGGCCGATCGGGCGCCCGCATCGGCCTCGGCGAGGTGACGGGCCGCATCGACCCGGCACGTCCGCCGACGGGGTGAGGGCCCGCGTCTCTCTGCAGGGACCGACACCTCGGCACACGAGCCTGCGTCCACCCCTGGACCGGCCTGGCCCTGATGCTGCCGGATGGTTGGGTGCGTAGTTTCGCGGGGCGCCGGTGTCGAGGCGACCATCTCGCGTGGGGCGCGTGACCCCTCGGGCGGCTTGGGCGGGGTGAGGGGCGGTATCGAGTCGGTGCGTTTGGCGGCTGGGTGAG
>NZ_JBHTZD010000016.1:36012-87427 GCF_042790455.1 Streptomyces sp. NPDC056734
GGTCCGCCGTCCGGCATCGGGCTCGGCGCCTTGGCGCGGTCCTGGGTCCGGCCCCCGGGGCTGACCTGGCCAGGCCCGGTCCCCGACCCTGACGGTGGCCGGTGCGTGGCTTCCTGGGCACCGGTGATGAGGCCGCCATCTGGGGTCGGGCGCCTGGCCGGATCGGGCTGGGTGAGGTGAGGGGCGGTATCGAGTCGGTGCGTCCGGCGGCCTGGTGAGGGTCCGCCGTCCGGCATCGGGCTCGGCGCCTTGGCGCGGTCCTGGGTCCGGCCCCGGGACGGCCTGGGCCAGGCCCGGACCCCGACTCTGACGGACGGTTGGGTGCGTCGTCTCGCGGGGCGCCGGTGATGAGGCCACCATCTCCGGTGCGGCGTCTGGCCGGTCGGTGGCCGGGGCGGCTTGGGTGAGGTGATCCGGGTCGGTCCGGGGGAGGTGAGGGGGCCGTATCGGCACGGCGTGTCCGCCAACCCGGTGATCGGCCGCCGATCCGCCTGCTCAGGCAGGCACCCGTCCCTTCAGCCCCGCCCGCACCTCGATCGCCCCCCGATCCGCCTGAGCCATGGCGCCCCCCGCATCGGCCCGCCGACCCGGTGATCGCCCGCCGATCCACCCGCCCCCGCACCCACCCCGCGTCAGCCCGCACCCACCCCCGTTCCCCACAGCCTGGCGTGGAAGCATGTGGCACGTGGTGACCCCGGCGTATTGCGGGTGCGACTGAATACAATGTATACGTTAGTCATGCTGTCATCCGGTGGCTCTGTCGAGGAGCGTCCAGGGATCCACAATCAGGCCGAGGTCGCCTACCGACGGCTGCGGGAGCGGCTCGTCGAAGGGCACTACCGGCCCGGCGACCGGCTGACCGAACTGGGCCTGTGCAAGGACCTGGACATGAGCCGGACCCCGGTCCGTGAGGCGCTGCGCCGGCTCCAGAGTGACGGGCTGGTCGCCTCGACCGGCCGGGGCGTGGTGGTCAGCTCCCTGACCCCGCAGGAGATGCTGCACGCCATGCAGCTCCAGGGCGCCCTGGACGCACTGGCCGCCAAGCTCGCGGCCACCGCCCAGCGCGACGGACGGCTCTCCCCGGCCCAGTTGAGCGACCTGGAGTCGGCGGCACACGCCGTCGAGGAGCGTGCCGAGGCGGGAGACGCGACCGGCGCCTGGCACGCCAACCTGGCGTTCCACATGCTGCTCGCCCGGCTGGCCGGAAACCCCTTGCTCACGGACGCGCTGGACCGGATCTGGGCGCGGTTCGCCGTCGGCAGTCTGGCCAACATCAACCGCCGTACCGATCTCACCCCGCGCGACCACGACGCGATCCTCGCCGCCATCCTCGCCGGGGACCCGGAGCGGGCCGAGACGGCGGCGGCCGAGCATGTGCACCAGGCCGTGGTGATGTACAGCCACGAGCACTCCAATACCTGATCAGTCCATGACTCCAGTACTCCATCAAGTGATCGCCTGAGTCGCTGTCGGCGGCGCGGGATCCAAGGGGGCGGCCCAGCCGCCCCCTTCGGCGTTTCGCCGCCTCCGGTCCCTCTCCACCGGCGCCCCGAAAACACCCCCCGCCGCAGCCGACATCACGGCCTTGAAAGAGGCGGCAACCGGGTTACCCGGCGGTAGAAGATTTCACTCCACATCCTCTGCACGATGTCTTGCCGACCCTTCATGTGCAATGTATACATTGCACATGAAGGCGAGGGGCCCCGCAGCCCCAGCCGACTGGGGCACCACCAGCGCCCCCGGAGAACTCCGAAGTGCCAGGGACAGGCCCTCACCGGAGAACGCCGGACCAGACCGACGCGCCGCCATGCCGGACGTCGCCGCCCCCACCCCACCGGGGCTGAGCCGCTCACCCATGCACGGAGCGAGGGGCTGTCCCAGCACACCATCAGAACCTGTCACCGACTGAAGGTGGGTCTCATGCCAGGAATCGGCCGACGCGGACGGCGCTACGCCGCCCTCGGCACCGCTGCACTCCTGATGGCCACCGCCGCCGCGTGCGGCTCGGGCTCCGGCTCGACCAACGGCCCCATCACCATCGGCATCTCACTGCCGCTGTCCGGCCCCGTCGCCGACGCCTCCCAACCCGCCTACGAAGGCTACAAAGTCTGGGTCGAGCAGATCAACGCCGAAGGCGGACTGCTGGGCCGCCAGGTGGAACTCAAGGTCCTGGACGACGGATTCGACCAGAACACCGTCGTCAGCAACTACAACCGGCTGATCAGCCAGGACCGGGTCGACCTGCTGCTCGGTACCTTCTCCTCCAAACTCAACCTGCCCGCGTCCTCCGTCGCCGAGCGCAACAAGATGCTCTACGTCGAACCCTCCGGCGGCGCCGAGGAGATCTTCACCCGCGGCTACGAATACCTCTTCTTCGCCCAGCCCAGCACCTCCCTCGACCTGCCCGAGCAGTTCGTCAACTACATCGCCTCACTCCCGGCCGACCAGCGGCCCAGGACCGCCGCCTACCCGACCCAGGACGACCCCAACACCGATGTCACCATCGAGGAGTTCCGCGAGCGGCTGACCGAGCTGGGTGTCGAGTCGGTCTACAACGAGAAGTACGCCCCCGAGACGGTCAACTTCGACCCGATCGCCAGCGCCATCGCCCGCGAGAACCCCGAGCTGGTCGTGCACGGCGCGGTCGCCGCCAACGACGGCGCCGGACTGGTCAAGGCGCTCCAGAAGCAGGACTTCAGCCCGGACATGATGTTCCAGACCAATGCGCCCAGCCTGGTCGGCTCCTACCCGCAGGCCGTCGGCGAGGCCAACACCGAGGGCATCTTCACCACCACCGCGTGGAGCCCCAAGTCCACCTACCCGGGCAACGCCGAGTTCGTGAAGGCGTACACCGACTCCTACGGCTCCCCGCCCACCGACGACGCCGCCAACGCGTACACCGCGGCCCAGGTGCTGGGCGAGGCCGTCGAGCAGGTCGGCAGCCTCGACCAGACCGCGCTCGCCGACTGGCTGCACTCCCACCCCGTCTCCACCATCGTCGGCAGCCTGCGCTGGGACGAGCGCGGGGTGCCCGAGGGCGACATGCTGCTCGCCCAGTGGCAGCGGGGCAACCTGGAGTTCATCCTCCCCGAGGGTCAGCAGACCGTGCCCGAGGCGGTCAACCCCAAGCCGGGGTGGTCGTAGTGTCGATGTTCTTTCAAGCGCTCATTCTCGGGCTCTTGATCGGCGGGGTGTACTCGCTGGCCGCCTCCGGCATGAACCTCGTCTTCGGGGTCATGCGGGTGGTCAACATCGCCCAGGGCAGCATGCTCATCCTGAGCGCCTACCTCACCTACTCGCTCTGGGAGGCCACCGGCATCGACCCGCTGCTGCTGACCGTCATCACCACACCGTGTCTGTTCGTCGTCGGCTGGGTCACCTACTACATCTTCATCGAGCGCTCCCGCACCACCGACCCGTCCATGGCCCTGGTCACCACCTTCGGCCTCGCCCTCATGGTCAAGGGTGTCATCGCCCTGATCTGGGGCAACGAACCGCACTCGGTGACCCCCGGCTACGCCAACGAGTCCTTCAGCGTGCTCGGGATGCGCCTCCCGCAGGCCCAGGTGTACTCCTGGCTGGTCGCCGCCGTCGTCCTGGCCGGCCTGTATCTGCTGCTGCGCCGCACCTGGATGGGACGCTCCATCCAGGCCGCCGCCGCCAGCGCCGAAGGGGCCCGCCTCATCGGCATCGACGTCCGCTCCACCTGGGCCGCCGCCTACGCCATCGGCGTGGCGGCGGCCGGGGCCGGCGGCTCCCTGCTGAGCGTGCTCTACCCCTTCATGCCCAGCTCCTCCGACCACTGGATCGGCCTGACCCTGGCGATCATCGTGCTCGGCGGCATGGGCAGCCTGCCCGGCAGCGTCCTCGGCGCGCTCGTCATCGCCGTCGCCGAGTCGCTGACCTCCACCTATGTCTCGCCCGACTGGGCCGTGGCGGTGCCCTACATTGCGATCATCGTCGTGCTCGCCGCCCGCCCCCAGGGCCTGCTCGGGACACGACTGCGAGAGGACATGAGCCGCGCATGAGCATCACCCGACTGCGGGCCGCGGGCATCGGAGCCGGTGCCGTCGCGCTGGCCCTCTTCCCGGTCCTGTCCGACAATGCCTACTGGCAGAACATGGCCATCATGGCGTTCCTGCTGGCCATCATGGCCTCCGGCTGGAACATCATCTCCGGCTACGCCGGCTACATCTCGCTCGGCCAGAGCGCGTTCCTCGGCCTCGGCGCCTACACCACCGCCCTGCTGTCCATCCACACCGGTGTCTCCCCGCTCATCGCCGCCCCCGCCGGAGGAGTCGTCGCCGCCCTCGCGGCCATGCTGCTCGGCCTCGTCGGGCGGCGCACCCGGGGCGCCGCCTTCGTGATCATCAGCTTCGCGTTCCTGGAGTTCACGGCCCTGCTGACGTCCAACTGGTCGTCCCTGACCAACGGCAACCACGGACTCAACCTGCCGCTGCCCGACTGGGACCGGGCCTTCCTCAACTGGCCCTTCTACTACTACCTGCTGGTCCTCCTCGGCCTGACCGTGCTCGGCTCCTGGGCCATCCGCCGCTCCAGGTTCGGCATCGGCCTCATGGCCATCCGCGACGACGAGTCCAAGGCCGACGGCATCGGGGTGCGCACCGACCGCTACAAGATGTTCGCCTTCGCCGCGAGCGCCTTCCCCATCGGCATCGCGGGCGGTGTCTACGCCTACTACATCGCCTTCCTCGAACCGGCGTCGATGTTCGACATCGTCATCGCCATGCAGATCGTGCTCGCCGCACACCTGGGCGGTGTCGGCACCCTGTGGGGCCCGGTCCTCGGCGCCTTCATGCTGGAACCGCTCAACCAGTTCACCAACCAGAGCCTGAGCGGCCCCGACGCCGGTTCCTGGCGCCTGATCATCTACGGCGCCCTGCTCGCCGCCATCGTGCTGTTCTTCCCGCGCGGAGTCCTCACCGAGGGCGTCGACTGGCTGGCCCGGCTGCGCCGCACCGGCCCGCAGGCCCTGGCCGGGGCCCGGCTCAGCACGGCCGCCGTCGAACTGCCGCCCAAGGCGCTCACCCAGCACACCGCGCGCCCCGCGCACCCCTCGTCCACCGGCCCGGCGCCCGTCGACGACACCCTGCTGCGGGTCGAAGGACTCAGCAAGTCGTTCGGCGGCGTCCGAGCGGTCGACGACTGCTCGTTCACCGTGCGACGCGGCACCATCACCGGGCTGATCGGGCCCAACGGCTCCGGCAAGACCACCGTCTTCAACCTCCTCGACGGCAGCCTCGCCGCCGACAGCGGCACCATCCACCTCGGCGGGCGCCGCCTCGACGGCACCCCCCGCTGGCAGCGCGCCCACCACGGCCTCGCCCGCACCTTCCAGGCGACCAGGATCTTCCCGCACCTGACCGCGCTGGAGAACCTCGCCGTGCCCAGCCGCACCTTCTCCACCGGACAGCTCGCCGACTCAGCCATCAGCGGCAGGACAGCGGCACGCGCCCGGGAATGGCTGGAGTTCGTCGGCATGGCCGAGTACGCGGACCACCAGGCGGGCGACCTCTCCTTCGGCCAGCAGAAGCTGATCGAACTCGCCCAGGCCCTGATGCTGGAGCCCGAGGTACTGCTTCTCGACGAACCGGCCGCCGGCATCAACCCGACCCTCATCGAGCGGCTCGCCGAGATCATCCGGAAGCTCAACGCCGCCGGGACCACCGTCGTGATCGTCGAGCACAACATGCCGCTCGTGCTGTCCCTGTGCGACCAGATCCATGTCCTCGCCCAAGGACATGTCATCGCCGGCGGCCCGCCCCGGCAGATCGAGCAGGACCCGGCCGTGCTGGAGGCCTACCTCGGCGACCACACACCGGCCGCGGCGAGCACCACCACCGCTACGGGAGTTGACGCATGATCACCCTGACCGGCCTGGTCGCCGGCTACGGAAAGGCGGGCGACATCCTGCGGGGCGTCGACCTCACCGCCCCCACCGCCGCCATCACCTGCATCGTCGGCCCCAACGGGGCGGGCAAGTCCACCGTGCTCAAGGTGTGCAGCGGACTGCTCGAACCGCGCGCCGGACAGGTGCACATCGGCGGCGACGAGATCAGTGGCCGCAGCCCCGGCGACATCCTGCGCCAGGGCGTCGTCCAGGTGCCCCAGCACCATGGACTGTTCCCCACCATGACCGTCCGCGAGAACGTCATGCTCGGCGCCTACACCCGGCGCCGCGAGAAGGAACGCAACCGCCGCCGCTACCAGGAGATCACCGAGGTCTTCCCGCTGGTCGCCGAACGCGCGGGCGACAAGGCCGCCTCCCTGTCCGGCGGCCAGCGCCGCACGGTGGAGTTCGCCCGCGCCCTCATGCTCAGCCCCAAGGTGGTCCTCCTGGACGAGCCCACCCTGGGCCTGGACCCCAAGGCATGCGCCCAACTCGGCGCGTCCATCCGGGCGTTGAAGGACTCCGACGTCACCGTACTGATGGTCGAGCAGAACGTACGGTTCGGGCTCACCCTCGCCGAACACGCCGTCGTGATGGAGAGCGGCCGGGTACTGCACACCGGAGACGCCAAGGCCCTGCTCGCCGACCCGGACATGGCCCGGCTGTTCTTCGGCGCCGCCCCCCAGCACAGCGAGCCGTCATGACCGCGCCCCCGCGGGTCGGCCCGGCCGGTGCGAGCCCGCTCACCCTGCCCGTCGCACGGCGCCTGAGCGCGGCCGGACACCGGCTCACCGCCTGTGTCCCCTCCTGCGCCGACGCCACCCACCTGGAGGAGACGGGCATCCGCCGCGGCAACGCCGGACACGACGTCTCCCAACTGGCCCGTGCCTACGACCACGAGGCCGCCGCCTGACCGGGCGGGCGAACCCCTCGACGCCACCCACGACCGGGAGACGGCCCGACCCCGCCGGGCACCCCCAAGCGCCGCGGCCGACAGCCCCGTACCACCGCACCACCACCGTACTCACCCCCCCGAGGTCGGCCCCCGCCATGGGCCGGTCCGCCACCCCCAGCCGCCCCGACGGAGACCAGTCGCCGTGACCCACAGCCACCTCATCCCCCTCCAGGACATCCCGGCCTCCGGTGCGCGCGCCGCGCACAGTCTGCGCGTGGGCGAGCTGGAACTCCTCGCGATCCCGCAACTGGCCTACGACGTCCCCGGCACCCCCGCCCACATCAACGGCGGCGACAGCGGGACCGAACTGCTGCTGCTGCGCCGTGAGGGCGACCGCTTCACCCCCTGGGGCACCCTGCCCGCCCCCGGCGGCGAGGACGCCGAATCCTTCACCATCGGCGACCGCACCTTCCTCGCCGTCGCCGGCATCCGTACCGGCGCCGGGCCCTACGACTACCAGGTGCCCTCCGTCGTCCACGAGTGGACCGGCAGCGGCTTCACACCCTTCCAGTCGTTCGACGGCTTCGCCGCCAAGCAGTGGCGCCACTTCACCGTCGACGGCCGCCACTTCCTCGCCCTCGCCCAGGGCGTCGCCCTGCCCCACACCAAGGACATCAACCGGCCCTCCGCCCTCTACACCTGGGACGGCACCCGCTTCACCCACTTCCAGGACATCGACTCCCGGTGGGGCTACAACTGGCACCCGTTCACCACCGGCGGCCACTTCTTCCTCGCGCACGCCGACCACGCCGCCCCGAGCGTGCTGCACCGCTGGGACGGCACCCGCTTCGTCGCCCACCAGGACCTCGCCCCGACCGGAGGCCGCGCCTTCACCACCTTCCAGGACCCCGGCGGGGACGACACCTACCTCGTCGTCGCCCGTATCGACGGGCCGTCCCGGGTACTGCGCCGGGACGCCGCCACCGGCACCTTCACCGAGCACCAGTCGCTCGACGGACCCGGCGGCCGGGAACTCGCCCTCGTCCGCACCGACCGGGCGCTCTACCTGATCCGGGTCAACTTCATCCACGGCACCCCCGCCGACCCCACCGCGGCCCTGATGTCCCAGATCTACCGCTGGGACAAGGACCACCTCGAACTCGTCGAGGAGTTCCCCACCACCGGCGGCACCGATCTGGAGGTCCTCCCGAGCGCCGAGGGCCCCCTCGTAGTCCAGAGCAACGCCCTCAGCCCCGACCTGAGATTTTCCGCCCACGTACGCGTCTACCGCTTCACGGACCGATGACCCGCCCCGCGTTCCCGGTGACCACCACCCCGGCAGCCCACGGCGTGGCCAAGGAGAGATGACATGTCCGACCACGAGAGCCCCGAGCTAGTCGATCTGTTCACGGCGTACACCGCCGGCCCCGACTCCATCGGCGCCCATCTGCGCGCCTGCGCGGCCCGGGGACGCTCCCGCGACCCCCTGCTCGTCGTCACCGGGGCCGACATGGCGCTGTACCCCGGCGACGGCACCCCGCCCACCGTGCTGCCGTACCGGCTGACCAACCGGGGCTTCAAGGAACTGGCCGCCGTGTCCCACCTCGGCACCGCCCTCTCCTCCCTCGCCGAGCTGTACCACCGTGAACCCGACGGCGTCTGGCGCCAGGACGCCGAACTGCTGCTGCGCCGCACCCGGCGGGCCCGCGCCGCCAACAGCGCCGCCCTGTGGCGTGACCGTATCGACGCGGCGGCCCTGCGCGGGCGCGAGGAGTCCGTCGCGGCCATGGTCGACTACGCGTGCGCGATCACCGAACGCTATCTGCTGCGCGCCCTGGCCGAACCCGCCCGCTACTTCAACCACGAGACCCTGCGGGACACCTACCTGGACGACGGTCACCCCGAGACACCGGTCTCCTTCAACCGGATCATGGTCGCCACGTTCTTCCTCGTCGGGCTCGACACCTCGTACCGGCTCATCAGCTGGCTCGACGAGCGGGGCATCGACTGGGCCCGTGCCATGGTCGTCGTCGTGGGCCAGATCGGCCGCCCCACGGCCGGGGTCACCTGGCGCACCAACAGTGTCGCCGGGATGGTGCTCGCCGCCTCCCGGGGCAAACTCCCGCTCAGCCACCTCTACATCGCCCCGCACGCCGCCGGTTTCGCCACCCCCGTGGACGGCGATCTGCGCGAGGTCAGGGCCGTGGAGGAACAGCTTCGCCAACTGTGGGCGGGCACCCGTGTCACCGTCGAACTCGGCGGCGCCATGTTCGACGGCTACCCCGCCTTCGACCCCGGCGACGAGACCACCGGCCCCCACCCGGTCACCGGCCCCGGTACCGTCACCCGTCCCGACACAATCACCGGTCCCGGTACAGTCACCGGCACCGGTGCCGGTGCCCTCGTCACCGAACAGCCGGTCATCCGGGCCGTCGACGACTGGCTGTCCCTGGTCACCCGGCTCCGTCTGGTGATGGAGGACCCCCGCCAGTTGCTCTCCGGCGCCGTCACCGACTACGCCGCCCAGCAGCTCATCGCCCATGACAACAACCCGTCGGCCGTCGTGGTCCCCGGCCTCGACAACGAGCCCTACCCCGCCTTCGGCACCGCGTCCGCGGCGGCCTGACCCGCAGGAGACCCGACGATGGCCCACCCCCCGCACCCCGGATTCCTCGATCGCCTGCACGCGGGCGACCCCACCCTGATGCTGATCGTGCGCACCGCGCGGACCGCCGACACCCTCCACATCGCCGCCTCCACCGGGCACCACGGCGTCATGCTGGACCTCGAACACTCCACCATGTCCACCGACACCGCCGCCCAGTTGTGCGCCCTCGCCGGCAGCCTCGGACTGACCGCACTGGTCCGGGTCCCGGAACGCGAGTACGGCATGATCGGCCGGCTGCTCGACGGCGGCGCCCACGGGATCGTCGCCCCGCGCATCGAGACCGTAGAGCAGGCCCGCCAGATCGTCGGCGCCTGCCGCTTCCCGCCCCGAGGCCGGCGCTCCCAGACCGGCATGGTCCCCCAACTGGGCATGCGGCCCACCCCGGCGGCCACCATGAACCCCGCCGTCGACGCCGGCACGATCGTGCAGATCCTCCTGGAAACCCCCGCCGGGATCGCGAACGCCGACGCCATCGCCGCCCTCGACGGGGTGGACATGCTGGCCCTCGGCGCCAATGACTTCACCGCCGAACTGGGCATCCCGGGCCAGTACGGCGACCCGCGCGTCCGCGACGCCGTGGCACGGCTCACCGACGCCTGCCGACGGCACGGCAAGCTCATGGTCCTCGGCGGCATCGGCGACCAGAAGCTGATGGACGCACTCGTACCGCTGGGGGTGTGCCCGCTGCGGATGACCGGCACCGACACCGCGCTGCTCCACGAAGCCGCCGCTGCCCATGCCCGCCGGGCCCTGGACGCCTTCGGCCCCGCCCAGCCGTAGGCCCCCGCCCCGCCCACCCCTCCGTACAGAGAGAGCCGTCATGACCGCCGACCTGCCCCGGCCCACCCCCATGCGGGCCGCCGAGACCCTCACCGAGCCGGTGTTCGAGATGCCGCCGGACAGCTGCGACACCCACTTCCATGTCTTCGAACCCGGCTACCCGGTCGGCCCGGCACCGCTGTACCAGTTCCCCGACGGCACCCTCCAGCAGTACCTCACCGCGATGGAACGGCTCGGCATCACCCGCATGGTGCTGGTCCAGCCCACCTACTACGGCGATGACAACAGCCTGCTCGTGGACGTCCTCAAGTCGGTCGGCCCGCGCTGCCGGGGAGTGGTGCGCATCGCGGACGACACCTCCGACGCCGAACTGGACACCTACCACCGCCTCGGCGTGCGCGCGATCCGCCTCGACCTGTTCGCCCGCGCCGGCTGGCCGCTCGCCGACCTCATCGCCTACATCCGCGCGATGGCCGACCGGGCCCGGCCACGCGGCTGGCACCTCCAGTTCTACACACCCGGCACCGTCGTACGCGACCTGCTGCCCTTCTTCGCGGACTTCGAGGACACCTATGTCATCGACCACATGGGATACATGAAGGAGTCCGACGGCCTGACCCCCGACGACCACGCGAAGCTCATCCGCGTTCTGGACCACGGCAGTTGCTACCTCAAGCTGTCCGGCGCCTATCGCGTCGCCGGGAACCGGCCACTGTCCTCGGTCGCCCCCCTCGGTCGAGCCCTGGTCGCCGCCCGCCCCGACCGCCTGGTGTGGGGCTCCGACTGGCCCCATCTCACGGACGGCGCACGGGACACGGGGGAGTACCTCAACCTGCTCGCCGACTGGGCCCCCGACGCGGCCGACCGCCACCAGATCCTGGTCGACGCACCCGCCCGGCTCTTCTACACCGACTGAGCCGCCCCGCGCGGCCCTGATGCCAGAACGGGCGATGTGGTTGGCTCGGCCCCCGTATCTCAGGAAACTCTCATCCGCATTCCATGGCGAAACCATGTGGTCGTCACAGTAAGGTCAAAGCCATCTGGGGGAGGGTGAGGCTTCAGACAACCGGGGGGTCGAGGGAGGCAGGACATGACGGTGGTGGGTCCGCAGGTGCGCCGGGTGGCGCGTGGGGTGAAGCGGCGGATACGGAGATGGTCCGCGCCGCCGGTGCCCGAGTCGGCCCACCGGCTGGTACCGGACCCGGTGTTCGTCCTGTCGTCCGTACGCTCCGGCTCCACCCTGCTGCGGGTGCTGCTCAACAGCCACCCGCAGATCCGCGCCCCGCACGAGATGCATCTGCGCACCCTGTCGATCGACCTGACCAAGCCCTACACCGTCAAGGCGATGAAGCAACTCAGCCTCGACGAGCGGGAGCTGGAGTATCTGCTGTGGGACCGGATCATGCACCGGGAACTGCTGCGCAGCGGCAAGCGGGTCATGGTCGACAAGACACCGGGCAACGCGGGCGTGTGGGAGCGCCTGCACGAGGGCTGGCCCAAGGCCCGCTACATCTTCCTGCTGCGCCACCCGGCCTCCATGGTCAGCTCGCTGATCAACAACCGGCCGGACCGCGATCTGAACGCCACCGTCCGTGAGGTGCGCGGATACGTCGAGGGTGTCGAGGCCGCCCGCAACGCGCTGCCCGGCCTCACGGTCCGCTACGAGGACCTGACCGAGCGCCCCGAGGACGTCACCCGCCAGATCTGCGCCCACCTCGGCGTCCCCTGGACCGCCAGGATGCTGGACTACCGCAAGGGCGACCACGGTCCGTTCGTGCCGTTCATCGGCGACTGGAGCGAGAACATCAAGTCCGGGAAGATCCAGAAGGCCCGGCCGCTGCCCGAGGCGGAGGATGTCCCCGCCCCGCTGCGCGAGATCACGCGTGCCTGGGGGTATCCATGTTGACCGACCCGCACGACCCCAGCTGCCGATGTACGTGCCCCGGAGCCACCGTCTGGGTGACCGGCCCGTCCGTCGCCGACCGCCGCGCCACAGCCTGCGCCCTCGCCGATCTCCTGACGGCCGACGGCAGGCGGGCCGAGATCATCGACCGTCCTTTCGCCGCTGAGTCCGGCGAGTCCGCCCCTCGCGCGGCCCTCGAACGCACCGGCCTGCTGGCCGAGGTGCTGGCCCGCAACGGCATCGTCGCCATCGCCCCGTGCGCCGCGGACAGCCCACCCGCCCCGGTCCGGGCCCGCCACGAGGCGAGCGGCACCCGCTACATCGAGATACCTGTCTTCGCAGGCGCCCACCCGTCCGACATCGCGCACACGGCGTACGGACTGCTCGTGCGCCGCGGTGACCGGATGCCCGCCCCCGGCCGGGGGCGGGAGCAGCCGGTGGGGTCCGGGGCGTGACGCCCGGGACCGCGCGGCACGGAGTCACACATCCCGCGTTCTGACCCTCGGGGTCCTGCGGCCTGGGGCCCGGCCGTCCAGGAATGCCGGACGACATGCGCGAGCCGCGCGACGACACGTATCCGTGTCCGTCGCGCGGCGCCTGCGTCCGGCCCCTGCGTCCTGCCCCGGCGGGCCGGTCAGCCGCGTGGGTGTCCCGGCCCGCCCTCCGACGACGGCGGTACCTGAGATCCCTGGGGACCCTGCGGTCCCTGGGGAGTGACGGTCTCGCCCTGGATCAGCCGGGGTTCCGGCGCCGGCTCGTCGTCCTTCATCGCCCGGCCCTCCGCCTTGAGGATCCGGGCCGACTTGCCCGCCGAACGGGCGAGTTCGGGACCCTTCTTCACGGCGATGACGACGGCGATGACGATCAGGACGATCGCCAGCTCACTCAGTCCGAACATATCGACCCCACTCCGTGTCAGACGTTGACGCCGAAGTCGGCGGCGATGCCCGAGAGACCGGAGGCATAGCCCTGACCCACGGCCCGGAACTTCCACTCGGCGCCATTGCGGTACAGCTCGCCGAAGACCATCGCGGTCTCGGTGGCGGCATCCTCGGACAGGTCGTACCGGGCGATCTCGGCACCGCCCGCCTGGTTCACCACGCGGATGAACGCGCCCCGCACCTGACCGAAGCTCTGGCCGCGGTTCTCGGCGTCGTGGATCGACACCGGGAACACGATCCGGTCGATCTCGACGGGCACGGCGGCGAGGTCGACCTTGACCACCTCGTCGTCGCCCTCGCCCTCACCCGTGAGGTTGTCACCGGTGTGCTCGACCGAGCCGTCCGGGCTGGTGAGGTTGTTGTAGAAGATGAAGTGCCGGTCGGAGAGCACCTTGCCCGCGGTGTCCAGGAGCAGCGCCGAGGCGTCGAGGTCGTAATCGGCGCCGGTCGTGGTGCGCACGTCCCAGCCGAGGCCCACCAGGACCGCGGTCAGGCCGGGCGCCTCCTTCGTGAGCGATACGTTGCCGCCCTTGGACAGGGAAACCCCCACAGTCATCCTCCTAGTTCAAGCTGTTCGACTGAGTCACAGCACTACCTGCGACTCTACAACACTGTAGAAGTAGAGTGGCGTGCCCGGAGCACCCTGTGTCCTTACGATGGACCGCTTGCGAAGGGCAAGGCAGCGGAAGGGAGACAGGACGTGACAGATCACCAGCGGCCCCGGCGCCGGGGGCAGGGCGAGCTGGAGGCACAGGTCCTCTCCGCCCTGTGCGAGGCGGACGGGCCCGCGACGGCCGGCTGGGTCCAGGAGCGGCTCGGCGGCGACCTCGCCTACACCACGGTGATCACCATCCTGACCCGGCTGCTGGACAAGAAAGCGGTGACCCGTCGGCGCGAGGGACGGTCCTTCGCCTGGACGCCCGCCTCCGACGAGGCCGGACTCGCCGCCCGCCGGATGCGCAAGGTGCTGGACGCCGAGCGGAACCGACAGGCGGTCCTCGCCAGCTTCGTCACCGCCCTGGAACCCGAGGACGAACGCCTGCTGCGCGACCTCCTCGACAGAGCCAAGGACGAGGACGACGAGGCCGACGACGGCGAGGACGACGCCGAGGGCGAAGGGGAACACTGAATCCGCGATGGGGATCTTCGTCTTCCTCCCACTGCTGCTGCCGCTCACGGCCTGGCCGATCGCCCGGCTGGCCGAACAGCATCTGCACCCGCGCGTCGCCACCCGGCTGCTGACCGCCGTCGCGGGCGTGATGGCCCTGTGCAGCACGGTGTGCCTCGCGCTGCTGATGGTCGTCGGCACCGCGCAACTGCCCGGCAACCCCCTGCCGGACGGCTGGTCCGACCCCGAGGTGCGCGCGGCGGTGCCGTACGACGAGGTGGCGGGCCGCGTCGCCATCCCCGCGCTGCTGGTGGTGGCCGCCGCGTGCGCCCGTACGCTCTGGCGGCACCGCCGGGTGCGCAGGCGCTCCCACCGGGCGCTGGCCGGGCTGCCGGACACCGAGGTCGCCGTCCTGCCCGACGCCACGCCCTACGCGTACGCCCTGCCCGGCCGGGGCGCCCGGGACCGGATCGTCGTCACGACCGCGCTGCTGCACGGCCTCGGGCCCGCCGAACGCCGGGCCCTGTTCGCCCATGAGCGCGCCCATCTGACCGCCGGTCACCACCGGTTCCTGCTGACCGCCCAGCTCGCGGCGCGCGCCAATCCGTTTCTGCGCCCGCTGCGCACCGCCGTGTCGTACACCACCGAACGCTGGGCGGACGAAGAGGCGGCCCGTACGGTCGGTGACCGCCGGGCCGTGGCCCGCGCCATCGGCAAGGCGGCCCTGGTGTCCCGGGGGACCCCCCTGCCCACCCTCGCGGGCCTCGCCGCGCCCGGCCCGGTGCCGCGCCGGGTCGCCGCCCTGCTCGGCACCGCGCCGCCCGCACCGCGCACCTGGCCGTCGCTGTTCACCGGGGTCGGCGCCGCCGCGTGGACGGCCGCCGCGGGGACGGCCGTGTCCGCGATGGCGTCCGCGAACTCGGCCGTGACCCTGGTCGTCATCCTGCACGCGGCGACCCCGCTGTAGCGCCCGGCGCAGGCGCTCACTCCTCCTCGTCGTCCCCCTCGAAGAAGTCACCCACCTCGTCCACGACCTCGGCCGCGACCATGCCCCCGACGACCCCGACCGCGAGCCCGGCCGCGCCTGCGGCGACGACGGTCCCCACCCCGGGACCGGAGCGATGCCCCTCCGAGTCATGGGAGCCGTGAGAGCCGTGGGTGTCGTGAGAGCCGTGGGCGTCGTGGTGCTCGTGGTACCCGTGGCCGCCCTGATGGCCGTACGCCGCCCGGTGCTCCACCAGCTGCCGCACCCAGCCGTCGACCTCGGCGTTCCAGTCACGGACGTCGTGGTGCCCGACGGTGAAGCGGGTGATCGTGTCGTGTCCCCCGGAGAACAGCCCGCCGCGCTTGTCGGCCTCCAGGACCACCTCCAGGCCGCCGGGCGAGGCGAGGAAGGTCAGCTCGATCTCGTTGACCTGGTGGGCGTAGCGCGGGGCCGGGCTCAGCTCGATCTCCTGGTAGAACGGCAGCTGCTGGCCCGTGCCGCCGATCCGGCCGTATTCCAGGTCGGCCGTCCGGAAGCCGAACCCGAGCTGGCCGAGCGCCTCCAGGATCGCCTCCTGCACGGGCAGCGGGCCCACGGTGAGCTGATCGAGGTCGCCCTTGTCCTTGGCGCCCGCCACGGCCAGCTCGGTCCGCACCCCCAGGATCACACCCAGCGGCTGGCCGTACAGCTCGTTGACCGGCGTCTCCCAGGGCAGCGTCAGACGGAACGGTGTGCTCAGTTCCTGCCCGGCCGCCAGCCGGAAGCCGCCGCCCACGGTGAACCGGTCGAAGACGACGGTCCCCTCGCTCTCCCCGTCCTCGTGCTCGGCCTCGACCCGGGCCACCAGCTCCAGGCCGATCTCCTCGATCTCGAAGTCGGCGTCCCCGCCCTTGAGCCGGACCTCGCCCACCAGGGCACCGCCCGGCACCGCCGGACCCCCCTCCAGGACCGTGTCCACCGTGGGCCCACCCACACCGAGCGAACCGAGCAGCCGTTTGAACACCATCGCGGCGTCCACTCCTTTACGTGCATCCATGTACGTGCGTCTGTGTGCGTGCGTACATCACGCGGGACCTCCCGGCAGCTCCGGGCTGTCCTCTACAAGCGAGTAGAAGTTTAGGGCGACGGTGGCCGGGTCAGGGCGGCGCGGCGGGCCGGACCCGGGGAATGTCCGAAACCCGACGCGCACCATGCCCTGGCGGCGGGGGTCGGGATCAGCGGGAGGTCAGCCGGATGACCGGATACTGCCGCTCGGACTTGCTCTGGTACTTGCCGATCCGTGGCTGGGCCTCGGTGATGCGCTGCCACGCCTGCTCCCGCTCGGTGCCGTCCAGGGGGCGCGGGGTGACCGGCAGGGCGGCGCGGCCGGGCAGTTCGATCGACGCCCGGTCGGGGTGCGCGAGCAGGTTGTCGTGCCAGTCCGGATGCCGGGTGCCGCCGCCCGAGGCCACCACCAGCCAGGCGTCCTCGCCGTCGGCCCACCACGCCACGGGTGTCTCGCGGGGTTCCTGGCTTCTGCTGCCGACGGTGTTCAGGATCAGTACGTCCATGCCCATGAACGCGCCCTTGCCGCGCCGGATCTTGCGCATCAGCCGGGCGTTCGCCCTGTGCTGCATCCACCGGGAGAACGCCCCGGGCGTTCCCGGCCTGCGCTTCGCCGCCTGCTGCTGGGCCATCGGGCCACCTCCGTCGGTCGTCCTGCCGGTCATGGACCTAACCGTAGGAGCGGTGCGCCGGGGACGCTTCTCGAATCCTGACGGGTCCCGGTGATCATGACCTACGACGGGGAGCTGCGACCGGGTGACGTGGCGATCCGCTTCCGGATGCTCGGGCCGCTCGACCGCGCTGGACTGGACGTGGTGATCGAGGTGCGGTCCAAGTACGTCGAGAGCAGGGCGGCCGACCGTCAGGAACGGGTGGACCGGCTGCATACGAGCATCAGCACCACCGTCGCCCTCGGCGATTTCGGCGTCTGTCTGTCACTGCCGGTGGCCGCCTGGGCGCAGGGGGACGACTGAACGGTGACCTGGGTGGCGTGGGGCCTCGGCGGCGTCAGTGGGGCATGCCGCCGTCGAACCACAGTGTCGAGCCGGTGACGTAGCCCGCGTCCTCGCCGAGCAGGAACCCGATCGCCGCCGCCACCTCACCCGGCTGGGCGAGCGCCTTGATCAGCTGGGCCCCGTCGACGGCCCGGGCGAGCAGGCGTTCGCCCTCCTCGCCGGGCGGCATCGTGCTGCGCGGCATGGCGGTGTCCACGGCGCCGGGCGCGATGGCACACACCCGTACCCCGCGCGCGGCCCACTCGACGGCGAGCGCCTTGGTCATGAACAGGTTCGCCGCCTTGCTGGCCCCGTAGATGCCCAGCCCGGGGGTCATCCGCCCGGCACTGCTGGAACTCACGTTCACGATCACCGCCCGTTCCGCCAGATGCGGCAGGATCGCGCGGGACATCACCAGAACGCCGCCCACGTTGATCCGCATCAGGCGTTCGAGATCGGCCAGTGTGCAGTCGGTCAGCGGCCGGGCCAGGATGACGCCCGCGACATTGGCCAGGCCGTGGAACAGGCCGCCCCATTCGGCGGCCTACCGGCCCATGATCTCGGCGGCCCCGGCCTCGACCGAGGGGACGGCCATGGCGGCATCGGTGAGCCAGTCCGTGTCCGCCCCCGGCCGTCCGGCGTCGAGGATCTCGGTCACCACGACCCGCACCTGCTCGTTCAGAGTCGTTCAGCAGGATCCCGTCACTGCTGCTGAACACCAGCGGTGTGCGGCCGACCTGGCGGATCTCCTGGATGTGGGTACGGTCGTGGGCTCGGCGGCACGCCGCGCGGAAGGCGAGCTGTTCCAGCAGCGCGGTGTCGGCGAACTCCCAGAACGTGGTGATCACACCGTCCTGGACCTCGAACAACTGGGCGTAGGTGGGGACGTAGTCCAGGGTGTCGTCGCCGGAGCGGGCCCGCACCTCGCTCATCGCTCGGACAGGCGGCGCGTCCACCGCGAAGATCGTGTAGCGGGAGGGGCCTTCACGGTCGCGGGATCGAGCCGTCCGTGGCGCGCGAGATCACCAAGCAGATCATGACGGAGCGGCTCCCCGAGGGGACCAAGCTACCCACCGAGCGCGAGATGCTGGAGACCTACCAGGTCGGTCGCAGCACGCTCCGTGAGGCGCTGCGGCTGCTGGAGAGCCGGGGCGTGCTCACCGTACGCCCCGGCCGCGACGGCGGACCGGTCGTCCGCCGCCCGCGCCCCTCGGACCTGGGGGAAGCGCTCACCCTGCTGATGCAGTTCGAGGGCGTGCCCTTCGTCGAGGTCTTCGCGGCCCGGCAGGCGCTCGAACCCATCCTCGCCCGCATGGCCGCGCAGAACATGGACGACGAGACCCTGACGGCGATGGCCGGGTCCATCGAGCGGATGGCCGCCGACCTCGACGACCGGCAGCTGTTCCGCGAGGAGAACTTCAAGTTCCATGAGCTGGTCGCCTCGGCGGCCCGCAGTCCCGTCCTTGAGCTGTTCTCCGCGGCGGTCGAATCGGTCGCCGACGGGCTGGCCTTCGGCGTGGTCGCCGCGGACTTCACCCATGGCCATCGCGCCCTGGCTCTTGAGGCCCACCGCAATCTCCTCAAGGCGTTCCGCGCCCGCGATCCGGAGGCCGCCGAGGACTCCATGCGGGTGCACCTGGAGGAGGCCCGCGCCTCCTGGATGGCCGCGTACCGCGAACTGTCCCGCCAGCCTGTGCAGTGGTCGTCGGTGGCGGCACCCGGGATGCGTACGGATCGCTGACGGGGGTGTGGCCGCGCGTGGCGGATGTGCGTCGGCGGTTGCCGGTGGCTGCCTCGGCCGGGGCGGTCGTGGGCGGGCGTTGCGCTCGGTGGGTGGTGGGTGGGGGCTGCGCCGGGCCGGTGGTGGGTGGTGAGTGGGGACTGTGCCTGGCCGATGGTGGTGTGCGTTGAGCCCGGCGGGGATGTGTGCTGACGGTCCTGAATCCCCACCCACGCCCGCTCAACGCCCCGGCCGTGCACTCGGGCAGGTCGGCGGCGGCGAGGGCCTGCACCATGAACGTGACGGTCGTATATGAGTGCTCAGGTGCCGTGGGTGTCGAAGCCCGCGACGACGAGCCGGAAGGCGCGGTCCGCCTGCGTCGCCGGGTCGGTGTAGTTCTCGGTGGCCAGGGCGATTCCGACGATCAGTGTGAGCAGATCGTCGATGGTGATGTCCGCCCGGACGGTCCGGTCGTCAATGGCCCTGCGCAGCAGCAAGTCCCCGGCCGCGCCGATGGCCGGTGCACAGGAGTCCGGGGCGGGCTCGTCCTGGAGGGGCTGGTAGGAGAGGACGTCCGCCAGACCGCGTGCGGCGAGTGAGTAGGCGAGCAGCTCGCGCAGCCATTCCACCAGCGCGGAGCGGCTGTCGGGCTCGCCGCAGAGCGTATGAGCGCGATCGCACAGGTCATGGACGCGCTGTTTGAAGACGGCTTCGAGCAGGGCTCTGCGGGTGGGGAAGTGGCGCCTCACGGTGCCTGAGCCGACGCCCGCGACGCGGGCGATCCGCTCCAGGGACGCCTGGGCTCCTTGGGCCGCCACCTCTGCCTCGGCCACGGCGAGGATGTGCGTGTAGTTGCGGCGGGCGTCCGAGCGCTGGCCGGTCATGATCTCCCCAACATTGATAAGTGGCGGGCCCCGCCGTATTGTAGCGAACACGAAACGGCGGACCCCGCCGTTTATGAGGTGCGTGACCGCTCTCTGTGATGTGCGTGACCGCTGAGGAGATGTACACATGACCACTGCCGCACCACCCGTACTCGTCGCCGGTGCCACTGGCCGCCAGGGCGGTGCCACCGCCCGCGCCCTGCTCGCGCGGGGAATACCGGTGCGCGCCCTGGTGCGCGATCCGGGCACGCCGCGTGCGCGGGCCGTCGAAGAACTCGGCGCCGGCCTGTTCGTGGGCGATCTCACCGAACCCGCGACCCTTGAGGCGGCCATGGACGGCGTGCGGGCCGTCTTCTCCGTGCAGATGCCCGCATACACCGAGCAGGGGTTCGACTTCGCCGGCGAGGTCAGCCAGGCGGACAACCTGATGACGACCGCGCGGGCCGCCGGTGTGGAACAGTTCGTCCAGTCCTCCACCAGCGGCGTGGGACAGCACATCGAGGCCCCGGGCTGGGCCGAAGGACGGTGGGCGGCGCTGGAAACCCCGCTCGGCACGAAGGCCGCGATTCAGGACCGGTTGCGCGAACTCGACTTTCCCTACTGGACGTTGCTCAAGCCGTCGTTCTTCATGGAGAACTTCGAGCCGTCCATGCGGTTCTACTTCCCCCGCGGTATCGAAGGGGGTCTGGTCACCGTTCTCAAACCGAGCACGCACCTGGCACTCGTGGCGGCCAAGGACGTGGGCCGGGCCGCGGCGGCCGCCCTCTCCGCCCCCGCCGAGTTCCACCGGGTGGAACTGGAGCTGGCCGGCGACTACCTGACCATGACCGAGATCGCCGAGATCCTCTCCCGCGCCGTGGGCGTCCCGCTGACGGCCCCGGACATGACCGAGGAACAGGCCCGCGCCGCCGGAATGGGCGACATGGGTGCCACCCACGCGTTCATGGAGGTTTTCGGCCAGCCGGCCCGGCCACACTTCGCTCGTGCGCTGGGCATCGACCTGACCGGCTTCGAAGAGTGGGCGCACGAACAGCTGCGGACCGCCGCCTGAGCAGGGAGGTATGACGTCAGCGCGTCGCCGTGCGCCTGCTCGCCGGCTTCGGGCGAGCCTCGCCCCCGGCGTGCCCGACCGGCGCCCGGCAGATGCTGGCCACCGAGGGGTTCTGCCCCGTGCGCCAGGACATCGCGCACAGCGTCCATGGACATCATGACGCCGACCGGCGTCACCCCTCGTCCGGCAGTGCAAGCTGTCCCCGGCGGGCCAGGATGGATGCTGTTCCGGCCGCGGCGGCGCGGACCGGGGTCTGGTGGCGGTCGGGGCGGAATCGGGTCGACGGTCCGGTGACGGAGATCGCGGCGAGTGGCCGGTCGCCGGCGTCCAGTACCGGCGCCGCGATGCACACCAGTCCCGGCACGGACTCCTCGTACTCGTAGGCCACTCCCTGCTCGGCGATCTGTTCCAGCTGTCTGCGCAGCAGCCCCGGCTGGATCAGGGTGCGGGAGGTGCGCCGCTCCAGCGGGCCGGTCAGGACGGCGTCGGTGACCGGCGGGGGCGCGTGAGCGAGGAGGGCCTTGCCGATGGCCGTGCAGTGCAGCGGCATCCGGCCGCCGAGGCGGGTGGGTGAGGGTGCCTGGCGGTGACCGCCGATCTTCGAGATGTAGACGACCTCGGTGCCTTCCCGGATTCCCAGGTGGACCGTCTCGTCGGTCCGCAGGAACAGGTCCTGCATGAACGGCACGGCGACCTCGATGAGGCTGCGTTCGGGGGCCGCCAGCATGCCCAGTTCGAACAGGCCGCCGCCCAGGCGGTAGCCGCGGTCGGTGGCCGCGAGCATCCGGGCGGCCACCAGATCCTGGGCGATCCGGTGCACGGTCGCCTTCGGCAGCCCGGTCCGGCGCGCCAGCTCCGACAGCCCCACGCCCCGGTCCTCCGTGCGGAAGCACCGCAGGATGCGCATGGTCCTGCCCAGCACGGAGCGCTCGTCCAGCGGGGCTTCGGGGTGGGTGTCGGGCATGCGGACCTCTCGAAGAAACGGTCCGCTCAGTGGACCACAGTCATGGTGCGGGGCCAAGACCGGCATGTCCACTGGACGGGTCAACGAAGGAGTGGTGCATGTCATCCGAGCAAACTTCCGGCGCGCGGCGGGCGCCCGTCCCGGACTCGGTCGTCGACGAGGCCGCACACCGGCTCGCCACGGCCGCCGCCACCGGCGTGACCTGTGCGCCGGTCAGTGATCTGATCGGCCCGGACGACATCGTCGCCGCCTATCGGATCCAGGAGCGGTTCAACGGCCTCCGCGCCCGCGGCAGGACCGTCGTAGGACGCAAGATCGGGGCCACCTCCGAAGCCGTACAGGTCCAACTCGGCGTCCACCAACCCGACTTCGGCGTGCTGTACGACGACATGCAGTACGCCGACGGGGCCCTGATCCCCATCGGGCGGCTGCTGCAGCCCCGGGTGGAGGCCGAGGTCGCCTTCGTCCTCGGCGCCGACCTCGCGGAGGGTCCCCTGGACGCGGCCCAGTGCCGCGCGGCCGTCGCCTGGGCGATGCCCGCCCTTGAGATCGTCGACAGCCGGATCACCGACTGGGACATCACCTTCGCCGACACGGTCGCCGACAACGCGTCCGCCGGCGTCTATGTCCTGGGCAGCGAGCGGCACACCCTCGACGATTTCGAACCCGCCGACGTGGTCATGGGACTGAAGGTCGACGGCGAACTCATGTCGTCCGGCAGCGGTGCCGCCTGCCTCGGCGACCCCCTCAACGCGCTCGCGTGGCTGGCCCAGCGGGCCCGGGAGTTCGGCGACCCGCTCCGGTCCGGCCAGGTGATCCTTTCCGGAGCCCTCGGCCCGCTCAGCCCCGTACGGCCCGGAGTGACCGTCCAGGCCACCATCCGGCCCCTCGGCACCGTGACGGCCACCTTCACCCCCGGTACCCCGGGTACCCCCGGTACCCCGGGTCCCCCCGGCACCCCGGGCACGCACAGCATCCCGGGCACCCCCGGTCCCCAAGGAACCCCCGGCACCCAAGGAACCCCCGGCACTCAAGGCCCTCAGCAGGAGTGGGACAAGTGACTGACACCCAGAAGACCAAAGTCGCGATCATCGGCTCCGGCAATATCGGCACGGACCTGATGATCAAGGTGCTCCGGCACTCCAGGCGGCTGGAGATGGGCGCCATGGTCGGCATCGACCCGGCCTCCGACGGACTGGCCCGCGCCGCCCGGCTCAACGTCCCCACCACTCACGAGGGCGTCGAGGGCCTGCTGGCCATGCCCGGCTTCGCGGACCTCGGGATCGTCTTCGACGCGACCTCCGCCAAGGCCCACCTCGCCAACCACGCCCGGCTCGCCCCCCTCGGGAAGCGGCTGATCGACCTCACGCCCGCCGCCGTCGGCCCGTTCGTCGTCCCCGCGGTCAACCTCGACGCACACATCGACGCGCCGAACGTGAACATGGTGACCTGCGGGGGACAGGCCACGATCCCGATCGTGGCGGCCGTCTCCCGGATCGTCCCGGTGGCGTACGCGGAGATCGTCGCCTCCATCTCGTCCCGCTCCGCCGGTCCCGGCACCCGGGCCAACATCGACGAGTTCACCGAGACGACCTCACACGCCATCCGGAGCGTCGGCGGCGCCGAGCGGGGCAAGGCCGTCATCATCCTCAACCCGGCCGAACCGCCCCTCATCATGCGCGACACCGTCTTCTGCCTGGTCGACGCGACCGACGCCGCCACCCACGAGCGGATCCGGTCCTCGGTCGCCAAGATGGTCGGCGACGTGGCCGCCTATGTGCCCGGCTACCGGCTCAAGCAGAGCGTGCAGATCGACCCGATCCCCGCCGACCAGCCGGTGCACACCCTGCTCGCGCCCGGCGCCACGAGCCACCCCACGCACCGGGTCTCGGTGTTCCTGGAGGTGGAGGGCGCCGCCCACTACCTGCCCGCCTACGCCGGAAATCTCGACATCATGACCTCCGCCGCGCTCCAGGTGGCCGAGCGGATCGCCCAGCAGGAGGAGAGCCAGCGATGAGCCAGGTCAACCTGTTCGTCCAGGACGTCACCTTGCGCGACGGCATGCACGCCGTCCGGCACCGCATCAGTCCCGAGGACGTCGGCCGGATCGTCGCCGCCCTCGACGCGGCCGGGGTCGACGCGATCGAGGTCGCCCACGGCGACGGACTGGCCGGCGGCTCGGTCAACTACGGCCCCGGCTCGCACAGCGACTGGGAGTGGATCGAGGCCGCGGCGGCCCACCTGACCAACGCCCGTCTGACCACCCTCCTGCTGCCCGGCGTCGGGACCATCGAGGAACTCAGGCGCGCCTACGACCTCGGGGTGCGCTCGGTGCGGGTGGCGACCCACTGCACCGAGGCCGATGTGGCGGCCCAGCACATCGCCACCGCCCGCGAGATCGGCATGGACGTCGCCGGGTTCCTCATGATGAGCCATATGGCCCCGCCCGCCGAACTGGCCCGGCAGGCCAAGCTGATGGAGAGCTACGGCGCGCACTGCGTGTATGTCACCGACTCCGGCGGCAGACTCACCCTGGACGGCGTCCGCGACCGGGTCCGCGCCTACCGCGACCTCCTCGACGACGGCACGGAGATCGGGATCCACGCCCACGAGAACCTCTCCCTGTCGGTCGCCAACTCCGTCGTCGCCGTCGAGAACGGTGTCGTCCGCGTCGACGCCTCGCTCGCCGGGCACGGCGCCGGCGCGGGCAACTGCCCGATCGAGGCGTTCGTCGCGGTGGCCGACCTGATGGGCTGGAAGCACGGCTGTGACGTGTTCGCCCTCCAGGACGCGGCCGACGACATCGTGCGGCCCTTGCAGGACCGCCCGGTGCGGGTGGACCGCGAGACCCTGACCCTGGGCTACGCAGGCGTCTACTCCAGCTTCCTGCGGCACGCGGAGGCCGCCGGTGAGCGGTACGGCATCGACGTACGGACCCTCCTCATGGAGGCCGGACGCCGTGGACTGGTCGGCGGCCAGGAGGACATGATCGTCGACATCGCCCTCGATCTGGTGGGCGACCGGGACGGCGACGGGGGCTGACACCCCGGCCGCCACGGCCGGTGCGGCGAACGCGCGGGGGCCTGATCCGAGGATCAGGCCCCCTGCTTGTCATGGTGGTGCTCGGGTCACTCGTCCGTGACAGTGATCGACACGCGACATGGCCTCGATGGCGGTGGCGTACGTGAGGTGGTCGAGCCCGGCCCCGCCCGGTTCCTCGGGGCGGGAAGCGATCAGCGTCGACCGATCGTTTCCCGCCCCCTGCGGACGGACGGGGACGCGTCAGACCTGCGGCACATCCCTGATGTATCAGACCTGCGGCACATCCCTGATGTAGAGGATCGCCTCACTGCCGGTCAGATGCTCCGGCGTCAGCGGAAAGTAGCCGAACCAGGAGGAGACCCGGGGAGTGGGCGGCGGGCTGGTGAGGGCGGTGGCCAGCCGTCGCGCGTCGAGGAGCGCACGGTCCTGCGGGAGCCCGTACAGGAGCCCCTCGACGGTGTCCTTCGGCGGGATGTCCACGCCCCGGTGCCGGATCGTGCCGAGGCCGGTCGTCACGACGGCGTACTTCCGGCCGAGCCGGGCGGCGGCCAGCGCGCCCGCGCTCCACCACCGCAGCGGCTGCCCGCCCATCCGTATCTCGCCGAGGTGCCGCTGGAGATGCAGATGGTGTGCGAAGGCCAGGGTCGGGCCGCGCTCGGCGAGGGCGAGCAGGTTGTCCGCCATCAACTGGTCCCGCACACCCAGCAGCCGGGTCATCCGGCCCGGTGAGGTGTCGGCCAGCCAGGAGTGATAGCGCAGCAGCCCGGTCGCGGTACGTGCGTACAGCCGCGCCCGGTCCCACGCCTCCCGGGACGTCCGGGCGATCAGCCGCGGCGACCGTTCATGGACGAGGGACGCCATGTCGTCGGCGAGCAGCCGCAGTTCGCCCGCCTCCGGTGACCGTCCCACGGACCGGGAGGGGTCCCGCATCGCGCCCTCGTCGGTCCAGCGGCCGTCCGGGCCGAGCAACCGGAGCAGGGTGTCCGCGGTGCAGGGCAGCAGTTCGGCGTCCACCTCCGCCGCGAGACAGCCGTGCAGCGCGAGGAGGGCCTGGCGCGGGCTCGCGGGGCCGGTGATCTCCAGCGGGGCGTCGAGACCGGCGAACCGGACCTGATCCGCCGCCGGCCGGCCGTCGTTGTGGGCGCGCATCCAGCGCACGAGGTCCCGGTTGGCCGCGGACGCCCCGAGCCCATGACTGAAGCCATGCTCCATGACCTCGTCGAGAGTGCCCGCGCCCGAGGTGACATGGTCGTCCACGACCAGCCCCATCAGGGCGTCGCTCTCGATCGCGATGGTCCGGTACCCCTCGTCCTCGACCAGTTGCCGGAACAACGCGTTGCGTGTCTCCAGCAAGGTGTCCTCGCCGTGCGTGGGTTCGCCAAGGGCCAGTACCCGGGGCCGGTCCGGAAGCAGCCGCAGCAGCGCGGCCGCGTCGACGGCATGGACGGTGTCCTCGATGTCGGTAGCCATGCCATGAACGGTATCGTTGAACCTACGGTGGAGACTTTTACGCGAGATCCTCGGGATGGTGGGGAAGGTATGCAGAAAAACCCTCAAAGCGAGGGGCGGGCCAGGCTCAGGCCGGTCGATCTGGCGCGCGCCCATGGACTGTCCACCCAGGCCGTCCGGAACTACGAGGACGCGGGCATCCTCCCCACCGCCGACCGCACCCCCCACGGCTACCGCACCTACACCCCCCTGCACGCGTCGGCCCTGCGCACCTTCCTCGCCCTGGTACCCGGCCACGGCCATCGCACGGCCACGGCGATCATGCGGGCGGTGAACGAGAGCGGGCACGAGGACGCGTTCCGCCTCATCGACCAGAGCCACGCCCAGCTCCTGGACGACCGGCGGACCCTGGAGGCCGTCGAACGGGCCCTGCGCGACCTGGAACCCGAGCCGGGCCCGGAGCCGTCGCCCGGCGGCAGCATGTTCATCGGGCCGCTGGCCCGGCGGCTCGGCATCCGGCCCGCCACCCTGCGCAAGTGGGAGCACGCCGGACTGGTGCGCCCGCACCGCGACCCCGGCACCGGATACCGCGTCTACACCGAGGCCGACGTACGGGACGCCCGGCTGGCCCACCAGCTCCGGCGCGGCGGCTATCTGCTGGAGCAGATCGCCCCGCTGATCACCCAGGTACGGGCGGCCGGCGGACTGCAACCCCTGGAAGCCGCCCTGCGCGACTGGCGGAACCGCCTGTCGGCACGGGGCCGCGCGCTGCTGGGCGGGGCGGCGGAGCTGGAGACCTACTTGCGCGACCGGTGACCGGTGACCGGTGGCTGGTGACCGGTGGGCCGATGGCTGGTGAGGTGACCAGCCATCGGTCACCTCACCAGCCATCGGCCACAGACTGTCGGCGCCACCGGCCATCGCGTGGGCGCTACGCCCTCCCCCCGCCCGTGAATCCCGCCCGCCACAGATCCCGCAGCAGGGCGATCTCGGCCATGTGATGGATGAGTTCCAGGTTGCAGCCCCAGATCACGCCGATGAACGGCTCGTCGGCGTCGGAGCCGTACGGGTACTGGGAGAAGCCGATCGTGTCGAGCTGCTTGGGCGTCACCGTCGCGATCCGCTCGCGCCAGCTGTCCAGCGCGGAGAAGAGCCGCTCCAGGGCCAGGGACGCGGACGGGGTGAAGTCGACCAGCTGCTTGGGATCCCGCCGCCGCTCGCCGAAGGTCCACTCCCAGGTGCCCGCGAAGCAGAAGTGCAGATGACCCAGCCGCCAGGCGATGGTGGTGACCGGCGTCGTGTCGGGCTCCACCGGCCCGGTGTGGGCGAGGACCTCCGTCACCCGCCCGACGCTCACGCTCCAGTCCTCGGCGATCTTCTCGATCGTCATACCGCTCTCGACCTGCCGGGCGACCTCGGCGTACTCGCTCGCCGGAATGTCCGGCGCGCCCTGGTCGAGCAGCCAGTCACCCGGCCCGAACGCCCTGGGTGAGGTCGCCTCCTCGCGCCGCCGGATCGAATGGCACCCGGGCACCGGCTCCCACAGATACTCCTCGTCGCCGAGCCCCGTGAGCCGTACCTCCGCCGTCTCCCTGGCCTGGTCGAACTGGTCGATCAGCACGCTCAGACGGTCGGTCCTCATATCCCCGGTCTCCACCGCGGCCCCCTCGCTCCTCACGCGGTCACGACCCTCGCCCCCGCCCTCGCGGAGGCTAGCTCCCGGACAGCGCGGGCCGCCACGGATTTCCGCCGGCGAGTCACCCCGTAGACCCGCGTGCCCGCAAACACGCATGCGTACGGGATCACCGCCATGTCACGATGGCGTGGGGGAGGCGAGGTTCCATGGACGAGTCGAGGCGGTTCCACCGGGCGCTGGGCGAATGGGCGGCCGGAGGGGCCCGCGCGGGCGAGGCCGCGTCCGAGGCACGGGCGCTGGCCGGCGCGGTCCGCACGATCGTGCTCGTCGAGGGCCACAGCGACGAGGCGGCGCTGGCGGCGCTGGCCGCGCGGCACGGCCGGGACCTCGACGCGGAGGGCGTCGCCGTGGTCCCGCTCGGCGGCGCGACCAACATCGGCCGCTTCCTGGACGTCTGCGGCCCACCAGGGCTGGGCCTCCCGCTCGCCGGACTCTGTGACATCGGCGAGGAACGACACTTCCGCCGCCACCTGGAGCGCGTCGGCCTCGCCACGGCCCTGACGCCCGGCGAACTGGAGTCCCTGGGCTTCTACGTGTGTGTCGCCGACCTGGAGGACGAACTGATCCGTGCCCTCGGCGCCGCCGGAGTCCAGCAGGTCATCGACGCCCAGGGCGAGACGCGCCCCTTCCACACCTTCCAGGGCCAGCCCGCCCAGCGGGAACGCCCCGTGGAGCACCAGTTGCGCCGCTTTCTGGGCACCCATAGCGGCCGCAAGGCCCAGTACGCGCGGGCGCTGGTCACCCACCTCGACCTGACCCACGTACCCAGGCCGCTGGATCGTCTGCTCATGTCCCTCTGACCGTCCCGGGACGTACGTACGTCCCGGCGCCCGCGTCAGTCATCCCCCTCGGGCGGGTCAGGTAGTCGGCGCGGACGGCCACCACGGGCTGCGGGCGCGGATGTCGGACTGGGCGCGGGAGACCGGGCCCGGGTACGCCTTGTCCGGGAACCATGGCAGGGTCGGCACGGCGTCGAAGCCGGGCAGCGACTCCATGTGCCGCGCCATCCGCTCCCGGAGCCGCCGGTCGGGCAGTTCGCCGCGCATGGCGCCCGCGTTCTCCGTCATGTGGTCCGGGTCGGAGGTGCCGGGCAGGGCACAGGTCACCGCCGGATGGGCGATGACCCACTTGAGGAAGAACTGGGCCCAGTTCGCCGCGCCCGCCTCCGCCGCGAAGCCCGGCAGCGGCCGGCCCTCGACGACCTTGTGCAACCGGGCCTTCTCCAGGGGCATGTTGGCCATCACCGCCACCCCGTTCGCGGCACAGGCCGGCAGGACGCGCCGCTCGGCCTCCCGGGTGCGGATCGAGTAGTGCACCTGGATGAAGTCGAGGTCGCCGCGCTCGACCCAGTCGGCCAGGACACCGAAGTAGGCGGGCTCGTGATGAGTGACTCCCAGGGCCCGGATCCGGCCCTCCTTCTTCCAGGCGTGCAGCATCGGCAGGACACAGTCGACATTGACCAGGTTGTGCACCTGCATCACATCGATGGGCCGGCCGCGCGAGAGGCGTTCCATGGAGCGTTCCAGACTGGCCAGCGCATGGCTCTCGTCCCACAGATGCTCGCCCGTGGCCCAGATCTTGTCGGTCAGGAACACCTGGTCCTGGAAGCCCGCGACGGCGGCGCCCGTATTGGCCTCGGCCGCCCCGTACAGCGGGGAGGTGTCGATCACCCGGCCCCCGGCCGCCCAGAACCGCCGGACCACCTCATGGAGCCGGGCGGTGTCGGCGCCCGGCAGGCTGTCGAACACGGTGAAGGTGCCGAGGCCGATCGCCGGGAGCCGCTCCCCGGTGCCGGGCAGCATCTTGGTGATCAGTCTCCCCGGCGCCGGCGCGGCGGGCTGCTCGCCGTCCCCGGCTGCCGCCGCCGTGGTCGTCCCCGTACCGGCGACCGCGAACGCCGCCGCCAGGCCGCCCGCCGCCTTGAGCACATGGCGGCGGGACGCGGGCGGGTCCGGGGCGAGTGCGTCGTGCGAGGCCGTGCTGTCGTGGTGGGTCAAGGCCAACTCCCGTCGTGAGCGCCGTACTTGCCGCTTTTGACCCTAGGCCGGGGAACAGGGAGAACGCACAGACCCGTTCGGTCGGTGGAGATACCCTCACGGTATGCCGATCGACCTGCGTCTGATGCGCTATGTCATCGCCGTCGCCGAGACCGGCAGCTTCCAAGGGGCCGCCGAGCGCCTGCACATGGCACAGCCCCCGCTCAGCCGTCAGATCCGGCAACTGGAGAAGGAGCTGGGAGTCGCCCTGTTCCACCGGCGGCCCACCCGGCCGACCCATGCCGGTCTGGCCTTCGTCGCCTCGGCGCGCGAGGCGCTGGACGCGGCGGAGCGCACCGTCGCCGTCACCCGCCAGGCCGCCCGCACCGCCACCGGCACCGTACGGGTCGGCTACGGGCCGATGTCGGCGCACGCCGAGATGCCACAGCTCGTCGCCGCGCTCGCCGGGGACCATCCGGAGGTCGTTCTGGAGACGCAGGAGGCATGGGACACCGAACTGCTGGAGGGCCTGCGCGACGGGGAGTTCGACGCCGTGCTCGGCCGCCATCTCCCGGTGCCCGACGGCTGCGCGGCGGTACCGCTGCGGACGGAGGAGTACGTGGTCGTCGTCCACGCCAGCCACCGGCTCGCCGGGCGGCACGCCGTGGCCCTGCGCGACCTGCGGGGCGACACCTTCCGCTTCCTCGCCCGGGACCTCGCGCCCGCCTACCACGACGCGGTCCTCGCCGTGGCCCGCAGCACCGGCGAGGACTTCACCGTCTGGGAGAACCCGGTCCCCGGCCTGCGCAACCACCTCGGCATCCGCAGCGACGGCTTCATGCTGCTGCCTCGCTCCGTCGCCGCGCATCTGCTGCCCGCCGCGGCCCACCTGCCCCTGACCGACCCCCTCCCGCCGATCACCCTCCACCTGCTCCACCGCACCCCGCACGACGCCCCGGCGCTGAGGGCCTTCGTCCGCACGGCCCGGCAGGTCGCCGCCCGCGAGGACTGGCCGACGGCTCGCTGACCGGCCCGCCGTGCATCGGTCCCTCTCGGCCGTCGCCAACGCCCGCCGCCATCGCCCGTCACGTCCATCGCCGCCGTCGAGCGGGCCAAGAGCCTCCGGCGGCCGAGCCCGAGGCGCCACCGGGGGCGGCCCCGGCACCCTCAAGGCATGGTGGAGTGATGATGGTCCTCGCCGTGCTGTTCGCCGTCCTCGGCGCCATGAGCAACGCGGTGGGCACGGCGTTCCAGCGCAAGGCCGCCTCCACCGTGTCCCGGGGCGGCGGGGTGCGGCTGCTGCGCGCACTCGTCCACCGCCCGGCCTGGGCCATCGGCATCGCGGGTGTCACAGGAGCGGCGCTGTTCCAGGCGCTGGCCCTGGTCAACGGGCCCATGGCGCTCGTCCAGCCGCTGTTCATCCTGGAACTGCCCTTCGCCCTGCTGGTCGCGATCCCCCTGATGCACCGCAGACTGAACGCCCAGGGCTGGTGGGCCGTCGCCGCCATGGTCGCGGGACTGACCGTGCTGCTCGCCGCCGCGGCCCCCGCCGGCACCCGGCAGCAGGCGCCGATGACCCGCTGGATCCCGGTGCTGCTGCTCACCGTCGGCGCGATCACGGCCGCGGTGCTGCTCGTGCGCACCTCCACCTCGCCCCTGTTCCGGGCCGCCGCCCTGGCCACGGGCGCCGCGATCGGCAACGCCCTCACCGCCGCCCTGATGAAATCGGCGGCGGGCCGCTTCGCCGACGCGGGCCTGCCCGCCTTCCTCACCACCTGGCAGACCTACGGCTTCGCCCTCACCGGAGTCGCCTCGCTCCTCCTGCTGGAGAACGCCCTCCAGGCCGGACCCCTCGCCGCTTCCCAGCCCGCACTGACCATCGGTGACGCGTCGGTGAGCCTCCTCCTGGGCGTCACCCTCTTCGAGGAGTCGGTCCGCACGGGCTGGTGGCTCCTCCCCGAGGCGATGGGGGTGGGCCTGATCGTCTGGGGCGTCCTGCGCCTGACCCGGGTGGTGCCGCATCTGGTGGACGTGGTGCGGTGAGGGAGGCGGGCCGGAAGGGCGTCCCGGCTCAGGCGCGGGCGTCCGGGCGGCCCGCGTGCCGCCCGACCGCGTGCAGCAGGGCGTCGACATCACGCTCGGCGGTGGTGAAGTTGGTGACGAAGCGGACGATGCCCGGCTCCCAGCGGTCGTGGTAGAAGACATAGCCGTCGCCGAGAAGACCGTCGATGACCTGCTGCGGCAGCCGACAGAAGACGATGTTGGCCTCGGTCACCCCCTGGAGTTCCGCATCGGGTATCGCCTTGAGACCGTCCTGGAGCCGTGCGGCCATGGTGTTGGCACGGGTGGCGTTGCGCAGCCACAGATCACCGGTGAGGTAGGCGTCCAACTGGGCCGCCTGGTAGCGCATCTTGGAGGTCAGCTGCCCGGCGCGCTTGCCGCGATGGGCGAGTTCGGTGGTCAGACTCCGGTCGAAGACCACGATCGCGTCGGCCGTCATGGTGCCGTTCTTGGTGGCGCCGAGGGACAGCAGGTCCACCCCGGCCCGCCAGGTGACCTCGGCCGGGGTGCAGCCGAGGGCGGCGACCGCACCGGCGAACCGGGCGCCGTCCATGTGCAGCCGCAGGCCCGCGTCCTTGGTGACCGCCCCGAGGGCACGGACCTCCTCCAGGCTGTAGACGGCTCCGGTCTCGGTGGCCTGGGTGATGCTGACGACGGACGGCTGGACGCTGTGCACATCCCCGGTCTTGTTCCGCACGGCCGCGCGCAGCTCCACCGGGTCCATCTTGGCGTCGGCACCGCCGAGCGGGACCAGTTTCGCGCCGTTGGTGTAGAACTCGGGCGCTCCGCCCTCGTCGTTGTTGATGTGACTGTCCCGGTGGCACAGCACACTGCCCCAGGGCGGTGTCAGCGCGGCCAGGCTCAGTGAGTTGGCGGCCGTCCCGGTGGAGACCAGCAGGACGTCCACCTCACGTTCGAAGACATCGCCCAGCCGGCGCCGGACGGTGGCCGTGAGGTCGTCGGCGCCGTAGGGCAGTGCCTGACCGGTCGCGGCCCGGACCAGGGACTCGACGATCTCGGGCGAGGCACCCGCGGCGTTGTCGCTGCTGAAGACGCGGGCCGGGGGAGTGGTGTTGCTCATCGGGAGGTTCCTTCGGTCTCTTCCGCGGCTTCGGCGCCGGGGGCGGTTGCGGGGTCGGCGGCGTCAATGAGCTGGCGGAGGGCGCCGTGGTACACCTCGTGGTCGGTCATGACGGGCAGGAGCGCCGCGAGGGTGCCGGTGAGCGCCGGGAACTCCCGGGGATCGAGCGCGGCGAGCGCCGTACGGGTGGCGGTCTGGGTGATCCCGGGCTCCCGGTGATCGACGAACCCGGCGCAGCCCAGGGCCAGCAGATACATCCGCCGGTAGGTGGCGAACGCCGTCTCGGGACCCATCCCGGCGGCGAGGTTGTGGGCGAGCTGCGGTTCCACGAGCCGGGCCAGCAGATGGGGCCCGAGCCAGGGCCGCGTCCCGCGCAGGGCGATCAGCCCCGGATGGGCCACCAGCAGCCGGTACAGCGCGGTGAACCGGGTCTCGGTGGCCGCGGCCCACGCCGTACCCGGCGCCACGTCCGGCAGCCGCGCCGCCAGATGATCGGTGCACAGGTCCAGCAGCCCGGCCAGATCCGTGCACCGCCGCTGCACCGACGCCAGCGAGATCCCCAGCCGCGCCGCGAGCGCCCGGAAGGTGAGCGCCCCCGGACCGCCCTCGTCGATGAGCTGAAGGGCGCAGGCGGCGATGCGCTCGGGGGTCGCACGGTCCAGGGAAGGAGAGCTGCGGGGCATAGGGGTCAGTGTACGATACGTCGTATCGGACTCAGTCCGCTGGGAACGGGCCGGTCTCCAGGGGGAGGAAGCCATAGGGCACGTCATGTGCTCCGTCGCGGATCGGACCGGAGTCGGGGCTCAGACCCCGCAGAGCGGCACGTCCCGCACGTACCCGCCCCGGTTCTCGTCGTCGGTGCCCAGGACGGCATCGGCCGACCCCGGCAGACACTCCACCCCCTCGACCTTGTACTGCGGGAACGTCCCGAGGACGGTGGGGAACGGGGCGAGAGCGACCTGTACGCCGCCGTCCGCCGACACGGTCACCCGGCCCGCGTCGCTCACCGCGGAGTCGAACGGCCCGTTGTCCCCGGCGTCCGACGCCGAGCCGGCGATGATCCGGCCGGAGCCGGTCAGGGAGATGTCGGAGAGGTGCCGGGTGGCGGCGTCGGTCGGGTAGGCGGCCCGGTAGGCGCGGCGCGTGACGGCGCCGAACAGGGGCTGTCCCCAGGCGGCGAAGGTCAGGGGAGCCGCGTACAGCGTGGCGGGGCGTTCGGCGCCCGCTCCCCGGTCGGCCCACAGGGCGGCGAGTCGCCCGTCGTGCGAGAAGAGGGCGAGGCTTTCGAAGTCGTCGCCCTCGCCGATGGCCGGCAGCGGTGAGTGGTCGACGACGGTCGCGGTGGAGTCGGTGACCTTGAGGCGGTAGACGATGCCACGGCTGGCGAGGGCCAGATACTCGCCCGGCATTCCCGGGATGGCCTCGATGGCCTCCAGGTCGGACGGCTCGGGCCCGTCCCAGGTGACGGGGGAGACACCGACGGCGCCTTCCTCATGGGTGATGCGGGACAGCCGCGGCTGCCCGGTTCGCTTGTTGTCGTGCACGACCAGCACCCGCACGCCGGTGCCGTCATCGGTACGGCCCTCGTACGCGATGCCGCTCACGCCGCTGTGGGCGTCGCTGCCGACCTTCTGCCACGGGCTGGCGCCCAGAGCCGCGGCCGGGGAAGCGCCGGGCATCGTCGTCAGCACGGCCACGGCGGTGAGCCAGGCCATGCGGTGCAGCAGGGGGAGTTTCACGGGGAGTCGCTCGCCTTCCGTCCGGCAGACGCGAGATCACGCGCCGGGCGCCAGGCTATGGATCACGCCGGACCCGGAACCAGCGACGGTTAGGCCGTCCGAGGGGGCGCGAAGCCGGACTCAGCGGGCACGCGGCGTACGACCGGATGCGCGGCCCGTGGTGGGGACGGAGGCAGGGGTAGGGGCAGGGGCAGGGGATGTGGGCGCGGGGGCGGTTGGCCGCGCGACGGCCCGGGTGTCGGCTTGGCGCACATCCGCTGGAGCCGCGCGGCGAACACGCACGGTACCCGCCTCCAAGTCCACCCTGAACGGCGGGTCCTGAGCCGGTCTGACGTTCTTGCGTACCCGTTCTTGTTCCATGGCGTGTCTGACGGCCCGGGCCCCCGGGTCCCCCTCCTGGAGGAGGTCGGCGCCGATGGACGACAGGCCCTTGGTCCGGCGCCAGTGGATCCAGCCCCGCGCCTCCATCGCCAGCAGCACCCGATCCGTCAGGAACACGGCGATGCCCAGTACGACGACCACTCCTGCCACCAGCACCACGGTGTCCACGGGTCAGTGACCGCGCCTCAGCCGGCCGGCCCAGCGGCCCGGACTCCGTCGTGACCGGCGCGCCCGCGCCCGACGCGGCCGAGGATCCCCCGCACCGCCGGCACCGCCCGCGCCGGGGTTTCGCCGCCAGTGGCCGTCGGGCGACAGGAGCGGCGCCTTGCGTTCCGCCTGGGCGCGGATCTCGATATGAGACTCGTGGGCCGTGACTCTGAACGCCTCCTCGTACGAGGCCAGCGCCGCGCCCATGGCCCCGCCCCCGAGGCCCCGGCGACGGATACGCACCGCCAGACACGCGAAGAGGCCCGCGACGGTGGCGAAGAACGCGGTCGCGACAAGGAACGGCAAGAGGGCGTCCATGAACGGGACTCTACTTCGCCGTCCGCGGCACCCCAAGGGGCGATGGGGGAGTTGATCCTGTCCGCGGGTCTTCTCCCCGAAGTCCTGAATGCCCCGTACTCCTCCTCCGGGCGGCGAGAGACGGGCGCGTGTCTGCCGGCCGAGGGCCTCCAGGGCGGGCAGGGCCTCGCCCAGCAGGCGGCGTGAGGTGTCGTCCAGGTCGCAGATCTCGTGGCACAGCGCGCTCGTGGTCTCCCGCCGGGCCGTGGTGAGGAGGTCCACCATGCGGGACATGGTGGAGAGGGAGATCCCCATCCGGGCGGCCGACGACGACGGGGCGACAGGGCGACGGGGTGGCTGGGAGACCGGGCGACTGGGGCGACCACGACGGGCGTCGGGCGGCGGCCATGGATGCGTGGCGCCGGGTGGCGCCATCCGGCGTCACCTGGTGTCACATGGTGCCATCGAGCGCCATCCGGTGCCATGTGGTGCCACGCGGTGCCATTTCGCGCCCCCGCAAGCCGTCTGAGCGCGCATGACGCCACCCTGACTCAACACTGTGCCGCACCATTTCCGCAGCTCAGACCGGCATCTCCGGATCCTCCGCCCCTCCCGACGCCATTCGGGCTTGCGGATGGCGCCACAGTGATGCCATGATGGCGTCATGGACCTCACGCCGTACGTCGACAACCTTCGCCGCGAACTCGCGGTGGCCGCCGAAGCAGGCGGGGAAGATGCCCGCGAGCTGGCCGAGCGGCTCACCGCTCCGCTGGAGTCGGCGACCCGGCTGACCATGCTCAATGTGCTCTCCGCCGCGATGGACGAGATCACCCGTGAACTCGCCCCCGGCTCGGTCGACCTGCGGCTGCGCGGACTGGACCCCGACTTCGTGGTGACACCGCCGCCCGGCGACGGCGGGGCGCCCGAGATGCCGGCCCTGCCCGTCGAACCGCTCAAGGCCCCGGCCGACGGTGACGAGGGCGGCACCGCCCGGGTCAATCTGCGGCTGCCGGCACAGCTCAAGGCGCGGGCCGAGGAGGTCGCGGCGCGTGAGGGACTGTCGGTCAACGCCTGGCTGGTGCGCGCCGTTTCGGCCGCGGTCGACGGCGGCACCCGACCGCGTACGGCGGAGCGGACCCGCACCGTCGGGCAGAGCTTCACGGGTTGGGTGCGCTAGCCGCGCCCACGCCGCACCACCACGGTCACTTCAGTACGTCACTCCACCCACACCACGTCCCACCTGCGGGGACGGCCCAAGGACCCATGAGGACGGTACAGTCATGCCTTCTTTCGACACCCCCGAACCGATTTCGGTCACCGCCTACGTGTACGCCGGCTCCGTCCAGTTCGCCGCGGGCGACCGCTTCGACACCGTCGTGGAGGTGCGGCCGCTCGACCCGAAGAAGGACCTGGACGTACGGGCGGCCGACCAGACCGAGGTCGGCTATGCCGGCGGCACCCTGACCATCACCACGCCCAAGGCCAACCTGCTGGGGCGGGCCGGCTCCGTGAACGTGACGGTGGAACTCCCCGTGGGCTCGCACATCGACATGACCAGCGCCGCGGCCAATGTGATCGGTGAGGGCCGGCTCGGGGAGGTGCGGGTGAACAGCTCTGCCGGCAATGTGCGTCTCGACACCACCGGCCCGCTCCGGCTGAAGGCGTCGCACGGCGCCAGCGCCGTGGACCGGGTCGAAGGCCAGGCCGAGATCACCAGCAGCTCCGGCAATGTGCGCGTCGGCCTCATCGACGGACCGGCCGTCCTGAAGAACTCGCACGGCACCATGACCGTCGGCGCGGTGACCGGCGAGCTGCGGGTGAACGGCACCAACGGCGGCATCGACATCGCACGCGCCGAGGCGTCGGTCACCGGCACCACGACCAACGGCGCCCTCCGTGTCGCCGAGGTCGTCCGCGGCGAGGTCAGTCTGGAGACCTCCAACGGCCACATCGAGGTCGGTGTCCGCGAGGGCACGGCCGCCTGGCTCGACGTCAGCTCCAACCGTGGGCAGGTACGCAACATGCTCGCCACCTCGGAGACCCCGACGGAGACCGAGGAGACGGTCAAGGTCCGCGCCCGTACCAACTGGGGCAACATCGACATCCTCCGCGCCAAGTCCTGAGCCACGGCTCACCCCCCCCGCCCCCCCCGCACCCCCCCCGCACCCCCCGAGATCCCAACCGCCTCATCTCACCTGATCCCCTCATCACTTCAGCCTTCGAACGGGAGGGCTCCATGCCTTCATCTGTCATGCCCACGTCCAAGCGAGGCGACGGTCAGCCGTCCCCGGTCGCCGTCTCCGCCACCGCCCTGCGTAAGTCGTACGGTGACAAGACCGTGCTCGACGGCATCGATCTGCGGATCCCGGCCGGGTCCGTGTTCGCGCTGCTCGGCCCGAACGGCGCCGGCAAGACCACCGCCGTGAAGATCCTCTCCACCCTGATCACCGCCGACGGCGGGCAGGCGCAGGTGGCGGGCCATGACATCGCCGCTCACCCGAACGGAGTGCGGGCGGCGATCGGTGTCACCGGGCAGTTCTCGGCGGTGGACGGCCTGATCACCGGCGAGGAGAACATGCTCCTCATGGCCGACCTGCATCACCTGTCCAAGCGCGAGGGACGTCGGGTCGCCGCCGAACTCCTGGCCCGCTTCGACCTGGTGGAGGCGGCGAAGAAGCCCGCCTCCACCTACTCCGGGGGCATGAAACGCCGCCTGGACATCGCCATGACCCTGGTCGGGAACCCACGGATCATCTTCCTCGACGAACCCACCACCGGCCTCGACCCACGCTCCCGCCACAACATGTGGCAGATCATCCGCGAACTGGTCTCCGACGGAGTCACCGTCTTCCTCACCACCCAGTACCTGGAGGAGGCCGACGAACTCGCCGACCGCATCGCGGTACTGAACAACGGAAAGATCGCCGCCGAGGGAAGTGCCGAGGAGCTGAAGCGCATGATCCCCGGCGGGCATGTGCGGCTGCGGTTCGCCGACCCCGCCGCGTACCAGAGCGCCGCCACCGCGCTGCGCGAGGTCACCCGGGACGACGAGGCGCTGGCCCTCCAGATCCCCAGCGACGGCAGCCAGCGCGAACTGCGCTCCATCCTCGACTGGCTGGACTCGGAGAACATCGAGGCGGACGAACTGACCGTGCACACACCCGACCTGGACGACGTGTTCTTCGCACTGACGGCCACCACCGGCACCACAACGACCACCACACCCACCGTCCCCGCCCAGTCCAAGGAAGATGCCCGATGAGCGCCCTCACCCTCGCCGTCCGTGACTCGTCCACGATGCTGCGCCGCAACCTCCTGCACGCCCGGCGCTACCCCTCACTCACCCTGAACCTGCTGCTCACGCCGGTGATGCTGCTCCTGCTCTTCGTCTACATCTTCGGCGACGCGATGGGCGCCGGCATCGGGGCGGGCGGGGCGGACCGATCCCAGTACCTTGCCTACGTGGTCCCCGGCATCCTCCTGCTGACCATCGGCGGCACCACGATCGGCAGCGCGGTGTCCGTCTCCATGGATATGACCGAGGGCATCATCGCCCGCTTCCGTACGATGGCGATCCACCGTGGGTCGGTGCTCATCGGGCATGTCATCGGCAGCGTGCTGCAATGCGTGATGAGTGTGCTCCTCGTCGGGGCCGTCGCGGTGGCCATCGGCTTCCGGTCCACGGACGCCACCCCCCTGGAATGGCTGGCGGCCATCGGCCTGCTCGCCCTCGTCTCCCTCGCCCTCACCTGGATCGCGGTCGGCATGGGCCTGTCCAGCCCCAACGTCGAGGCGGCCAGCAACAACGCCATGCCGCTGATGATCCTCCCCCTGCTGTCCAGCGCCTTCGTGCCGATCGACTCGATGCCGGGCTGGTTCCGGCCGGTCGCCGAGTACCAGCCGTTCACCCCGGCCATCGAGACCCTGCGCGGACTGCTCCTCGGCACCGAGATCGGCCACAACGGCTGGCTGGCCGTCCTGTGGTGCCTCGCCCTGGCCGTCCTCGGCTACTTCTGGTCCAAGTCCCTCTTCAACCGCGACCCGAAGTAACCAGCCGGCACCGCACCACGGCGGCGTACCCCGACATCCACGTCGGAGTACGCCGCCGCAGTGCGTGGGGTCGGGCGACGCGCGGACCGGGGATTGGACAGAATCCGGGCGGGCACGGAAGATCGCCGGGAAGTCCCGCAACAGTGGTGGTGCGGGCGTGAGTTGTTCTCAGACGCCCGACGGGCAACTAGGTGGCTTCCTGATGGAATTGATCCGGAACATAGCGGGTGTGCTCGCCCTTTCCTGGGTCTTGGGCGCGATGGCGGTCATCGTTATCGCGATCGTCCGTGACGCGCGGCGGCGCGGGAACCCGGCGGCCCCGCACTGGTCGGGCTACGGGCCGCCGTTCATGGTCACCGTCGCGCTGTCGCTGGTGGTCCAGACAGTCGCCGGGGCGTTCACAGGTGACATCGACTGGAAGTTCACGCTCCTCATGGCCGGGGTCGACGGGCTGGTCGGCACCGCCGTGGTGTTTCTGCTCGCCCTCAGGGACCGAGAGGCGATGGCGGGGGCGCGGGCGGTTCGGCTGGTGGGCGTGACCGTCGGTGTGGCCGGCGGTCTGGCCGCCGGCGCGGGGGTCTGGGTCTTCGGCTGAGGTCTCTTGGCCGACACCCTCGCCCGGCACGGCGTCACCCGCGCCGACCCGGAACAGGCCCGGCACACCGCCCCCGCCGCACCCGTACCGGCCTGACCGCCGTCGCCCCCGTCACATGGGGGAATACCATGGGCCGGGCGGAGAACAGGCAAGTGCCGGCGAAGGGAAGCAATGGCTGGGAACCTCATCGTGGTCGGGTCGGCCAACCAGGACTACGTCCTCGCGGTGGACGCGCTGCCGACCGGTGGGGAGACCCGGCTGGCGCACAGCCTGCGCCGCTTCCCCGGCGGCAAGGGCGCGAACCAGGCCGTGGCCGCCGCCCGGCTCGGGGCACACGTGGCGATCGTCGGCGCGGTCGGTGACGACGACGACGGGGCGCTGCTGATCCGCGAACTGCGCGCCGAGGGCGTCGACACCAGCGAGATCGAGATCACCTCCGCCGACCGCACCGGGCTCGCCGTCGTCTCGCTCCTCCCGGCGGGCGAGAGCGCCCAGACCGTCGTACCCGGAGCGAACCACACCCTCAGCGCCGCCCGGACCGCCCATGTGGTGACCCGGCTCGCCACCCCGGACGCGATCCTCGTCGTCCAGGCGGAGATCCCCGCCGACGTCGTGACCGCCGTGGTGCGCGCCGCCTCCCGGAGCGCCGTGCGCAGCGTGGTGAACCTGTCGCCGGTCATCGACCTCGACGAGGACGTGCTGCGCCACGCCGACCCGCTCGTCGTCCATGGCGTCGAGGCCGCCGCGCTGACCGGCTTCGCGATCGACGGCAGGGAGCGTGCCGAGGAGGCCGCGGCGGCGCTGCTGCGCATCGCCAGGTCCGTGGTCGTCGTCGCCGACCGCTCCGGCGCGGCCTGGGCCGACGGCGGTGGCAGCGGATACGTCCTGTCGCCCCGGGTCGGCCCGGCCGTCGACACGACCGGCGCCGGGGACGCCTTCGTCGGCGGTCTGGTCACCCTGCTCGCCGAGGGCGCGAGCCTGAAGGACGCGGTCCGGGTCGGCGCGGAGGCCGGCGCCGTCGCCATGTCACGCGTCGGCGCGCAGGCCTCGTACCCGTACCGCCGCGACATCCGCCAGCTCAGGCGCTGACCGGTGGAACGGCACGGAGACCGGGGGACACAGGGACCGGAACGGTGGAGCGTGCGGTCGGGACGCCGAGAGGAACGAGGTAAGGGGCAGCAGATGGCGCCGAAAGTCACACGCTCGGACGTGGCACGGATGGCGGGTGTCTCCCCGGCGGTCGTCAGCTACGTCACCAATGGCGGCCCCCGCCCCGTGTCGGCCGCCGCGCGGGCCCGGGTCGAGGCGGCCATCGAAGCCCTCGGCTACCGGCCCGACGCACTGGCGACCGCCTTCCGCGACGGCCGCACCATGTCCGTCGGGCTGCTGATGCCGAGCCCCATGAACCCGTACTACGCCGAGATGGCCCACGCCGTCGAGGTCGAACTCGCCCGGCGCGGCCATGTCCTGTCCATCGGGATCAGCGCGTTCAACGCCGCCCAGGACGAGGCGCAGATCAGATCCTTCGACGACCGCCGGATGACCGGTCTGCTCATCGCGTCCGCCGCGTCCCTCCCCACCGGCTTCGCCGCGGGGCAGTGGTCGACCCCGCACGTGGTGCTGGACGACGTCACCGACGTGTCGCCCGACTCGCCGTCCGTGTACGCCGATTCGTACTACGACGTCCGCCGCGCCGTCGATCATCTCCAGTACCACGGCCACTCCGTCATCGCCTGCATCGCCGGACCGCCCACCTGGCCGGACGACGCCCGGCGCGTCCAGGCGTGGCGCGACCAGCAACTCGCGGAGGGCCTACCGGCCGGCGACGACCTCGTGGGCCACGCCGATGTCAGTGCCGAGGGCGGCTCGATGGCCCTGCGGGTGCTCCTCGAAGAGGACTCCTACCGCAGCTCCCGGCGTGAACTGCGGCCCACGGCCGTGGTCGTCACCAGCGACATCCAGGCCATCGGCGCCCTGCGCGTCTGCCATGAACTGGGCATCGACGTCCCCGGCGACCTCGCGATCGTCTCCTACGACGGTGTCCGCCAGGGCCTGTTCAGCGCACCCCGGCTCACCTCGATGCGCAGGCCGCTGCGCGAGATCGTCCGCACGGCCATCTCCCTGATCACCACCGGCGACTCCACCGAGACCCAGCCCCGCCCACCCCGCCTCTCCCTGCGCGGCAACCTCCTCATCGGCGAAAGCTGCGGCTGCGAGCCCACGATCCAGTGGACGGGCGGCATGAGCTGACGGGCGCCCAGCGTTCCCGGCCGGTGAGGGTTGACCTTGGCCGGTGCGGGGGCCTTTGGCCGACCGCGGCTGACCTGGGCTGGTCCGGGTTGGCCCTGGCTGACTGCAGAGGAGTCTGGCTGGGCTGATTGCGGTTGGTCCGGCGTCGGGTGACTTCGGCTGGTTCGGGTCGGCCTTGGCCCGTCCGGGCTGACCCCGGAACAACCCCGGCTCGACCGAGCCGGACCGGGTGACCGGGATGGGACGGGGCGACGGGGACTCGACGAGGTGACCGGGACGGGACGAGGTGACCGGGACCCGGCCGGGCGACCGGGACGGGACGAGGCGACTGGGACCCGGCCGGGCGATCTGAACCGGCCGGGGCGACCAGGGCCCACCCGGCACCCGCAGCCGCCGCCCCCGTTTCAAGAAGACTTCCGCCCCGCCAACCGCCCCCCACCCTGCCCCCTGGCCCGCCCCGCCTCCACCACGTCCGCCCGCGACGGATACGACGCCTGCGCGCCGACGCGGGTGACCGCGACCGTGCCGACCTCGACCGCGAAGCGGACCGCCGCGTCCAGGTCGTGGCCCTCCGCCAGGAGCGTGGCCAGGCCGCCGACGAACGCGTCACCCGCGCCGGTCGTGTCCACCACCTGCCCCACCGGGGGAGCGGGGACCGTCGCCCCGTCCAGACCCCGCGCCCACACCGCGCCCGCCCCGCCCAGCGTGATCACCGCCGAGGCGGCCCGTTCCGCCAGCCGCCCGGCGGCCTGCGCCGGGGAGCCGAGCGCCGCGACCGGGGTGCCGAGCAGCGCCGCCGCCTCCACCTCGTTGACCACCAGCGGGTCGGCGAGCCGCAGCAGTTCGGCGGGGAGTTCGGTGTACGGCGCCAGATTGAGGACGACGCGCGCACCGCACCGCACCCCCGTCTCGACCGCCGCACGGAGCGCCGGCACCGGGATCTCCCCTTGCAGGACGACGATCGAGGACGCGTCGGCCAGCCGCCGCACGGCACGGGCGGTGCGGTCGGCGACCAGCGTGAAGTTCGCGCCGGGCACGACGGTGATCGCGTTCTCGCCGTCGGGCAGGACGGACACGAAGGCGAGGCCGGTCCGGGCGACCGTGGTGATCTCCACATCGCTCGTGTCGACGCCCTCCGAGCGCAGCTCACGGATCAGGAACGCCCCGTCGGAGTCGTCCCCGACCGCGCCGACGAAGCGGACGGCCCCGCCGAGCCGGGCCGCCGCGACGGCCTGGTTGACGCCCTTGCCGCCGGGGAACCGTCTCAGCCGTCCCGCGAGCCGGGTCTCCCCGGGCCGGGGCAGCGCCGTACAGGCGATGACGTAGTCCTGATTCGCCGAACCCACGACGATGACGGTGCCGGGCACGATCTTGTCTCCCCTCGCTGGGCATCCACGGGATTCCCCGGAGTCGTTCTCCGTTACGCAACACGTGTTGACCATAAAGGTAACTCGTGTTGACATAAGACCTGCAAGGGCACGCCGAACCCGAACCGCGCCCCACGAGGACCCGACGGCGGAACCCGACGGAAACGACGGCGAAACCCGACGTCGGGACCTGGTGGACCTGGACGTGGATCTGGCGGCGGGACCCGGCGCCACCCCGTCACCCCTCCGCACCACCTCCTCCGCACCACCCCCCTGCACCTCCCGCACCACCCCCCTGCGCCTCGCGCACCCCGCATCGCCCCGACACGACCCTTACGACAGGAACCCGGCCTTGGCTCAGCGACTACGACGTGGATCTCCGGCACCGGCACGGACGGGTGTCGTGATCGGCGTGTTGCTCGTCGCCTCGTTCGTCGTGGTGCTGAACGAGACGATCATGACCGTCGCGATCCCGCGGCTGGTCATCGAGCTGGGGATCTCCGTCAACACCGCCCAGTGGCTGACCACCGTGTATCTGCTCACGATGGCCGTGGTCATCCCGACCACCGGGTTCGTCATCCAGCGGTTCCCGACCCGGGCGGTGTTCGCCGTGAGCTGCGGGGTGTTCCTCTGCGGCACGCTGCTCGCGGCCGTGGCCCCGGGGTTCCCCCTGCTGCTCGCCGCGCGGATCGTGCAGGCCGCGGCGGCCGGGGTGATGCTGCCACTCCTGATGACGACCGTGCTCACCCTCGCCCCGGCCGGACGCCGGGGGGCGCTCATGGGCGTGGTGACGATCGTTCTCGCGGTCGCGCCGGCCATCGGACCGGCTCTGGCGGGGCTGGTCCTCCAGTACCTGCACTGGCGCTATCTCTTCGTCGTACTGCTGCCCGTCGCGGTGGGCGCGCTCATCATCGGACTGATCTTCCTCACCGACGTCGGCACGACCCGCCGGGTCTCGCTCGACCTCCCGTCGGTGGCGCTGGCCGTCCTCGGCTTCGGCCCCCTGGTGCTCGGGCTCAGCCAGCTCGGCGAGGCGATGCACGGGACCGGGCGGATCGTGCTCGCGTCGGCGCTGGTCGCCGCCGGGGCGGGCGGCGTGGCGCTGTTCGCCCGGCGCCAGAAGGCCCTCGCCGGGACGGGGGACCCGGTGCTGGACGTCCGGGTGTTCGCGGCACCGCAGTTCCGGATCGGCCTGAGCATCCTGCTGCTGTGCATGGCCGCGTACTACGGTGCCCTGCTCGCCCTGCCCTACTACCTTCAGCGCGTCCTCGGCCTCGACACCCTCACCACCGGCACGATCCTGCTGCCCGGCGGCCTGCTGATGGGACTGATGGGCCCGCTCGCGGGACACTTCTTCGACCGCTTCGGGGGACGCGTCCCCGTGGTCGCCGGCACCGGGGCGCTGGTCGTCTTCTACACCGCCTTCGCCTTCCTGGGCACCGACACCCCGGTCTGGCTGGTCGCCGTCCTGTACGCCGGATTCATGGGACTGGGCATGGGCGTGCTGTCCACCCCGGCCGTGACCGGCGCACTCGAAGCGCTGCCGCCGGGCAGGTACGCGCACGGCAACGCCGTGATCGCCTCCCTCCAGCAGGTGGCCGGCGCCGCCGGGAGCGCGGTGTTCGCGGCGGTGTTCTCACTGTCGGCGATGGCCGCGGGGCCCGGCGCCGCCGTCGAGGGCGAGGTCAGGGCCGTACGGATCGGCTTCGCCGCGTCGGCCGTCGTCGCCGCGCTCGCGTTCGCCCTCGCGTTCCGGGTGGCCCGCGACCGGCCCTCAGCACCACCGCGCCCGTCCGTGGCCGACACGGCACCCCGATCACCCAAGCGATCACGACAGTAGCCACCACAGCGATCACCACATCGATCACCACGGCGATCACCGTGGCAGTCACCACGGCAGTCACCACGGCGATCACCACGGAAGTAATCACAGTAGTCACGACAGCGGTCACCACAGTCACTAGGCACGACAGTGGTCACGACAGTGATCAGGCCGGCAGCCACGACAGCGATCCCGACAGCGATCGCCACGCACAGAGCAGGAGAACCGATCCCCATGACCGACGTCATCGTCGTCAACGAGTCCTTCGAACGGCACTGGTCCTACGCCGCCGACCACGCCCTGCACCTGTGGCGCGGCACGAACCCGCACTTCGTCCGGCTCGCGCCCGGCGACCCGCGCACCCTGGACGAGCTGGACCTCCCCCGCGACACCCGGCGCCTCCTCGTGCTCGGCTACGACCTGGACTACGGCGACGGCTCCTTCCCGGCGCTGCCGCATCTGACCGAGGCCGCCTTCGCCGACGTGCCCGGCACCGCAGGATTCGCGGACACCGCCGCCGCGCGCGGAGTCACCGTGTATGTGCCGCGCAACGAGGGCTACTGGGCCCAGTCCGTCGCCGAATTCGCCCTCGGCCTGACCATCGGCGGGCTGCGCCGCATTCCGCAGACGTACGCCGCGATGCGCGAGAGCCACGACGTCTGGTCGTACTACCCGGGTGAGGGCAACGGCCGTCCCCGCACCCGGGCCGCCCAGTTCGGCGACGATCCGGCCTTCGTCTCCGGCACGGTCGCCGGGAAGCGGGTGCGGATCGCGGGCATGGGCAACATCGGCACCCGGTACGGCTCCTTCTGCGCCGCGCTCGGCGCGGACGTCGTCGGCTGGAGCCGGTCCGCGCCCGACCCGGCGTTCCACCGCTCCGGCGCCCGGCGCCGGTTCCGGCTGGAGGAACTGGTCGCCGACGCCGAGATCTTCGCGCCGATGATCCCCCACCTCCCCGCGACGGAGGGCCTGATCACGGACCGGCTGATCGACGCGCTGCCCATGGGCTGTCTGGTCGTCTGTGTCACCCGGATGCAGATCCTGGACGGCAAGGCGCTGCGCCGGCGCGTACTGGCCGACGAGCTGTCGCTGGCCGCCGACGTCTTCGACATCGAGCCGCTGCCGCTGGACGACCCGCTGCTCGGCCGGCCCAACGTGGTGCACACCCCGCACAACGCGGGCCGCACCCTCGACTCCAACCACGCGTTCGCCGAAGCACTGATCGAGCAGTTCCGCAGTTCCTGACCACCCCAGCACCAGCAGGAGAGAACCATGAGCGGGATCACCGTCGCCGTCGTAGGGCTGAACTTCGGCGAGCTATGGGTGCCGATCTACCAGTCGCACCCCGAGGTGGAACGGGTCGTGCTGTGCGACCCGGCGCCGGACGTCCTGGAACGGGTGGCGCGGGCGCACGGCGTCCCCGGCACCCATCCCTCGCTGGAAGCGGTGCTCCGGGCACCGGATGTCGACGCGGTCCACCTGCTCACCCCGCTGCATCTGCACGCCGAGCAGACCTTCGCCGTGATGGGCGCGGGCAAACACTGTGCCGTCGCCGTCACCCCGAGCCTCGACCCCGGCGACCTCCAGCGGATCGTCGACCTCCAGCACAGCACCGGGCTGAACTACATGATGATGGAGACCGGCGCCTACTCCGACCCGGTCGTGCACATCAAGAGTCTGGTCGACTCCGGAGAGTTCGGGGACGTGGTCTTCGGGCGCGGCGAGCACCACCAGGACATGGAGGGCTGGCCCGGCTACTGGGTCGGGCTGCCGCCGATGTGGTACTCCTCCCACGCGCTGTCCCCGATGCTCGCGGCGCTCGGCAGCCGTCCCACCACGGTCCGAGCGCTCGGCGCCGGACGGCTGCCCGCGGACGAACGCGCGGTGTGGGACAACCCGTACCCGATGGAGACCGCGCTGTACGAGCTGGCGGACTCGACGGCCACCCTCCAGGTCACCCGGTCGATGTTCCGCACCGCCCGCGCACCGGTGGAGTCCTTCTCCCTCTACGGGGAGCGGCACGGCCTGGAGTGGGGCCGGACCACCGACGAGGCGCCCCTGTACTTCTCCTGGGGCGAGCACGGTCCGGGCGGGCGCGGACGCATGGTCGAGGCCGTCCCGTACACACCGCCGGACCTGTCCGACACGATGCCGCCCGCCCTCGCCCGGGGCAGTCAGCTGTACTGGGGCGCCGCTCCGCGCCTGGTGCACGAGTTCGTGAGCAGCGTCGTCGAGGGCCGTCGCCCCGCCCTGGACGCGGTGGTCGCGGCCCAGTGGACGGCGGCGGGATTCGCCGCGCACACCTCCGCGATGAACGGCGGCTCGGTGGTGGAGATCCCGTCCTTCGAGCAGTGAGGAAACCTCATGCGAGAAGCGGGAAAATACCTCGTGCAACACGTGTTGACTCACCCCGCAACACGTGTTGATATGAGTGAAGCGACATAGCAAGTCAAAGCCAAAACCCTCGCCGGGCCCGAGATCGACCATGTGATTCTCGTCGCTCGGATTCTCTGGACATGTCGTCCGCCGAGGTTGTCGGCAAAAGTACGTTCGTCTGCGAAAGCGCAGGAGTCACATTGCACGGCGCACTCAATCAACAACATCTCCTCCGGGCGGAACTCGCACAGCGGACGGAGAGCGGATACGACGTGTCCGACATCGCGGAACGGATTTCCGCCGAGGGCGGCATCGACGCCCTTGCCCAGCCCCGGGCACAGGAATTCCTCACGGACCTCGAAGCGACGGCCCACCGCCCCGACTGGGCCTATGTCGAGCCGGAGACCCTGGCGGAGATCATCGCGGAGTCGGACTGGCCGGCGGCCGACGCCCACGCCGTACCGGCCACCGGCCCCGGCCTGTCCGAGAACCCCGGCCCCGGCCTCCCGCCGGACTACCCGGCCAAGGTCTCCCGGGCCTGGCACGGCCGGATCGTCGGCAACATGCTCGGGAAGCCGGTGGAGAGCCTCGGGGAGTGGTCCCCGGCGGTCCTGCGGGCCTTCCTCAAGTCGCAGGACGCCTGGCCGCTGACCGACTACTTCCCGGCCGTCGAGGACACCGGCGAGGGCTTCCCGGAGTACGTCCCCTGCTGGACCGAGACGACCCGGGGCCGGGTCGACGGCTCGGCGCGGGACGACGACATCGACTACACCGTCCTCAACCTGCATCTGCTGCGGACGGTGGGCCCGGCCTTCACGACGGCCGACGTGGCCGCCGCCTGGCTGACCCTCCTGCCGTTCCTCCAGACCTACACCGCCGAGCGGGTCGCCCTGCGCAATCTGGCGGCCGGTGCCGCCCCCGAGGCCGCGGCGGACACCCGTAACCCCTACCGGGAGTACATCGGGGCGGCGATCCGCGCCGACGTCTTCGGCTACGTCCGGCCGGGCGACCCGGCGGGCGCGGCGGAACTGGCCTACCGGGACGCGACGCTGTCGCACCGGGCGAACGGCGTGTACGGCGAGATGTGGTGCGCCGCGCTGGTGGCGGCGGCCTTCACGGCGGGCGGCATCCGGGAGGCGTACGACCGCTCACTGACCGTCGTCCCGCGCCGCTCGCGGCTGCACGCGGCCCTGACCGCCGTACGGGAGGCGTACGACCTGGGGCTGACCTGGGAGGAGGCGCGGGCGCGGATCGATGCCGGACTCGGCTCCTACGGCACGGTCCACACGGTCGTCAACGCGGCCGTCCTGGCCGCCGGACTGCTGTGGGCCGACGGCGACTTCGACCAGTCGATCGCCCTGACCGTCCTCGGTGGACTGGACACCGACTCCAACGGGGCGACGGCCGGCTCGGTGGCGGGCCCGCTCGCCGCGGCCATCGACGAGCGCTGGACCGCGCCGCTCAAGGACACCGTGCGCAGCGCGGTGTTCGGCTACGACGGCGTACCGATCTCTTCCCTGGTGGCGCACACCGTCGAGGTGGCCACCGCACTGCGCCTGAACAGCACTTCGGCCGTGGCGGCCGAGGCGTACACGCCACGCGACATCTGGTGACCCACCGCAGCCCCGTCCCCCTCGTGGGCCGTACGCGAATCGAGTAGTCGAATGACCCAATTGACAGTGCAGTCAACGAGTGACGAAGACAGACAGAAGCTGAAGATGGCGAAGCGGACGGCGTTCGCGAGCTTTCTCGGCACGACCTTCCAATTCCTGGACGCGTCGATCTACGGAATCGTCGCCGCGGTCGTCTTCAGCAAAGTCTTCTTCCCCGCCGACAATCCCCAGTTGGCGAGTATCGGTGCCGTCGCGACCTTCGCGGTCGCCTATATCACCGGACCCATCGGCGCGTTCGTCCTGGGCCCGCTGGGCGACCGTATCGGCCGCCAGAAGGTCACCGTCATCACCATCACGGGCATGGGCATCGCCACGTTCCTGATCGGCTGTCTCCCCGGATACGCCACGATCGGCTTCGCGGCGCCCGTACTGCTGGTGATCCTGCGGATCGCCCAGGGCTTCTTCACCTCCAGCGAGCAGGCCGGCACCAGTTCGCTGACCATGGAGCACGCGCCCACCAAACGCCGTGGGTTCTTCGTCAGCTTCATCAATGTCGGCGTCGGGGTCGGCGCGGTGCTCGGACAGCTCGCCTTCATCCCCATCCTGGCGCTGCCCGAGGAGGACCTGCTCAGCTGGGGCTGGCGGATCCCGTTCCTCGCCAGCATGATCTGGACGATCATCGTGCTCGCGTTCCGGAGCAAGATCAAGGACGCCGAGGTGTTCGTCGAGGCCAAGAACGAGGGCAAGGTGGCCCGCTATCCGGTCGCCCCGCTGTTCCGCCATCACTGGCGGAGCGTCGTCCGGGTCATCCTGCTCTGCCTGATGGCGGTCCCGGGCACCGTCGTGGGCGTCTACGCCTTCGGCTACGGCGTCGACACGGTGGGTCTGGACGCGAGCAAACTCCTCACCGTCCAGCTGATCGTGATCGTCGTGACGACACCGCTGCTGCCGCTGTGGGGCATCCTCGGTGACCGCTGGGGACGCCGGCCGGTGTTCGCGGGCGGTGTCCTGATCGGCGGCCTGCTGATCTTCCCCCTCTTCCTGGCACTCAAGAACGGCAACCTCCTCTACATCCTCGTCCTGGAGGTTCTGGCCTACGGATTCCTCAACGCCGGGCAGGCACTCCAGCTCTCCATGTTCACGGAGATGTTCCCGACGAACGTCCGCACCACCGGCGTCGCCATCAGCAGCCAACTAGGCTTCCTGGTCGCCGGTTTCGCCCCCACCATCTGCTACGCCATCCAGCAGACCGGCCCCCAGGGCTGGATCCCACCGGCCCTGTTCACCACGGTGGTGTGCGTCATCGCCTCGATAGCCGCGTTCACCGGCCGAGAAACCGCGGACCGGGACCTGGCGGCGCTGGACACCCTGGAACCACAGGCGCGTTAGCGGCAAGGACGCCCACGCACACGGGCATGAGACGAGAGCGGCCGAGGCGCCGGGGGGAATGAACACCCCGCGCCGCGGGCCGCCCCCCTCCCCCCCCCGGTGCGGCGGTAGGGGGGACGGGGCGGGTGCGGCAGGGGGGTGGGTTATAAAAAAAGTTAGGAGGCGACGGCAAAAA
>NZ_JBHTZD010000016.1:87437-249301 GCF_042790455.1 Streptomyces sp. NPDC056734
GGGTGGTGGGGGGGGCTTTTTTTTGTTAAAACCCCCCTGTGTGTCCGGCGGGGGGGGGGGGGGGGGGGCACTCCCCCCCCCCCCCCCCCCGCCCGTCCCACGTCCCAGCCCGGTTCCGGCGATCGAGGGAACGGGCCGGATCCTTCAGGGCGCTCACCAGCCCCGGACAGAGGGCCAGGAGGTCGACCTCACACACCTGCCGCCCGGCCCGTCAGCGTCAGCACGGCGAGGATCGGCGCCGGTACGGCCATGACGCTCCGCACAGGCGATGATGACGCCGAGGGGTGTCGGGCTGCCGGTGAAGCTCAGGACGGCCCAGTCCGGCCCGGCTCACTCCATCAGTTCGATGATGGACAGCTCGTCCGTGCTGGACAGCAGCTTCTTGCCGACCTCGGCCATGTGCGCGGCCCAGAACTGCTCGGCCTCCGCACCGGACCGCTTCTCCATCAGGCCGACCAGCTTCTTGTGCGCCCGGTAGGCGCTGTCCCGCTGCCGGTCCCCGTCGGCCCAGCGCAGCAGCGCCGCCTGCGCGTGCCGCTTCGAGATGTGCTCAAGGGTCTCGGCGAGCAGCGTCATGGTGATGTTGCCCGAGAGCCCGGCCAGGGTGGTGTGGAAGCGCCAGGCGACCTCGGGGAACCGGTCGGCGTCGCCGCGGACCTCGTACTCCTCCTCCAGCAGGGCGCGCAGCCCGGCGAGATCCTCGTCGCTCGCCGTCTCGGCGGCCATCCGCACCGCCACCGGCTCGAAGACCATCCGGAACGCGTAGATGTCGGCGAGCGTCCCCTCGCGCAGCTGCAACAGCATGCTGAAGCCGCGGGCCGTCACCGAGGTGTCCGGGTGACTGACGACCGGACCGCGGTGCGAGCCGCGCCGCACCGTGATGAGCTGCTCGGCCTCCAGCAGCCGCAGCGCCTCACGCAGGGTCGGCCGTGAGACGTCGTACTCCTCGACCAGCTTGGACTCGGACGACAGTGAGTCACCCGGCTGCACCGCTCCACTGAGACATACTGCCCTTGGCTGCCTGGATACCGGTCACGCCTCACGAAGGGGGAGCGGCTAGGCTGGGGATCATGCCGTCCCCACGCCGTACCGCGCGCCAGCGAGATCTGCTCGAACGGCTGGTGGCGTTGCTGGCGGCGGAGGGTTTCGCTTCCTTCACCCTCGACGAGCTGACCGAGCGGCTGCGCTGCTCGAAGACCACGTTGTATCAGCTGGCGGGCAGCAAGCAGGAATTGGTCCGCGAGGCGGTCAAGCACTACTTCCGGGAAGCGACCCAGGCCATCGAGCAGCAGGTCGCGGACGCCTCGGCGCCCTCCGAGCGCGTGGTGGTCTATCTGAACGCGGTCGCCGAGCAGCTCAAGCCGCTGTCCCGGCGCTTCCTCGACGACATGGCCGGATTCGAACCGGCCCGTGAGGTCTACGAGGCCAATACGCGCATCGCCGCCGGCCGGATCCGGCAGCTGGTCACCGAGGGCGTGGCCGCCGGTGCCTTCCGCGATGTGCACGCCGCCTTCGTCGGCGAGGTCGTCGCCGCCACCATGCAGGAGATCCAGCGCGGCGAGATCGCCACCCGCACCGGGCTGACCGACTCGGAGGCGTACGCCGAGCTGGCGTCCCTCATCGTCCACGCCCTCTCGCCCTGAGCGAGTGAAGGTCAGGGGCGGGCGCCCCAGCTGCTGAGCACCGCCTCGGTGTCCGGCTCCTGCTCCGCCCGCGGCGGTGCCGGTTCCCGGCCCGGCGTCCGGGAGAAGCGTGGTGCCGTTGCCGCCTGGAGCACCCCGCCCGCCTCGACCAGGGTGCGACGGGCCGCGAGGTGCGGGTGTGTGGCGGCCTCGGCGAAGGTGAGGACCGGGGTGACACAGGCGTCCGTCCCGGCGAAGTGCTCGGCCCAGGCATCGCGCGTGCGGGCGGCGAACCGCTCGGTGAACCGGGCCCGCAGTTCGGGCCAGCCGGTGCGGTCGTCCTGGGCCGGGAGCCCGGCCGGATCGATGCCCAGGCCGGCGAGCAGGGCGGCGTAGAACTGCGGTTCGAGCGCGCCGACGGCGACGAACCCGCCGTCGGCGCAGACGTAGGTGTCGTAGTAGGGGGCGGCCCCGTCGAACAGGTTGGAGCCTCGCTCGTCCGACCACCGGCCCATCCCGCGCAGGGCGAAGGTCATCTGGGCCAGCAGGGCGGCCCCGTCGACCATGGCGGCGTCGACGACCTGCCCGGTGCCCGACAGTGACCGTTCGAAGAGGGCCGCGAGGATCCCGACGACCAGCAGCATGGAGCCGCCGCCGAAGTCGCCGACCAGGTTGAGCGGCGGGGGCGGCGGACCGTCGGGGCGGCCCATCGCGTGGAGCACGCCGGTCAGGCCGATGTAGTTGAGGTCGTGGCCGGGCGCCTGGGCCAGCGGGCCGTCCTGGCCCCAGCCGGTGATCCGGGCGTAGACGAGCCCGGAGTTGCGCGCGGAGCAGTCGGCGGGGCCGACCCCGAGCCGTTCGGCGACCCCCGGCCGCAGCCCCTCGACGAGGACGTCGGCGCGCTCGGCCAGCGCCAGCACCCGCGCACGGTCCTCGGGCCGTTTGAGGTCCGCGAGGACCGAGCGGCGTCCGCGCAGCACGATGTCGGTGGCCCCGTCCGGACCGAGCCGCAGCGCCCGCCCGGCGGGCCGCTCGACCCGTACGACATCGGCGCCGAGGTCGGCCAGGACCATGGCCGCGTGGGGAGCGGGCCCGAGTCCGGCCAGCTCAAGAACGCGCAGGCCGGAAAGGGGACCCACGGATCCATCTCTGGGAGGCATGGCATTACCGTACCTCAGGCGATACTGTTGTATCGCTTGGCGTATCAATACTCCAGGCTCGTCATCGCCGCCACATGTCATATGCCCCATGCCATATGCCGTTCGTTGTCGCCTGTTCGTTGTTCCGAGTGTCCTGACCAGGGGAATCCCATGCCCGCTACCCGTACGCTCCCGTCACCGGAAGCCGTCGACCTGATCGAACTGACCCGTGAACTCGCCGGGAAGGAACTCGCCCCGCGCGTCGCGCAGGCGGAGGCCGAGGAGCGGTTCCCCCGCGAGGTCTTCCGCACCCTCGGCCGCGCCGGACTGCTGAGCCTGCCCTACCCCGAGGAGTACGGCGGCGGCGGGCAGCCCTACGAGATCTACCTCCAGGTCCTCGAAGAGATCGCGGCGGTGTGGTCCAGCGTCGCGGTCGGCGTCTCCGTCCACGCGCTGTCCTGCTACGCCCTCGCCGCCTTCGGCACCGAGGAGCAGAAGAAGGAGTGGCTCCCGGACCTGCTCGGCGGCGATCTGCTCGGCGCCTACTGCCTGTCCGAGGCCCACGCCGGTTCCGACCCCGGGGCGATGCGCACCCGGGCCGTCCGGGACGGCGACGACTATGTGCTGAGCGGCGCCAAGGCATGGATCACCCACGGCGGCCACGCCGACTTCTACACGGTCATGGCCCGCACCTCCGACCACCGCTCGCGCGGCATCTCGTGCTTCCTGGTCCCGGCCGACACCCCCGGGCTGATCGCCGACCCGCCCGAGCGCAAGATGGGACTGACCGGCTCCGCCACCGCCACCCTGCGGCTGGAGGACGTCCGCGTCCCCGCCCGCCGCCGCCTCGGTGAGGAGGGCCAAGGGCTCAAGATCGCGTTCGCCGGGCTGGACCGCGGACGGCTCGGGATCGCGGCCGTCGGGGTCGGGCTGGCCCAGGGAGCACTGGACCACGCCGTGCGCTACGCGCGGGAACGGGAGACGTTCGGCAAGCCCATCATCGAGCACCAGGGCCTGGCCTTCGTCCTCGCGGACATGGCCGCCGCGGTCCAGTCCGCCCGTGCCACCACCCTGGCCGCCGCGCGGCTCGGGGACCAAGGGCTCCCGTTCGGGAGCGAGGCCGCCATCGCCAAGCTGGTGGCCACCGACAACGCCATGAAGGTCACCACCGACGCGGTGCAGGTGCTGGGCGGCTACGGCTACACCCGTGACTTCCCGGTCGAGCGCTACATGCGCGAGGCCAAGGTCATGCAGATCTTCGAAGGCACCAACCAGATCCAGCGCCTGATCATCAGCCGGGCGCTGAAGAACGACGACCGAGGCCCCCTCAGGGTGCGGAACCAGGAGCACTGATGCGAATCGACAACACCGCGGCGATCGTGACCGGCGGCGCGTCCGGGCTCGGAGCGGCCACCGCGGCGGCCCTCACCGAACAGGGGGCACGGGTCTTCGTCCTCGACCTCGCGGCCGGGATCGAGAACGCCGCCCGGATCGAGGGTGTCACCTACCTCCCCACCGACATCACCGACGCCGTCGCCGTCGCGGAAGCCGTCGACGCGGCCTCCTCCGGCGGTGTCCCGCTGCGCACGGTCGTCAACTGCGCCGGCATCGGCCCCTCCATGCGCGTCCTCGGCAAGAAGGGCGTCCACGACCTGGGCCTGTACGCCAAGGTGGTGCAGGTCAATCTGATCGGCACGTTCAATGTCCTCGCGCTCGCCGGCGAGGCCATCGCGCAGACCGAGGCCGACGAGCACGGCCAGCGCGGGGTGATCGTCAACACCGCGTCCGTGGCGGCGTACGAGGGCCAGATCGGCCAGGCGGCCTACGCCTCCTCCAAGGGCGGGGTCGTCGGCCTGACCCTGCCCGCCGCGCGCGACCTCGCCCAGTACGGCATCCGGGTGTGCACCATCGCCCCCGGCATCGTGGAGACACCGATGCTCGCCACCATCTCCGAGGAGTTCCGCGCCTCCCTCGCCGCCGGAGTCCCCTTCCCGCAGCGCCTCGGCCGCCCGGACGAGTACGCGCAACTGGCCCTGACGATCATCGAGCACGACTACCTCAACGGCGAGACCATCCGCATGGACGGGGCCCTGCGGATGGCTCCGCGCTGACCGCCGGCCCGTCCGGCCCGCGACCGGCCGACCGTGACCGCACAGCACAGCGGCCCGGACGCGGGGAGCGGTCGCGTCCGACCCGACCCCCGTACGGCCCACACCGTCGCAAAGTTCCGACAGGCGGCCCGCGATGTGCTGGAATCCGGCCACGTGGGCGACGCCACGGCCGAGGCCAACCGAAAGGCGTTCAGGACGGCGTGAGGCACAGGACACCGACGCCTATGTCCAACGCGTGCGGGACCAACTGCCCCCGTGGTGGCGGCGCCCCCGGCAGGACGGCTGACGCCGCCCCGGCGTCAGCCGACACCAGCGCCTACGCCCAGCACAGGACACGCCCTCAGGTCTGGGGTTCGGTGTCGTGTGCTCTGCCGGGCCGCCAGAACACGATCAGTTGCAGGGCGGCCGCGCCCGTACCGACAGCCGCGGTCAGGATGAGCTGGGTCCAACCGCCGCCGAACACGCCCAGTGCGCTGTCCACCGACCAGCCGCCACCGCCCAGTGCGCCGATGACGATGGCACAGGTGGCCAGTACGAGCACATACTCGTAGCCCTCGCCTGGGCGGAAGGTGAAGAAGCCGTTGCGGATGTGGTGGGTGGTCAGCGCCACCACCGTCACCCCGAGCATCGCCGCGGCGGCGAGGGGGGTCAGCAGGCCCAGTCCCATGAGGACGCCCGCGCCGATCTCGGTGAGACTCGCCAACCACGCGTGCAGGAGACCCGGTCGCATGCCCAGTGTGTCGAACCATCGTCCGGTTCCCTCGATCTTGCCGCCGCCGAAGACGTGGTTCAAGCCGTGCGCGATGAACACGAGGGCCAGCACCAGCCGAAACAGCAGGAGCGCACAGTCCGCCGCTGACGCTGTTCCGTCCATCACCGGGGTTCTCCCTCGGTCCAGCGGATGAGCGCGTCAAGTACCTCGCTCTTGTCACCGTGGACGCGCAGGGGGTTGATCTCCAGTGCTTCCAGGCGGTCTCCGCAGGCGACGGCGATGTCCGCGATCGAGCTGATCACCTCGGCCAGGTGGTCCAGGTCCACCGGGGGCGCTCCCCGGAAGCCCTCGAACAGCGGGAAGCACTTCAGCTCGGTGAACATCGCGCGGATCTCGGCCGTGGTGGCGGGCAGTACGCGGATGGCACTGTCACGCAGGACCTCCACCCATACGCCGCCCAGGCCGACCACCAGGGTCAGGCCCCACACCTGGTCACGGACCACACCGACCACCAGGTCCAGGCCCTCCGGTCGCATCGGGCTCAGCACCGCGCCCTCGATCACGGCGTGCGGCTGCGCGGCGCGCACACCGGCGATCATGCTCTCGTACGCGGCGCGCACCTCGGCCGGAGTCCGCAGCCCCAGCCGCACACCGCCGACATCGGTCTTGTGCGCGACATCGGCGGAGCTGATCTTGAGGACCATCGGCCCGTCGAACGACCCGGCCCGCTCCTCCGCGTCGTCGGCACTGGTCACCAGCTGCTGCGGCACGACCGCGACACCGTGTCGCGCCAGCAGCTCGGCGACCTGCCGTTCGGACCACTGGGTGCCGGTGTCCGGATCCAGCGGCAGCGGTGTGCCGGCCGGGCGCCCGGCCGCGCGTGATCTGCGCAGTTGCGACCACCGGATGGCTCTGGCCAGCGCGGGGATGCCCCGGGTGAAGGAGTCGGCCACGAAGCCGGCCTTGCCTTCCCGGCGCAGCTCGCGCGCGAACTCGGTGCGCTCGGTGGGGAAGAACTCCATCCTGATGACCGGGACGGGACTGATCTCGTCGATGCTCTTACGCTGGTCGCCACCCCCGCCGGAGTACCTGGCCGCGGCCTCGGCGGTGGCCGGCACTCCGCCGTGAACGACCAGGATGTCGACGTTGGGGTCACGTGCCACCGCTTCCTGCGACATCGGCATGATCGCGGGGTTGACGGTCATATAGCCCGTGGTGTCCAGCGGGTTCTGCGCGGTGGCGAAGTCGGGCAGCCCGCCTTCCCGCAGCGCACGCACCGTCGAGTCGTCCAGCTCCGGCAGCGCCAGACCGTGCTCCTCGGACACATCACCGATCACACCGCACATGGCGCCGGAGGCGGTCACGAAACCCACGCGGTGGCCCGGCAGTTCGCCGTGCGCGTCCAGCAGTCCGCTGGTCGTCACGAGGTCCTCGATGGTGTCCACGCGGATGACGCCGTGCTGCGCCAGGACCGCGTCGTAGACACGGTCGTCGCCGGCCAGCGAGCCCGTGTGTGCCGCGGTCACCCGCGCACCGACCTCGCCACGGCCCGCCTTGTACGCCACCACCGGCACCCCCGCGGCCAGGGCGCGCTCGGCCGCGTCGATGAACACCTGCGGGTGCCTGACAGCTTCCAGGTAGAGCGCGATGACCTTGGTGGAGTCCTGGCTGAGCAGATAGTCCATGCTCTCCGCGACGGTAAGCATAGTTTCGTTGCCGACGCTGATGAGATGACTGAACGGGACATCTCTGCTCTGGAGGTAGTTCATCAGGAAGATGCCCAGCGCCCCGCTCTGCGAGACGATGCCGACACTGCCGGGGTTCAGTGACGCCGGCATCAGTGAGGTCCACGCGTAGGTGGACGACACGGTGTTGATGAAGCCGAGGTTGTTCGGGCCCAGGATCTGGAGGCCGAGGTCACGCGCCCGCTCCGCCAGCTCCCGCTCCAGCCGGGCGCCCTCCGCACCGGCTTCCCCGAATCCGGCGGCGATGACGACCAGGTTGCGCACCTCGGCCGCAGCCGCCTCGTCCATGATGCCCGGCAGCGAATCGGGCCCGGTCAGTACGACCGCCAGGTCGGCGCGCCCCTCCACCTCGCGCAGCGACCGCGCCGCCGGCCGGCCGTGGATCTCCCCGCCCTTGGGGTTGACCAGGTGTATCTCGTGCGGGTAGTTCCCGCGCCGCAGATTGTCGAACGTCTGCCATGACCAAGCCGAACGCTCGCTCGCGCCCACGATCGCGATGCCTTTCGGCGCGAACATCGGGGCGAGCGGGTGCTCGCCGCCCCGCGCGGCAGGACTTGCGGCGTCTGCTGCCTGAGCCGGCTCACGTTCCACGCTCATCGCACTCCCCATCATCTGGTCACTGGCATGAATGTCTGTGGCACACACTGAAATGCTCGCCGCCGGCCCGGCGGGGACAGCGGCACCCGCGGGACGCAAGCCCACGGGCGCCGCAACCTGCCCCTCAGGCAGACCGGCCCGCATCATGTCCTTCGGGCAGACCGGCCCGCACTATGTCCCTAGGGCAGACCGGCCCGCAGCAGCCGACGGGCGGCCGCCGCGACTCAGACGGAGCCCCGGCCGGCGAACACGCCTCGCAGCGCCCCGTTCGCCTTCTCGGGCAGTGAGGTCAGCGGTGCTTCCAGCTCCGCGACCGACGGTCCGATCTTCGCGGCGACCGGCGCCAGGGCCCCCAGGTCGAATCCGTAGAGCTTCGCGGCGTTCTCGCCGAGCAGCGCCCGCTTCTCCGCGACACTGATGCCGGCCATGCTGACCCGCAGGTGCTCCTTGGAGAACGGGTAGGTGCCCTCGTCGTGCGGGTAGTCGCTGCCCCACATCCAGTGGCCGGGGGCCACGACGTCGCGGGCCGCGACATCACGCGTGCTGGCCATGCTGACACCGACATAGAGGTTGTCGTGGATGTACTCGCTGGCCAGCTTCGGCGGGGCCATGCCCTCCGCGAAGCGCAGCTCACCCGTCTGCCCGGACTGGACCCCCTTGATGATGCTGTCCAGCTCCGCGCCGTACTCCTTGAGCCATGCGCAGCCGATCTCGGTGATGACGAGCTTGAGCTTGGGGTGCCGCTCGAAGACACCTGACATCAGCATCCATGTCAACGGGCGTCGGCTGTAGAACGTGATCTCCTGAAGGTGCAGGATCTGCGACGACGCCAGCCGGGGGTACGAGGGTGACCCGGTGCCGCCGTGCACATTGACCGAGAGGTCGAGGTCTTCGCACAGCGACCAGATCCGGTCGTACTCCGGATCGCTCAGCGGGCGGATGATGTCGTGCGCGTCCGGCGGAACCGGCGGGATCAGCACGCCCGCCAGGCCGTTCTCCTTGATCCACTTGATGTCGGCGATCGCGTCGTCGATGTCGTTCAGGAAGATCTGGCCAAGCCCCTTGCGCCGCTCCGGATATCTGGAGCAGAAGTCGACGAGCCAGCGGTTGTGCGCCTGAATGCCCGCGTGCCGCAGTTCGTAGGTCTCCGGGGTGGGCGGCGGGGCGAACAGCACGAAGCCGGGGAAGAACGGCGGGACCGTGTTGGGGAAGATGACCTCAGCCGCGATCCCGTCCTCGTCCTGCTGGCTGTTGCGCATCTCGTCGTCCCAGTTGCGCAGCCGGCGGTCGTCACCGGAGGCAAGGTCCCGGTAGGGGTTCTTGTACCTGGCCCGCCAGGCGTCGAACTGCTCGTGATACTTGGAATCCAGATACTCACGGTATTGGGCGTGACTGCCTCCACCGTGGGTATCGGCGGTGATGATCGTGTACGGAGAATTGTCGGACACTTCCACTACCCTTCTGTGAACTAGAACCTAAATTCAATTTAGTCGGGGCCTGATAGGGCGTCAAGGTGGGCGTCCGGAGTCTTTGATGACATTCCCGGCCCGTCCTCCCCGGCGCCGAACCTCGTCCTGTTACCGATGCCGACGACGAGCACCGCCACCAGGAAGCCCAGCACCGCGATGCCCGCGCCCAGGAGCAGCGCCTGGCCGTATCCGTGCGTCGTCGCGACGGCGACGGCCCGCTCACTCAGCCCGCCCGCAGGGTGCGGCGCCAGGTCGTCCCTGGTCACCGTGGCCGCCAGGGTGGCCAGCCCGGCCAGCCCGACCGCCCCGCCCAGCTGCTGACCGGTGTTCAGCACCGCAGCCGCGATCCCGCTCTCGGCCGGGGCCACCTTCGCCAGTGCCATCAACGCCATCGGGACCATGCACAGCCCCATGCCGAACCACAGCACCAGCAGGGGAGCCAGCACCGCGAGATAGCCGGAGTCCGCGGTGATCCCGCTGAGCCAGACCAGACCGAAGGCCCCCACCAGGACGCCCCCCGACAGAAGGAACCGCGCCTGGACCCGGCTGACCAGCCGCGACGACAACTGGGTCGCGACCACCACGATGCCCGCGATCGGCAGGAAGGACAGACCCGTCTGCAACGGCGTGTAGCCCCGGACACTCTGAAAGAACAGGGTGATGAAAAAGAACGAGGCGAACGTCGACCCGGCGATCAGGAAGGCGAGCGCATACACCCCCGCCCGGGCCCGGTCGGTGAACAGCCGCAGGGGCAGCATCGCGTGGGGCGTCCTCGCCTCCCAGAGCAGGAACACGGCGAACATCACGCACGAGGCGAGCAACGGCCCGGCGACGATCCAGTCGCCCCAGCCGTGCGTGGACGCGCTGGTCAGTCCGTAGACCATCAGGAACATGGCCGCGGTGGCCAGCGCCGCGCCCTGCGTGTCCAGACGCCCCTTCGCCCGCTCGCCCTCGGTCAGTGCCCGAGGCACCAGCAGCAGAACGGCCACGCCGATCGGCACATTGACGAACATGATCCATCGCCAGCCGGCGAGGTCGGCGAAGAGTCCGCCGGCGATCTGGCCCAACGCGCCGCCGACCGACGACATCGCCGCGTACGCGCCCATCGCCCTGTTGCGCAACCGCCCCGCGGCGAAGTTCGACATGATCAGCGCCAGTGCGGTGGGTGACGCGGCAGCACTCCCGATGCCCTGCGCGGCCCGTGCGACGATCAGCCAGGTCCCATCGGGCGCCAGGCCACCGAGCAGCGAGGCCGCGGTGAAAACGCCGAGGCCGAACGTGAACACGCGCCGTCGGCCGAACAGATCACCGGCCCGCCCGCCGATCAGCAGCAGGCCGCCATAGGTCAGTCCGTAGGCTGTGGTGACCCACACCAGGTCCGTGGTCGACAGGTCCAGGCCGCGCTGGATCGCCGGCAGCGCGACGGTCACGATCGTCCCGTCCAGGACCATCATCAGCTGCGTCGCGCAGATGATGACCAGGGCGAGCAGCAGCCGGCCTCTGATCCGGTCCGCCCCGCCGGGCGCCTGGCCCGTGGTCGGCGTCATGGTCGTAGTGCCTTCCTTCGCGCGGGTTGTCACCACCTGGCCCGGGACAACGCGCGGGTGAGGTGGCGTCACGTGGTACTGCCGGGCGAGATGGGCCCGCGATGGACGGCAGCACGCCGCGCACCCGGCCCACGCCGACCGCGGTGCGCTATGCCTCCGCGGTCGCGCCCGTCGCGACGCGCCCGTCGCCGAACGCCTTGTCCCGCTCGGTCAGCGCGCTGGTCAGACCCCTGTCGCCGATGCTGCCGAGGAATGCCTTGAAGGTCTCGGTGTGGGTCGCGAGGGCGCACATCTCCGTCCCCGCGTACAGCGACTGGCGCATACCCATGTAGTCCATCGCCCGATGGATCGTGCGCTTGTTGATCTGGAGGATGTCGGACGGAATCCGCGCGATCCGGCTCGCGATCCGCAGAGTCTCCTCCTCAAGCTCGTCGGCCGGGAACGCCCGGTTCGCGAATCCCCAGTCCGCGGCCTCGACACCGCTCATGGAGTCACCGGTGAGCATGAGTTCCATACCGCGGCGCATCCCCAGCAGCCAGGCGTGGTACTGCATGTCCGGGGTGCCGAACCGGACGGCCGGATAACCGATCTTCGCGTCCTCGGCGACGTACACCAGGTCGCAGCCGGTGACCAGCTCGGTGCCGCCGGCCAGACAGTGGCCGTGCACCTGGGCGATCACCGGCTTGCACAGGTCCCACATGCCCGTCCACAGATCCACGACGCTGCGCTGGTAGCCCGCGAGGCCCTGATGACCGTACTCAAGCGGAACGTTGTCGCCCGGGCCCGGGCTCAGGTCGTACCCCGCGCAGAAGCTCGGCCCGTTCGCCCGGATGATGGTGACGCGCACCTCGTCGAGGCTCTCGCTCTCATGAACCGCCGCGCTGATCTCGGTCCGCAGTCTGCCGCTCAGCGCGTTGCGCTTCTCCGGCCGGTTCAGGGTGATCCGGCGTAGGTGCGGTGCCGGTTCATCGATCTGTACCAACGTGTATTCCATGCCTGCTCCTTCAGCTCCGGCAAACCCCATGTGTTCGCCGGTTCGGTTCGGTCCTTGCGTCTGTCCCATCAGTCCCGCGGCAGCCCGAGCACCCGCTCGGCGATCACATTGAGCTGAATCTCCGCGGTGCCGCCGCCGATCAGGGACGGTCCCACCGACACCAGTCCCTGGGCCGCGCCACCGTACGGCTCACCCATCTCCGCCGCCTCCGGTCCGGCCCAGCCCTGCGCGGCACGGCTCATGGCCGCCGAGTTCCACGCCGACGCGAGCTTGAGGACACTCGACTCCGGACCGGGCTGCAAGCCGGTCAGCTGACGCAGCAGGGCGCGCTGGCCGAGCGCGTCCGATGCCTCCCGCTGCGCCTGTAGCCGGCCCGCTTCACCGATGACCTCCCCGAATCCCGTGGAGCCGAGCGCGCGCGCCACCTGGAGGGGGTCTCGTCTCATGCCGGCCATGCCCGAGCCCATGCTCACCCGCTCGTTGCCGAGCGTGGTCCGGGCCAGCCGCCATCCCTCGCCCGGTTCACCGACCAGGCGCGCGTCGGGGACGAAGACATCGTCGAAGAAGACCTCGTTGAACAGGTAGGCCCCGCTCGCCTCACGCAACGGACGAACCTCCAGGCCGGGCGCGTGAAGGTCGACGAGGAAGTAGCTGATGCCCTTGTGTTTTGGCACGTCGGGGTCCGTCCGGGCGAGGCAGATGCCCCAGTCGGCCTCGTGGGCGCCGGACGTCCACACCTTCTGGCCGTTCAGCAGCCAGCCACCGTCGACCTTCTCGGCCCGGGTGCGCAACGACGCCAGATCCGAACCGGCGCCCGGCTCGCTGAACAGCTGGCACCAGACGATGTCACCGCGCAGCGTCGGCCCGATGAAGGCTTCGCGCTGCTCCTCGGTTCCGTGCGCCAGGATGGTCGGCAGCGCCCACTCGCCGATGATGGTGGACGGCGGTGTGATGCCCGCGCGCGCGAACTCCTCGGCGATGATCACCTGTTGAACGGGGCCCGCCGCGCGCCCGTACGGTCTCGGGTAGTGCGGCGAGACCAGTCCGGCCCCGGCGTACATCGCCCGGCGCAGGCCCTCGGGCGCGGCCGCGATCCCGGCGATCGTGCCCGCGATCTCGGCCCGGAATCCCTCGGGTTCGGCGCCCAGGTCCAGCGGGCGTCGCCGGGTGTTCTGCCCGGCCAGGCGCCCGAGCCGCTCGTCCCATGCCCGGGCCGGACCGAGCAGGCTCGCCAGCGACAGCCCGCGCCGCCAGTACAGGTGTGTGTCGTGCTCCCAGGTGTACCCGATGCCGCCGAAGAGGGTGGTCGTCTCCAGACCGATGTCGGCGATCGTGTTGAAGCAGTACACGGCGGCTGCCGCGGCGGCGAGCTGTGCCTGGTCGGCGGGCTGGTCCTGCAATGCGCGGGCGGCGTCCCAGGCCGCCGCCGTCATCAGTTCGGTCTGCATGTACAGCCGCGCGCATTTGTGCTTGACGCTCTGGAACGAGCCGATCGTCCGGCCGAACTGTTCCCGGATCTTGGCGTACGCGAGCCCGGACTCCTGGAGGTAACGGGCGATCCCGGCCGCCTCGGCCGCGAAGAGGACGGCCGCGACGGTCCGGATGTCGTCACAGCTCGCGGTCAGTACATTCTCCGGCCGCACCGCGAGGCCGGCCAGGGTCACCCGGCCGATGTCCCGGGTCAGATCGACGCCGATGCCTTGCTCGACCTTGATCGAGGTGTCCTCCGGCCGTTCGACGACGAACCACACGGTACGGTCCGCGGCCTGCGCGCCGAGGATGAGGAACTGACCACTCACCGCGCCGAGCAGCGGTGCAGTGGTCCCGCTGACCCGCCATCCGTCGCCGTCCGGCACCGCGGTCAGTCCCTGAGCGGTCGTCACACACGCGCCGGTCGCGCCGGTGACGAACCGGGGGAGTACGGTCTCGGTGACCGACTCGGATCCGTGGCGGCCCAGCACGACACTGGCCAGCACGGTCGGCAGCAGCGGCCCGGGTACCAGGGCCCGCCCGGTCTCCTCCAGCAGGACGGCGACGTCGACCAGGGTTCCGCCATCGCCGCCGGCCGACGGGTCGATATGCATCCCGACGAAGCCCTGCCGTACGAGGGACGGCCAGACGATCGGCCAGATCCCCGCGGCGAGGTCTTCGAACTCGGCCCGCGTCGTCGCGACCGACACCTCACGCTTCACAAATCCGCGAACGGCGTCAGCCCATGCCAGTTGGTCTTCGGTCAGGGCGATTCCCATGGAGTACCAACTCTCGATCGTGAGTACACCGCGCATTGACGAACAGAAATCTCTCGCCGCACCTCGTCCCGAACGCGATAGGCGGCGATGCAGCCGAGCTGCGCTCCAAGGACGGGGCCGGCGGGGAAGAACCCGGCGTGACCGACCCGGCGTCCACGACCCGTCCGGCCGTCGACGCCTCCCGCCGGTCGCTCCGGCCCAGGCATCGATGCCGCGCTCATCTTGAAACGAGAATTCAATACCGTCAAGAACCCGCGTTCATTCTCGTGGCCGTGCGACGCGGGTCGGCGTGCGAAGCGCCAGCGGTGAGCGGACAAAACCCGCTACCAGTGGCAGACCGGCCATGTCACCGGTGTGGCCGCGACCGCTCCGAGCGGCGATATCACGCTTCGTCTGATTTCTGCCCCGAGCCTTGACGGCACTGTAATCCAGTTCCATGCTAGGCGCCACCTCCCACTCCCCGCCCCTGCGGTAGCCGCCTGGACCCTTCCCTGCGGCCTGCCGCACGCATTGGTGGATTTCCTCTGTGAACACACATGTTCAGGACGGAGAAACAGCGTGGTCATAAAGGCGTCTCGGAGGTTCGCCCTGGTGGCGGCGGTGGCTACGGCCATGGCCCTCACGGCGTGCTCAGGCTCGAATGCGAAGGCACCGGAGCCGCCCGGCACCGGCGGCGCGAAGTCGGGCGGAACCCTCGTCGTAGGTGAGTACTCGGGAGTCAACTCGCTCGACCCGATGATGAACACGGGCAGTGTGACGATCGGCGGCAACGAGACACTCGCCATCTACGGCACATTGATCCGCTGGGACAGCAAGAAGCTCGAAGGCGTGCCGTACATGGCGAAAAGCCTGGAGCACAATGCGGATCACACGCAGTGGACGATGAAGCTGCGTCCGGGCATGGTGTTCTCCGACGGCAGTCCCTACGACGCCGCGGCCGTGGTGATGAACCTCGACCGGAACCGGAAGTCCTTCTTCTCGATCGCGAACTCACTGTCGAAGATCGAGTCGGTCAAGGCCACGGACGACCTGACCGTGGTCATCACCATGAAGAAGCCGGATGCCCAGTTCCCCTATGTGCTCTCGATCGGGCCGGGCATGATCGCGTCGCCGAACTACATCAAGGCGGTGGACGGCGGCAACAAGACCGCACCGGCGGTCGGCGCGGGCCCGTTCGTGGTCAGTGACTTCAAGCCGGGCAGCAGCCTCACCCTGAAGCCGAACCCGACCCACGCCCTCGACAAGCCGCTGCTGAACACCCTGACCTTCCAGATGGCGGGCACCGAGAAGGCCCAGCTGCAAGCGTTCGAGGCCGGTCAGTTGCAGGCCGGGATCACGCTCGACTCCCACTCGGACATCGAGATCAAACAGAAGAAGATCCCGACGATAGCGACCAGGCAGACCTCCGGGGTCGCCCTCCAGCTGAACAACCGCAAGACCTCGCCGCTGGGCGACGTCCGGCTGCGCAAGGCAGTCCAGCTGGCGTTCAACCCGAAGGTGTGGAACGAGCGCAACAACGCCGGTGAGGAAGTCGCCAGCGACCTGCTCTTCATGAAGGGATCGCTCTTCCACTCGGAGGACCAGCAGAAGATCCCCTACGACCCGCAGCAGGCCAGGCAACTCGTCGACCAGGTCAAGGCCGACACCGGCTGGAACGGCGAGCTGGACTGGGTCGGACCCAGCACCCAGACCAACCAGCCCGTGATCCTCTCGTCCATGCTGAACCCGATCGGCATCACCCTGAAGGTGACGAACCTTCCGGTCGCGAACTTCTACACCAAGGTCTACGTCGAGCACGACTACGACATCGCCGGCGGTGGCGGTGCCATCGCCGACTCCACGCCGGCCGGCAGCATCCACAACAACTACGTCACGCCGACCAACTCACTCGGCTACAGCAACCCGGAGATGGTGAAGATCTCCGACGAGATGGCCGCCGCGGCCACCCTCGACGAGCGCCGGGTGGTGATGAAGAAATTCCTCGCGCTCTACATAGAGACCGTGCCCTCGATCTCCTGCGGCACGACCACCTGGAACTTCTTCCACAAGCCCAATGTGCAGGGCTTGCAGCAGGTCGGCGGCCAGATGATCCAGTTCGACAAGGCATGGATGTCGTGACGTCACCGAAACGCGGTCATACGCCTCCCGGGCGAGGTCCGGGCGACCGGATACGGGCCGTCACCCGCATCCCCGTGGCCGGGCCGGTCCTGGCTCAACTACCCCACCTGATCGTCGTCGTACTCCTCGTGTCCTTCGGCACCTTCATGCTGGTGCAACTCTCCTCGGGCAGTCCGGCCGCCGCCATCCTCGGGGCGTCCGCCACCCCCGAGGCCGTGGCCCAGATCAATCGCGAACTGGGCCTGGACAAGCCCCTGCTGACCCAGTACCTGCACTGGATGGGCAACGCGTCCCAGGGCGACTTCGGGAACTCCCTCGTCGCGCCGTACGGCACCGTCACCTCGCGGATCGAGACCGCCCTCCCGGTCACCCTCCAACTCGCCGCCATGGCACTGCTCATCGCGTTCCTCGTCGCCGTCCCCACCGCCGTCTACGCGGGATACCGCCCCGGCGGAAAGGTCGACCGGACGCTGAACGCCACCAGCATCGGCTCCCTCGCCGTACCGTCCTTCGTCCTGGCGCTGCTGCTGGCTCTGCTGCTGACCCTCCAGGTGCACCTCTTCCCCCGTACCGGATGGGTGGCCTTCACCACCGATCCGGCGCGCAGCATCTGGCACGCGGCCCTGCCGGCCGTCACCCTGGCCCTGCCCATGATCGCCTACTTCACCCGGGTGCTCCGGGCGGAGATCGTCCAGACCCTCCAGGAAGACTTCGTGATGTTCGCCCGGCTCCGCGGCCTGCCGATCAGAACGGTCCTGTTCCGCTACGTCCTGCGCCCCTCGTGCGTCTCGCTGGTGACCATCTCGGGCGTGACGCTCGGCTCCCTGCTCGGCGGCACCGTGATCGTGGAATCCATCTTCGCCCTGCCCGGCATGGGCAATCTGCTGCTCAACGCGGTCGTCAACAGCGACTACCCACTGGTCCAGGGCGGCGTGCTCCTGATCTCCGTCGCCTACGTGGTGATCAACGCGTTCGTCGACCTGTCCTACCGCCTGATCGATCCGAGGATGCGACATGCCTAGAACCGGGGCCGAGAGCGCCACCGGCACCGCGGCGCCGCCCGCACCCACCCGGCGCACCCCGACCCGCCGGACCTGGCTCGGCCTGGCCCTCGCGGCCGCAGGCGCGGCGGCACTGTTCCTGGCCGTGCTGCCGGCGGCACAGCTGCCCGCCTGGACGCGCTGGCTGATCGCCTTTACGGGCCTGTTCGCCTGGTTCCGGGGGACCGACAGAGCGGCGAAGTCGTACTTCGGCCCCCGGTTCCAGACCGGACTGTGGATCGCCGCCCTCTGGACCGTGCTCATCGTCCTGCTGGCCGTGACCGCGCCGCTGCTGCCCGTGCAGAGCCCGACCCACCTTCCCCTCGACACCTCGTCCTGGATCTCCGCCGACCTGTTCGGCGAGTACGTCCTCGGCACCGACAGCAATGGGCGCGACGTCCTCTCCCGGATCATCACCGGAGCCCAGTCCTCCCTCGTGCTCGGCATCGGCAGCGCCGTCATCGGGGTGGTGGTCGGCATGTCCATCGGCATCCTCGCGGCGCACTACGGCGGACTCCTCGACGCGGTCGTCCGGGTCGTCACCGACAGCCTGCTGAGCTTCCCGCCGCTGGTCCTGCTGCTCGCGCTCGTCGCGGTGCTGAAGCCGACCTTCGGCACCCTGTTCCTGGCCTTCTCGTTCTTCGTCGTCCCGTCGATGGTGCGTCTGTCGCGGGGAACCGCGGCACGGCTCGCCGCACGGGAGCATGTGCTGGCCGCGAAGGCACTCGGCGCCCGAGGCCCGCGCATCATGGTGCGCGAACTGCTGCCCGGTGTGGCCCGCGTGCTCCTCCCGTTCAGCGGAGTCATCGTCGCGGCGCTGATCATCGCCGGAGCGTCGCTGAGCTTCCTGGGTCTGGGCGTGCCGCCACCGGCTCCCACCTGGGGCGGCATGATCGCGGACTCCCAGGACGTCCTGGAGCAGCACCCCCAGGGCGTGATAGTCCCGTCCATCGTCCTGTTCATCACCGTGATGGCCTTCAACAGGCTGGGTGAAGGCGCAAGAACCGCCACGGACACGAGAGAGTCGGTCCTCGGGTGACAACCACTTCTCCGCTTCCTTCCAGCCCGGCCGCCGCGTCGAGCGACGCCCCACTGCTGGAAGTCACTGATCTGTCCACGACGTTCACCACTCCCCAGGGCCTGGTCCGGGCGAACGACTCGGTCACCTTCACCCTCCAGCGCGGCGAGACCATCGGCGTGGTGGGGGAGACCGGCTCCGGCAAGACCGTGCTGGGCCGGTCGATCCTGGGGGTACTGCCACGGCGCTACACCACCTACACCGGCTCGGTCCGCTTCCAGGGCACGGAGCTGACCACCCAGAGCCGCGCGGACCTCGCGAAGCTGTGGGGCTCCGAACTGGCCATGGTCATGCAGAACCCGATGACAGCGCTGGCGCCCGCCCGGCGCATCGGACAGCAACTCGCCGACGGGCTCCGCCATCACCTGGGCATGTCCCGGAGCGCGGCGAAGGCAGAGGCGATCCGGCTCCTGCACGACGTGCGCATTCCTGACCCGGAGCGACGCAGCAAGGCGTACCCGTACCAGCTGTCCGGCGGGCTCCGCCAGCGGGTGACCATCGCGCTCGCGCTCGCCGCGAACCCCAGCCTGCTCATCGCCGACGAGATCACCACCGCGCTCGACGTGACCGTGGCCGCCCAGATCCTCGACCTGCTCGGCCGCATCAGGGACGAGCGGGCCATGGGCCTGATCCTCGTCAGCCACGACCTCGGCGTCATCGCCACCCGGACCGACGCGGTCAAGGTGATGTACGCCGGGCGGATCGTCGAATCAGCGGCGACGCGCGCGCTGTTCGCTTCACCGAGGCACCCCTACACCGAGGCCCTTCTCGGCTCGATCCCGCGCTACAGCCACACCCCGCACACCCCGCTGAACGCCATCTCCGGCGCCCCGCCCAACCTGGGCCGGCTCCCCGTGGGCTGCGCCTTCGCGCCGCGCTGCTCGTACGCCCAGGACCGCTGCCGGGAGGAACGGCCGGAACTGGAGGACGACGGCGTCGGCCACGCGGTGGCCTGCCACTTCCCCTGCAACGCGCCGGCCGGCGCCGCGAGGAGCGAGGCGGTTCACGCGGAGGACGGAATCCCAGGGGCCCGCGAGGAACGCGGCACCGTCGATGTCAGTGCCGCCACCGGCTCCCCGGCAGCTACGGAAGGTGGAACGTGAACGCCCACGGCTCAGCAGCACCCGGCCAGGCCGTCAGCGCGGACCCAACCGGCGAGGCGCTCGTCGATGTCCGCGATCTGTCGGTCACCTATCAGGTTCCGGCCGGACGCCTCCAGGCCGTCTCCGACATCTCCTTCACCATCGAGAAGGGCGAGACCCTCGGTCTGGTCGGTGAGTCGGGGTGCGGGAAGTCGACGGTCGGCCGCGCCCTGGTGTGTCTCCCCCAGCCCGAGCACGGGACGATCACCTTCGAGGACGTCGACATCGCCAACCTGTCGAAGGCGAAGCTGCGCAGGATGCGCACCCGGATGCAGATCATCTTCCAGGACCCGACCTCCGCGCTGAACGGCGGGCGCAAGATCTCCGAGGTCGTCGCCGAGCCCTTCGTGATCTGGAAGAGATACCCGGACAAGGCCGAGCGCCAGAAGCGGGTCGATGAACTGCTCCACGCGGTCGGCCTCAACCCGGAGGTGTTCGGCGACCGCCGCGCCCACGAGCTGTCCGGCGGCCAGTGTCAGCGCGTCGCGATCGCGCGGGCCCTGGCCCTGGAGCCCAGCTTCATCGTCTGTGACGAGGCGGTCTCGGCACTCGATGTCTCCGTACAGGCACAGATCCTGAATCTCCTTGAGGAACTGAAGGAGAAATACCACCTCACCCTGTTGTTCATCTCCCATGACCTGTCCGTGATCCGGCATGTCTCCGACCGGATCTGTGTCATGTATCTCGGTGTGATCTGCGAGATCGGACCCCGCGACGCCGTCTACGACACGCCGCGACACCCGTACACCTCGGCCCTGATCGCCTCCCTGCCCGAGCCCGACCCGACCCAGGAGCCACAGCGGCCACCGATCGAAGGTGACCTGCCCTCGGCGGTCGACCCACCGCCCGGATGCCGCTTTCACACGCGCTGCCCGCGCGCGACGGCGATCTGCCGCGCCGAGGTGCCGCCGCTGGTTCCCTCCACGGACACCGAAGGCCACTTCGTGGCCTGCCACCACCCGCTCGAACCGGGCGAGAAGCTCGTGCGCACGGATGCCACGGCGGGGGCGGGCGATGCCCCGGCGCTTGCGCGGGCGACTGGATGACAGGCTCCTGCCCCACGGTCGACGCACCGGCCGACGCCGACGACGGGCGGATGGCCGGCCGGCGCCGTATCGCCCTTCTGGTCATCTGCGTCACCCAGCTGATGATGGTGCTCGACGGCACCGTGGTGACCGTCGCCCTGCCCTCCATCCAGCGCGGCCTGGACATGTCGACGGTCGGCCTGGTGTGGGTCACCACCGCCTACACCCTCACCTTCGGCGGCTTCCTGCTGTTCGGCGGCCGGATCGGCGACCTGTACGGCCGGCGGCGACTCTTCATGATCGGCGTCGGGCTGTTCACCGCCGCGTCACTGCTCGCCGGACTGGCCGTCAACGACCTGGCCTTGATCGCCGCACGCGGTCTCCAGGGAATCGGCGCCGCGATCGCGTCGCCGACCGCGCTGTCCCTGGTCATCACCACCTTCCCGGAAGGGAAACCGCGCAACAAGGCCATGGGTGCCTACGCCGGCATGTCGGCGGTCGGCGGCGCGATCGGGCAGATCGTGGGCGGCCTGCTGGTGGACATGGTGAGCTGGCGCTGGATCTTCTTCATCAACGTGCCGTTCGGCCTGCTCATCATGTACCTCGCGCCGCGCGCCCTGGACGAGGGCGGACACCGCCGTGGGCGGCTCGACGGGATCGGCGCGCTGGCGGTCACCGCCGGGATGATCCTGGTGGTCCTCGGCCTGACGAACGCCGCGTCGCAGGGCTGGGGGGCGGCGGGCGTCGTACGGTCGCTCATCGGCGGGGCGGTGCTGCTGGTCTTCTTCGTGATCTGGGAGGCACGTACGCCCCACGCGCTGATGCCGCTGCGTATCTTCAAGGACCGGAACCGGGCCGGGGCCTACCTCGTCGGCTTCTTCCTGGGCACGGGCAGCATCGCCGCGTTCTTTTTCGTCAGCCTGTATCTGCAAGAGGTCCTGGGCTTCAGCGCCCTGCAAACCGGTATGTCGTTCCTGCCCATCGCCGGTGTGGTGATCATCGCGACGCAAGTGGCGTCACGGCTGGTCGACCGGTATCCGCCCCATGTGCTGATCGCCGGTGGGTCGTTCGTGGTCGCGCTCGGGCTGGGCTGGCTCAGCACGATGGACGCGCAATCGAGCTTCATCGACATTCTGCTGCCCCAACTGGTGATGTGGTACGGATCGGGCACCGCGATGGTGCCGCTCGTTCTCACCGCTGTGTCCGGCGTGAGCGAGGACGAAGCCGGGCTGGCCTCGGCCGTACAGAGCACCTGTCAGCGCATGGGCGGCGCCGTCGGTCTCGGAGTCCTGGCCACGGTGTCGGTCATGGTGACCGACCACGATCTGAAGTCCGCCGGTGCCGGCCCGGTGACCGAGCAGGTACGGCACGCCGCCCTGACACACGGCTATGCGCAGGGGATGTTCGGCGCCGCATGCATCGCGATCTTCTCCTTCGCCCTGACGGTGCTCGTCCTGGGCATGGGGAGAGGCCGGCTGGCGAGCAGACGAGCCCGGCCTCCCGCCCCGGAGCCCGGCGACGGATCGAGCCCGACCGGAGAACCGTAGATCCATCGCATCAAAGATGCGCCGAACTCAGCTGTCACCTGGCGACTGTCCGGCCGCATCGCAGTGAGTACGACTCTGTAGGCCATCACGGAGAGAACGGGTCAAGGAAATGGGAGATCTGGACAAGAAGGTCGGCGTCGTGATGGGAGCGGGGCCGGGCATCGGTCGCGCGACCGCGCTCGCTCTGGCCGAGGCGGGCGCCCATGTCGTCGTGGCGGCACGCAATGTGGAGCGGCTGGAACTGCTCGCCGCGGACCTCGCCGATCGGACCGGACAGCTGATCATCCCCCTTGAGGCCGACCTCGGGGACCTGGTGTCCTGCAAGGACCTCATCGCGGAGACCGAGGAGCGCTTCGGCCGCCTCGACATCCTGGTCAATGTCGCGACCGGCGGTGGATCCCATGTGCCGATCATCGACGCGGACTGGGACGGATGGCGCAAGGCATTCGAGTTGAATGTCATCGGCAACCTCGAACTCAGCCGCCAGGCCGCGAGGATCATGATGCGGCACGGGGGCGGCTCGATCATCCAGATCGGTACGTTCGGCACCCACAGCCGGCCCGTTCGCCAGGGGTCCTACACCTCGACGAAGGAGGCACTGCTGTCCGCGTCGCAGACCCTGGCGAAGGAACTGGGGCCGGACAACATCCGGGTCAATGTGGTGACACCGGGCTATACGACCGGGCCCAACCTCGACGGCCTGTTCGCCGGAGTGGTCCAGCGCACCGGAGAGTCCGTGGAGGAGGTCTCCCACCGGCTCGCGAGGACGGCCGCGCTGCGCAGCCATGTCTCCCCGGAGGACATCGCCGCCGCGGTGCTGTTCCTCGCCGGGCCCGGAGCCGCCCGCATCACGGGCGTCGAACTGCCGGTGACCGCAGGTCAGCGCTGACACCGCAGGCGCGACGGTGGTCCGAGCCGCCGTCGGTCACGAGTCCATGGCGTCCACGGTCAACTGAGTGACTCTCATGTAAATCCGCTCTCTGATTTCGGATGGGGAAGCCGAGTCCGGCTATGGGTGACAATGACTGAACTAGAATTCAAAAGTAAGGGATCCGGCACTTCGCTTCGGCGCGCGTCCCGATCGCCCGGCGGCCCTGCGGCGGGGGGCGGTGACTGATGTCCACACCCTTCAAGCTCGACCACCTCGCCATCGGGGTGGAGCGGTGGGCCGACGCGTATCCGCGCTTTGCCGTGGAACTGGGCGGACGGTGGAGCCACGGCGGCGGCGCGGGTGAGTTCTGGCCCTACCAGCTGACCTATCGCGACGACATGCACCTTGAGTTCATCTCACCCGGCGACAGCGTCGACGGCTTCATGCGCCGCTTCATCGACCGCAGCGGGTGCGGTCCGCACCACATCACCTTCAAGGTCCCCTCGCTCGATCGGGCACTGGAGGAGGTCGGCGGCCTCGGCCTCTCCATCCTGGGCGGCCGGACCACGATGGACTTCTGGCAGGAAGCCTTTCTGCACCCGAAGCTGGCCGGAGTGGGCACACTCATCCAGATCGCACAGATCGACGAAGAGGCCATGGACCGGATGAAGATCGGCGCCAGGCGGCCGGCGGACTTTCCCGAGCGGGCCGGGCCACAGCGCGGCCTGAGCTGGATCGGCCTGAGCGTCGAATCGCTCGACCGGGCCAAGGAACTCTTCGCCGGCGTGCTGCGTGGCGACATCGTAGAGGAGGGCCTGGGGTGGGCGCGGCTGTCATGGGGACCGTCACGCGGACTGCTGCTCCGCGACGAGACCGGCGTGCCCGGCCATCCAGAGCTGTGGAGGCGGGAGCCCGTCCCCGGCGTTGCCCATGTGATGTTCGGGCCCGCGGACCTTTCGGTCGATGAGGTCGCCGGCAAGAGGGCCGACGCGGTTCCGCTGCCCCGGGATCCGCTGACGGGCACACCGGTCTGGACGGTCGATCACCTGGCGACCACGGACCGATGAAGGCGCGCTCCGGCCGCCGCTCCCCGGACGCCACCGACCCCAAGTGCTAGGCTCTAGTTCTAGAATTGAGTCAGCGGCCGAGACAGGGAAGTCGGGGAAGGCGTTGCAGATCACAGGGCCTCCGGCGCCGGAAACGCTACGGCAGAACCAAGCCGAACGCAGGCACCGAATCATCCGCACCGCGCTGCGCGCACTCGCGGGCAGCGACTACGAACAGGTCAAGATCTCCGACGTGGCGCGCGACTCGGGAGTCGCGCTGGGCACGCTCTATCGATACTTCGCCTCGAAGGAGCACCTGTTCGCCGCCGTCTTCGTCGAATGGCAGAAGGCACTCAAGACGAAGCTGGAAAAGTCCGCTCCTGCGGGAGACACAGAAGCTGACCGGCTGCGGGAGATCTTCTACCGCTCGATTCGCGCGTTCCAGGTGCAGCCGCAGTTCTTCCGGGTGCTGATGATGATGGAGACGACGACCGACACCTATGCGGCCGAGGTCTACAGCCAGGCCATGGGCTCGCAGTACACACAGACCCTGCAACTCGCCTTCGACGGCCCGATCGACGCGAACCGCACAGCGATCATCATGACCATCGAGTCGGTGCTGGTCACGCAGTTGCGCAGCTGGGTCATGAACCGGTCGTCGATCAACGATGTCTTCCGGAGCGTGGACGACGCCATCAAGCTGATCTACCAGGGCCACGAGAGCTAGGCCCTAGGTTTCGCGGGGTTGTTCACGCCCGTGACGATGTGATCGCTGGCCTTCGGTGCCGGTGCCGGTGCCGGTGCCGCTGCCGGTGGTGGTAGTGGTGGAACGAGACCCCTGCTGTGTCGGGGATCCCTCCAGGGATCCGCCGGGACCAGGGGTCTCGTCGCTGTCCGCGTCCGCTCGCCTCCTTCGCCTTGCTCGCCGCTCCCCTCTCGTGCCGGTCGGGACCCAAACAGCCACCCCACAGACGATTCTCAGCCGCTACTTAGGTTAGGCTAAGCATGGTTACACGTTCATGCAGCCGGATAACCATGTGTTGACGGCTGCCCCGACCGTCCCAGGAGCAGCCGCCGTGCGATCCATCCGTTTCCGCAAGACCACCCTCGTGACCAGCTCGGTCCTGTGTGCGGGGTTGGTGCTGAGCGCCTGCGGAGAATCCGACGACAAGACGGACCCGGCCGACGCGGGAAGCGAAGGCACCGTCACCATCGCCACCGCCAAGGGTGACCTCGACGTCCCCGTGAAGCCCGCCCGGGTCGCCGCGCTCGACAACACGTCCTTCGCGACGCTCAAGGCGTTCGGGGTCAAGCCTGTCGCGGTGCCCAAGGCGCTGCTGCCGAAGGAGGGTTTCGAGGACTGGCGAAACGATTCTTCGATCCAGGATGTCGGCACGCACCGCGAGCCCAAGTTCGAGGCGCTCAACGCCAGTGAGCCGGACCTGATCATCGGCGGCTACCGCTTCACCGACCACCACGACAAGCTGTCCAAGATCGCCAAGACCGTGGATGTCGCCCCGTCCGACGAGGCCGAGGGCGGCTACGTCAACTCGCTGAAGACGCAGACCGAGGCGCTCGGCAAGGTCTTCGGCCAGGAGGCCAAGGCCAAGGACATCGTCGGCGCGCTCGACCAGGCCGAGAAGGACGCCGTCGAGGCCACCAAGGGCGAGAGCGTGTTCCTCGCCGTCGCCAGCGCCGGAAAGATCGACAACGGTGCCAGCCGGATCGGCCGGCTCGCCGAGCCGCTGAACCTGAAGAACGTACTCAGCGCGGAGGGCGAGGACAGCACCTCCGTGCACAACGACTCGGGGCTCGCCCCCGAGACGGTCGCCAAGCTAAACCCCGACTGGGTCATCATGCTGGACCGGGACGCGGCCGTGGGCACCGAGGACGGCTCCGAGGCCATCGCCGCGAAGAAGATCGTGGACGGCATGGAGGCGTGGGACAAGACGACCTTCCGCAAGCAGGACCAGGTCCTCTACCTGGCGAGCGACTTCTATGTGACCGAGGGCGCCCAGGCGTACACCGACGCCTTCAACCAGGTGGTCACCGCGTTCAACGCGGCCGGCTGACACCTGACCGCCGACGCGGCCCCGCCCGCTGCGGAGCCGCGTCGCCCTCCCTCGTACCGGAAGCCCCATGCGCCGACTTCCCCTGCCGCTCGCCGCCCTCGGTGTGCTGGCCCTGGTCATCGTCTCGCTGTTCGTCGGCGGCTACGACATCGACCTGCACGCGCTGTTCACCGACCCCGAGGCCCGGCGGATGTTCCTGATCTCCCGGGTGCCGCGCACCCTCGCCCTGATCCTCGCCGCCGCCGCGATGGCGGTCTCCGGCGTGATCATGCAGATGCTGGTCCAGAATCGATTCGTCGAGCCGACCACCACCGGCACCAGCGAGTGGGCGGCCCTGGGCGTGCTGCTGCTGACCCTTCTCGCACCGGCCGCACCCCCCATGGTGAAGATGGGGGCCGCCAGCGCCTTCGCGTTCGTCGGCGCATTGGTCTTCCTGTTCGTGCTCGGCCGGATCGCGCTCAAGTCGCAGGTCATCGTGCCGATCGTGGGCATCATGCTGGGTGCGCTGGTCAGCGCGGTGACCCTGTACATCGCCTCCTCCACCAACCTGTTGCAGATGCTCGCCATCTGGCGCTCGGGCGGGTTCAGCTCCGTGGTGCGCGGCACCTATGAACCGCTGTGGGTGGTGGGGGCCATCGTCATCGGGCTGTACCTCGCGGCCGACCGCTTCACCATCGCCGGACTCGGCCGTGACACGGCCGTCAGCCTAGGACTGCCCTACCGGCGCATCCTGTTCATCGGACTCACCATGGTCGCCCTGGCCACGGGCGTGACCACCGTCGTCGTAGGGTTCATCCCCTTCCTGGGGCTGATCGTGCCCAACCTCGTCTCCATGGCGCGCGGCGACGACGTCCGCAAGAACCTGCCCTGGGTGGTGCTCAGCAGTGTCGCCCTGATGATCGCCTGCGACCTCGTGGGCCGGCTCGTCGTCTTCCCGCTGGAGATCCCGGCGACGGTGGTGCTCGGAGCGGTCGGCGCGGTCGTGTTCGTGGCGATGATCCTGCGTCAGCGAGGGATGGTTCATGTCTGAGCGTCAGTTGTCGGCGACGCCCTGGGTGCCGAGTGCCCCACCGGGGGACGAACCGCGTGCCGTACCGCCGGCTGCGGGGAAGCGGGTGCCCACCCCCGGTGGCCGTCGCGGACTGCCCGCGGCCGTCCGGATCGGCCTGGCCGCCGTCCTCGCCGCCGCCTCCATAGGCGCCTTCCTCTTCCTGTTCATCGAAGGCTCCTTCGAGTTCGCCTTCGAGCGGCGCCTGACCACGTTCGGCACCATGGCCGTCGTCGCGTTCGCGCAGGCGGCGGCGACCGTCGTCTTCCAGACCATCACCCACAACCGGCTGCTCACCCCGTCGATCATGGGGTTCGACGCCGTCTACATCCTGATGCAGACACTGCTGGTCTCCCTCTTCGGCGGCAGCGTCCTCGCCGTCACCGACGGGACACCCAAGCTCCTCACCCAGACGCTGCTCATGGTCGGCTTCACCATGCTGCTGTTCGGCTGGCTGTTCTCCGGGCGCCGGGGCAGCCTGCACGTACTGCTGCTGGTCGGGGTGGTGCTCGGGCTCGCCTTCCGCAGTCTGTCGGACTTCCTGCAACGGCTGCTGTCGCCCGCCGAGTACGACGTCCTGTCGGCCCGGCTGTTCGGACGGCTCAGCAGCGCCGAAGCCGGGCACCTGCCCCTGGCCGGCGCGGTGTGCCTGATCGTCGGCGCCGTGATCTGGCACCGCCGCTACCGGCTCGACACCCTGCTGCTCGGCCGGGACACCGCCACCAGCCTGGGCATCGCCCACAAGCGCGAGCTGATGGTGATGCTGCTGCTGATCTCCGTGCTCATCGCGATGTCCACCGCGCTCGCGGGACCCATGACCTTCTTCGGATTCGTCACCGCGATGCTTGCCTACCAGCTCGCGGGCACCCACCGGCATGTCGTCGTCCTGCCGATGGCGTTCCTCATCGGGCTGATCACCCTGGCGGGCGGACAGTTCGTCATGGAGCACGTCTTCTACGCCTCCGGCATGCTCACCGTCGTCATCGAGTTCCTCGGCGGGGCGGTCTTCCTCATCCATCTCCTCAGGAAGGGCACCCTGTGATCGAGTTCACCGACATCAGCAAGAGCTACGGCGACGACACCGTGCTCGGCCCTGTTTCCGGACAGATCCCCGCGGGCGGCGTCACCTCGCTCGTCGGCCCCAACGGTGCGGGGAAGTCCACCCTGCTGACCATCATCGGCCGGCTCGCCGAACCGACCTCGGGTACCGTCACCGTCGACGGACTCGACATCCACCGGGCCAGGTCCCAGGAGGTGGCCCGCACCCTGTCCATCCTCCGCCAGGAGAACCACTTCACCGCCCGGGTGACCGTACGAGAGCTGGTCTCCTTCGGCCGCTTCCCGCACAGCCGAGGACGGCTCACCCCCCGGTGCGTGGCCCACGTGGACGACGCCCTCGGCTTCCTCCACCTCGGCGACCTCCAGCACCGCTACCTCGACCAGCTCTCCGGCGGCCAGCGCCAGCGCGCCTACGTCGCGATGGTGCTGGCCCAGGACACCCGGTACCTCCTGCTGGACGAACCCCTCAACAACCTCGACATGAAGCACTCCGTCCGGATGATGGGCCAACTGCGCCGCGCAGCCGACGAACTCGGCAAGACCATCGTCCTGATCGTGCACGACATCAACTTCGCCGCCGCCTACTCCGACCGGATCATCGCCCTGCGCGACGGCCGCGTCGCCGCCTCCGACACGGTCGACGCCATGATGCGGGCCGACGTACTCACCGAGGTGTTCGACACCCCCGTCCGGATCCATGAGATCGACGGGAAGCGGACCGCCGTGTACTACCAATGATCGGCCGGCACCGCCGACACGGCCAACGCCACACAGCCCCGCCGCCCGCCGGATAGTACGGTTGCGTTTCCCCCGATCAGGCATGGCACCCCGGGCTGACCGATGAGCGACGAACCGACGACGAAGACCAAGACCAAGACGAAGAAGACGACGACCGACCCGGCGAGCGGGCGCCCGCACCCCGACGCCGATGTACTGATCGCGGGCGCCGGACCGGTCGGCCAGGTGCTGGCGCTGCTGCTGGCCCGGCAGGGGCTGCGGGTGAGTGTGGTGGAGCGGTGGGCGCAGCCCTACCCGCTGCCGCGCGCGGTGACCATGAGCCATGACGTCCAGCGGATCCTGCGGCAGCTCGGCCTGGGCACCGAACTCGACCCGATGCTCGAACCCTGGGGCCTGGACGGCCAGCGGTTCAGCTTCGCGGACGGTTCCGGACTCATCGTGGGTGAGCCGGCGTGCCCGCCGGAGTCCGAGTCCGGCCACGCGCGGATGTCCGGCTTCTCACAGCCCGACCTGGAGACCCTGCTGGAGCGGCGAGTGCGGGCCGAGCCCCGGATCGCCCAGTACCGGGGCCACACGCTCGACGCGCTGACCGACGACGGCGACCGCGTCAGCGCGCGCATCCGGCCGCACACGGGCCTCGCCCCCCTGCCGGACGGTGTGCCCCGCACCCTGCGCGCGGCCTACGCCGTCGGCTGCGACGGCGCCAACAGCACCGTGCGCGCGCTGCTGGGGCTGGAGCTGACGGACCTCGGCTTCAGCCGTGACTGGCTGGTCGTGGACGTCGTCCCGCACGCCCCGCTGGCCTGGCCGCCCTACGCCTGCCAGCTACTGGGACCGGGCAGACCGACCACCCTCGTACCGGCGGGCCCGGGGCGGCGGCGCTGGGAGTTCATGATCCTGCCGACGGACGAGCAGGAGTCCGTCGACACCGACGAGAACGCCTGGAAACTGCTGGCGCCTTTCGGAGTCCACCCCGGCAACGCCGAACTGGTCCGGCACGCCCGGTACACCTTCCGGGGCCGCTGGGCCGACCGGTGGAACCACGGCCGTGTCGTCCTGGCCGGTGACGCCGCACACCAGATGCCGCCCTTCACCGGCCAGGGGCTGAACTCCGGCATCCGCGACGCCGCGAATCTGGCCTGGCGCCTGGCCCTGCTGATCCGGGGCCAGGGTGACGAACGGCTCCTGGCTGACTACTCGGCCGAACGCGCCGGACAGCTCGCGCGCATCATCGAGGACACCGTCCACCTGGGCCGCCTGATCTGCATGACCGACCCCGCGGAATGCGCCCGGCGCGACGCCCTGCTCGGCGGGAACGCCGGCCCGGTCCACGAGGTGCGGATGAACTGGACCCTGCGCGGCGGCACCCTCCAGGACGACGGCATCGGCGGCGGCCTGGGCTTGCAGGCCAGGGTCGGCGCGGGGACCCGTACCGGCCCCCTGGACGAGGTGATCGCCCCCGGGACCTTCCTCCTGCTGGGCCGGGACGAAGACCCGCTGGACGTCCTCTCACCCGCCCACCGCACGGCCTGGCACCGGCTGGGCGGCCGCAGCGCCCACTTCGGCCCCGGCGGACTCACCGACCCCGAGGGCGCGTACGCCGCCTGGTTCGGCCGGCTGCCCGCCTCGGTGGTCGTGATCCGCCCCGACTTCCATCTGTTCGGCGGCGCCCGCGGCCCGCACGCGGCGGACGACCTCGTACACCACCTGACCCGGCACGTCCTGTCCGGACGCGCACCTCACCGGTGGCGATGAGTTTTCCCGTCCGTGAGAGTCTGACCACCGTTACGGGTCACTACAGGAGGAACACATGACTCAGTTGCTGAGGGTTCAGAATTTCAATGTCTCAAGTGATGGCATCGGCGCGGGTGAGGATCAGACCCTGGAGCGGCCGTTCGGTCATGTCGATCCCGGGCGGCTGTTCGCCTGGGCCGGGGCCACGGCGAGCTGGCCCATGCGGACGGAGCCCGGGGGCAGCCGGGGCCTCGACGACTACCTGACGCGGGACTACGCCCGCGACATCGGCGCCGAGATCATGGGCCGTAACAAGTTCGGCCCCCAGCGCGGGCCCTGGCAGGACCATGAGTGGCAGGGCTGGTGGGGTGACGAGCCCCCCTTCCGCACCCCGGTGTTCGTCCTGACCCATCACCCGCGCCCTTCGTTCACCCTCTCCGACACCACGTTCCACTTCGTCGACGCCGACCCGGCCACGGTCCTCGCCCAGGCCCGGGAGGCGGCGGGCGGCAAGGACGTCCGGCTCGGCGGCGGGGCCACCACCATCCGGCAGTTCCTCGACGCCGACCTGGTCGACACCCTGCACATCGCGGTCTCGCCGGTGAAGCTCGGCTCCGGAGTACGCCTGTGGGAATCCCCCGACGAACTCCTCGACCGCTTCCACCTGGACGTCGTCCCCAGCCCGAGCGGCGTGACCCACCATCTGTTCTGGCGCAAGTGACCGCGCCCTGAGGGAGGGAGGTGCGGCCGGAGTCACCGGGCGACGGCCGCTCCCCTCTCGCCGCCTGCGCGAGGCACCTCCCCTCCCGGTCTAGACTCGCCCGGTGCCCAAGGACATTCCCCCCGACCTCGTAGTGGCCGACTTCGACCCCGCCTGGACCGTTCGGGGCAGCGCTCTGACCGCCGAGTTGTACGACCTGCTCACGCCGCTCGTGGTGCATGTCGAGCACATCGGCAGTACGGCGGTGCCCGGCATGGCCGCGAAACCCGTCTTCGACCTCCAGGCCAGCGTCCGTGATCTCCAGGAGGCGCAGGAGGCGTTCGCCGGGCCGCTGGCCGATCGTGGGTTCGTGCTCAAGCCCTACCGGCAGGATCATGTGCCGGCCGGCAGCGATGACGATCCGGCGCGCTGGACCAAGCGGCTGTGGACCCGGCGCGACCACCGGGAGCCGGACGTCAACCTGCATGTGCGGGTGGCCGGTTCGCCCAACGAACGGCTCGCCCTCCTCTTCCGTGACTGGCTGCGGGCCCACCCGGACGCGGTTCCGGCGTACGCGGCCTTCAAGCGGGTGCTGGCCCGATCCGTGCCGGACCTCGCCACCTACGCCGATGTCAAGGACCCCGTCGTCGATCTCGTGGTCGCCGTCGCCGAACCCTGGGCGCGGGCCACGGGCTGGCGGGCGGCCGACACAATGACCCCCCGCACCCCCGCCCGGCACACCTGACAGCGCCGCCGCTACGCGTCCGTGGCCCCGGGCGCGTCCGCGCGCGCGATCCGGGTGACCCACTGCGACACCGCGTTCGTGGCGTAGCACCCGGGCGGCAGGAACAGCGCGATCTCACAGGCGTACCGCCCCGGCGAGTCACCGTCCTGGCCGGTGCGGTCCACCCGGACCCGGCTCTGCACGACCGTCCGGCGCAGCCCCTGCGTCCGGCGGATCGCCCCCTGTGACCACCGGTAACGGTCGTACGGGAGGGAGGTCGCCCTCCGCAGCAGGGCCAGGACGTCATCGTCATGGGTCGTGAAGACGTACGGGATGCCCTCCCGGAGTGTCTCGTCCAGGGGGTGGCGGCTCACCTTCGCCAGGAGGGCCGCCAGCTGGGCGTTCCAGAGCTGCGAGGCGTGTGCGCACAGGTAGAAGGCCCGGACCCTGGGGTCGATGCGGTCGAAGAACTCCGCCGCCGGTCCGGTGAACCGCCGGGCGCGGTCCTCCTCCGGGGACCTGGACTCCCGGACCAGGGCGAGAGCCGTCGCGTGGTCCTCTTCGAGCAGCGCCCCGCCGATCCGGTGCGTGGTCTTGGGGCCGCCCGCCACACCGAAGCGCTGAACGTCGTAGTAGTTGACGAAGAACAGGTTCTCGGCTCGCTCGCCGAGGGCGGACAGCGTGGCGGCGAATCCGGCACTCAGCCCGCGGACCGTGATCCTGAACGCGTTTCCCTCCAAGTGCCCTGCGGTCAGGGCGAGATGGCCGTGTCCGTGGACGGTGAGCGTCATGGCCCGTTCACCCGTGGCGTGCACCCTGTTGAACTCGCTGATCGCCTCGGGGCGCAGTCCGCCCCGGCAGGCTAGGTGCTGCTCGGTGACGGCGTCCTCGTCCTTGAGTCCCGCCGTCGACAGGTCGGAGGCGGGGACACCGCACACGGAGGCTATGCGTTCCACCGCCTCGAAGGTGGTGTATCCGCGCTTGCGCAGACGCAGGTACTGGTACTGGGTGGTGCCCGTGCCGTCCAGGTCGTCCTGGAGGGGCAGGACCATGGTCTCCTGGACCACGAAGTCGGTGTGGTGCGCCTTGAGTATGGGGGTTTCCACGGCTGCTCCGATTCTGTTGTCTCAGCTGGGCTCGGGCTGCGCCTGTGCTGTGCCGCGCAGGAGGGATGCCGTCATCGCGGCCAGGCACAGGCAGAGGAGCACGACCAAGGCCGTGCGGTACGGGCCGACCGCGGGCCCGGGAAGCTGGCTCGCCGCGCTTCCGGTCAGTCCGTGACCCGCCACCAGCGTCAGCGTCAGGACCGTACTGATCACATACCCGGCGTTCTGGAGCAGTGACCTGACTCCGTTCGCGATTCCCCGGCGGTGGGCGGGGACCAGGGACATGAGCGCGTCGGTGTTGGGCACCCCGAACAGGCCCGCGCCCGCGCCCGTCAGGAACAGGCCCAGGCCGATGAGTCCGGCGGGTGCGGGCGGCCCGAGGGCCAGGGTCAGCAGGGCGATGCCCAGCGCGGACACCGCCGTACCGGCACTGGCCACCGTGCGGGCCGGGAAGCGGCCGGAGAGGTATCCCGCCAGCGGGGAGGTGAGCATGGAACCGGCCGCCATGAGCATCACCTGGAGTCCCGCGGTGAGGGCGTCCAGACGCTCAAGTGTCTGGAGGTACAGGGACATCACCAGGACGACGGAGAAGTACGACGTCGCCGTGAGGAAGGCGGCCAGCAGGGCCATCGCGCGGCGCTGGTCGCGGAAGAGCCAGGAGTCCAGCAGGGGGTGGCGGCGGCGGCTCTGGACCACGGGAAACATGAGCAGCGCGCACAGGGACACCGTCGCGCTCAGCAGGACGGTGCCGCTCGTCCACCCTCGCGGGCCGCCCTCGGTGAGGGCCAGCGCCCCGCCGCCCAGGAACAGCACCGACAGCAGGGCGCCCGCCAGATCGAACCGTTCCGCCGAGTCGGACGGGCGGCCCGGACGCAGAATGTGGGCCGCCCACACCAGGGCCACCAGGCCGGTCGCGCCGCTGACCCAGAAGATGCCCGACCAGCCCCACAGGTTCGTCAGGGCCCCGCCGAGCAGCGGTCCGGCCGCCTGGGTGGCGGAGATGAGCGTCGCGTTGAGACCGAGGGCCCCCGGCAGCCGCCCGGGCGGGAACGAGTCCGCGAGCAGCGCCGTGGTGTTGGCGACGATCGCCGACGAGCCGACGCCCTGGAGTATCCGGCCGAGGATCAGTATCCGGGCGTCCGGGGCGAGGGCGCAGCAGACGCTGGCCACCGCGAAGAGGGCGACCCCGGTGAGATAGAGGCTGCGGCGTCCGAACAGGTCCGCCAGCCGGCCCCAGACCAGCAGCAGGACCGTACCGGCCAGCAGATAGCCCAGGACGATCCAGCCCGCCTGCGCGGCGGACGCGTCGAAGTGCCGGACGGTGCTGGGCAGCGACACATCCAGGCCGCTGGTGTTGAGGCCGGTCAGCAGAGCGGTGATCGAGGTCACCGAGAGCACGCGGCGGCCGTGGCGGCGGCTGTGTACCGGGTCCTCGGTGGGGGCGGTCGGTACGGCGGCTGCGGGGGGTCGGTTCAAGGAGCGGGTTCCCGGTCGGTCGTGGGTGCGTCCGACCGCCCGGGAAGCGGGGGGTGACAGGGTGTCAGCCGGGTGGCGTGCGGAGTCCGTGCGGGGATGCCGCGCCGGGCTCTCCTGCCACCCGCGCGCAAGCGTCGCGCCGGTCCGCCCCGAGGTCACCCGTCCGCGCCGGGCGCCGGACCGCCCGAAGCGGCATCGACCGCGGGGTCGACGAAGTGCAGCAGCAAGGTACGCCGGTCCTGGGTCGCCTCGGGGGAGACGGGACTGACGGAGTGCCAGGAGTCATCCGAACGGACCAGCAGGACGGAGGAACCCTGGCGGGGTGTGATCTCGGCCCGTACGTCGTCCTCCGCCTGCGAACCCAGGATGCGCAGGGTTCCCCGCCAGTGTGCCGGCCAGTGGGAATTGAAGTACCACAGCTGGGTGACCACCTTGTCGGCCCGGTCGGTGTGCGGCGCGATCCAGTAGCCGGGGCCGTAGCGGACCACGCGGGCCTCGGCGAGACAGCCGTCCAGCGGGCGGCCGACCGCCCCGGCCACCGCCGACCGGTAGTCGGCCGACGCCAGCTCATCGACCAGACGCCGCCACAGCGGGGTGAGGGCGAAGCGGCTCCCGGCGACCGGACGGCCCTCCTCGATCAGCGGCAGATTGCGGGTGCGGTACGTCTTTCCCGCGCCCGCGTCGGTCCGCTCGGTCAGCCGGAAACCGCGCGTCGGGAACTCCGCCTCCAGCCGCTCTGCGGTCCGGCCGCCGGGGCCGTGCAGGGTGTCGGGCAGCTCCACCCAGTGATAGGGGCGCGCGGCCGGTTCGGCGCGGCGCAGCGCGGAGAGGTCGAGCACCGGGTCCGGGTCGCCGGGGGAGAGGGGGCTCGTCTGCGGGGGGACGTCAGGCATCGGGGAGGGGCTCCTTCTGCTGGGAGTCCGGTGAGGCCGGTGAGTCTGACGGGTGCGGTGTGCCTGGCGGGCTCAATGAGGCTGGCGGCCCCGGTGTGCCTGACGGGCCCGGTGAGGCCGGCGGACTCAATGTGCCTGGCGGGCCCGGTGAGCCTGGCGGCCCCGGTGTGCCTGACGGGCTCGGTGAGGCTGGCGGCCCCGGTGTGCCTGACGGCCCCAATGAGCCCGACGGGCCCAATGAGCCTGACGGCCGAACTGAGCCCGACGGCCCCGATGAGTCCGACGGCTCGAATGAGTCCGGCGACCCCAGTGAGCCCCATGCGCCCAGTGAGGTCGGTGAGGTCGGTGAGTGGATGTCGGCGAGGGGCGCCGTGGTGCTCCCGGGCGTGATCCGCGCGCCGAACGCGCGGAGCTTGCCCGGCAGCCCCGCATAGCCGCGGGCCAGGTGCTCCACGCCGAACAGCCGGTGCGGGGTGCCGGTGGCCAGCGCCGCGAGCAGCAGCGTGGCGGCGGCCCGCAGATCCGTGCCGCGCAGTGGTCCGGGGGCGGGGCGCAACGGGCCGGGGCGGATGCGCAGTTCCCGCCCGTCCACGGACAGTCGCGCGCCCATCGAGCGCAGCCCGTCGACATAGCCGAACCGCCCGGACCAGACGGTCTCCACCAGGGTCGAGGGTGCCGACGCGGCCAGCAGGAGCAGGGCGAACAGCGGCTGGGCGTCGCTGTAGACGAGATGGGACGCGGCCACGACCCGGTCGGGCGCCAGCGGGCCCGCCGCCGGCGCGATCCGCAGCAGCTCGCCGTCCCAGGTGAGCGGGACACCGATCCGCCGCAGATGGTGCAACTCCGGGGCGAGCCCCTCCCGTACCACGTCCGCGCGGGTCAGCCGCAGGGTCAGGGCGCGGTCGAGCAGCACGCTCGCCGTGATGAAGGTGATGACCTCCAGCAGATCCGAGGGCAGCAGGACGGAGGCGGCGCCGATGGGGCCGTCCGCGCCCTGGATCTCGATGGCGTCCGGTGCCACGTCGATCGCGACTCCGGCCGAGGCCAGCACCCGGGCGAGTTCCTGGGCGTCGGGCTTGGGATAGGGGTGCCGCAGGACGGTGGTGCCCCGGGCGGTCGCCGCGGCCAGCAGCGCGGTCTTGGTGGCGCCCGAGTAGTGCGGACCCGTGGGCAGCCCGCGGTGCGGGTCGGGCGTCGAGAAGTCGGCGAGGTCGATCACGGCGCCGCGCAGTCCGCGCGGAGCGGTCGCGGTGAGCCCGGTGCCGTCCGTGTCGCACACCGCCCCGAACCGCTCCAGCACCCGCGCGATGTGCTCCACCGGCCGGCCACCCCCGCGCCCGTCTCCGATACGGCAGCCGCCGTGCGCCCCCGACTCCGCCCGCCCGCCCCGGGCCAGCAGCACCGGCAGCAGATACGCGCCCCCGTGGACCTGGGCCGAACGCTCGGGCGGGACGTGATGGCCGGTCAGCGGGGCCGCGTCGATCCGTATCCGCTCCTCGGCCGCGTCGATGTCGACGCGCGCCCCGAGCGCCCGCAGCATGTCCGCCAGCGCCTGCCGGTCGGTCAGGTCCGGCGCGTTGTACAGGTCCCAGGGTTCCTCGGACAGCCCGGCCGCGGCCAGGCAGCCCACCATGAGGTGCTTGAACCCGGACATCCGCAGCTCACCGGAGAGCGGCGGCGCGGCCTCCACGTCCCAGTAGGGGACCCCACCGCCACCGCCCGCCGGCCGCTCGCCGGGGGACAGGGCGGGGGTCAGCCGAGATTCCACATCTCCACCTGGCACGTCAGCCGGAACTGCGGGGCGTGGGCGGCCACCGGGGAGACCGCGTGCCAGGAGTGCTCGGACCGGGCGAAGAGCACCGAACGTCCGCCGCCCGGGACGACCGTGGCATAGGGCGTGACGGACAGGTCGGGGCCGGTGCGCACCTCGAACTGTCCACCGTGGTCGTGCGCCCAGTCGTGGTTCAGGTAGATGACATGGGTCGCGCGCTTGCCCGGCTTGTCGGTGTGCGCGGAGATCCGGTCACCGCCCTGGAAGACGAAGAGACCGATGTCCATGGTGGTGTCGGTGACATCGATCCCGATCGTCCGGCGCACCCAGGCGCGATACGCGTCCGACTGGAGGTGCGCGATCAGTTCGTGCCACTTCGCGCCCACCTTCGCCATGCCGGGTTCATGGGCGCCCCGGTGGATCAGCGGGAGGACCGCCATCCGGTAGGTCTTGTCGCCGTCGCCGGTCCGCTCGGCGGGGTGCAGCTCCCCCGGAGCGGGCATCTCCGCCCGCAGGATCCTGGTGGTCGGCTCCGGGACGACGGAGTGGGCCACGGCCCACCGGTACGGTTCGTCGTGCCGTTCCACCGGCGCGTCGAGGTCCAGCATGGCGTGTCCCTTCCGTCAGTGGTGGGGGGAGTGCGGGGCGAGGGGTGCGGCCGGGGCCGGTTCCTCGGGGGTCTGCGGCAGGCGGGCCCCGTACGAGACCTCGGGGGTGCCCTCGGCGCCGGGGGAGAGACTGCGCAGGATCTGGACCTCGGTGAACGCCTGCCGCTGTGCGGTGGCGATGTCCCAGACGATCCCGGCCACCTCGCCGGGGTCCATCATGGCGCCGAAGTCCAGGGCGAGTCCGGTGTGGAAGTCGGGTACGGCGAGGCCGCCCGGGTTGACCAGGGTGATCCGGTTCCCGGGGTGCGCGGCGAGCAGTTCGGGCACCAGATTGCGCACCAGGGTGGCCTGCGCGGCCTTGAGCCCGCAGTACAGCGACTCGCGCTCGCGGCGCTTCCAGGAGGACGAGGACGCGATCGTGATCAGATGAACGGGCCCCGGGGCACCGGCCAGCAGCCGCCGCAGGAAGAGCACCGGCCCGGTGAACAGCAGCCGGGTCAGCTGCTCGACCTCGTCCTCGGTGGTCTCCACCAGCGGCTTCTTGAGGAACGCCCCGGCCACCCACAGCACGTAGCAGGGCCTCGGGACGTCCACGGAGACGGTCCGTACGCTCTGCGGATCGCACAGGTCCAGGTGGCGGGGCAGCAGGCCCTCGGTGCCGGGCCGCGACCCGGCGGAGCGGCCGTAGACGACGGTCCGCAGTCCCCGCTCCCGCGCGCCGAGCGCGAGCGCGCGACCCAGACCGTGGGTACCGCCGAGCACCACGGCACCCCGGAAGGGGCCGGGGGCGGGCGGAGTGGCTGCGGGTGGGGGGCTCATCGGGGCTCCTGTCGCCGGGGGTGGGAGTGATGCCGGGAGCGGAAGGGCGGGGCCGGGGTGTTCCTCCGCCCGGAGGAAGAGACAAGGAGTGGGCCGCGGCGGCAGGTGCCGTCTCGGGCGGTCCGGTCGCGGCGTTCTGGGTGTCCCACGGCTGACCTTCTCCTTGCCTCCACCGCCGGGCGGAGGATCCGTTCTGCCGTACGCCCTGGGGCGGGGGGCTCAGGGCCCGGTCCGGGACGGTGGCGGACCGACGGTGCCGGGCGGCTGCTCCACCGGTCGGGCGAGCGCCGCGGTGACCGCCGCCAGGTCGCCGGGGGCGGCCCCGGCGCTGATCAGCGCGGCCCGGACACCGCCGTGCCGCAGACGCAGTTCGGCGAGCCAGGTCCGCATGATCACGGCCGGTGTGTCGAGGTGGGTCAGATAGTCCTCGCGGGTCCAGCCGTGCGCCCGCCACTTGTGCTCGAAGCGGTCGAGCAGCGGACGCAGAGCCGTACCGCTGGCCGCGTAGTCCGCGGCGATCGTCTCGTCGGGCACCCCGGCCAGGGAGAGCAGGGCGGCGACCACCACCGCCGTACGGTCCTTGCCCAGGTGGCAGCAGACCAGGAAGGGTTCACCGGCCGCGCCGGCCAGGGCGGCGAACAGCGCGGGAACACCGCCCCGGGCGCTGTGCAGGAGGATGGCGTGGTAGTAGCGGACGTAGTGGCCGGGGGTCGGCCGGGGGACATGCACGATGTCACGCGGGTACCCGGTGAGCGGGGCGCGGACCCAGCGCGCCCGGTGCGCGAGGAGTGCGGCCGGGGCGCCGGAGCGCGCCGTCTCCCCGGGCGAGCGCAGATCGATCACGCTGCGCAGGCCATGACGTCCGGTCAGCTCGGCGGCGGTGCCCGCGTCCATGGACCCCCCGTCGCCCGCGCGCCAGATCCGGCCCGGAGCCACCCCCAAAGGGGTCACGGCCCGCAGGTTGACCCCCGCGGCGAACAGCCGTGGTACGTACGGGGACCTGGGCGGGGGAGTGCTCACCGGGCGGGCGCCGGGCATGGCGGGGGCGTGGGGGGAGCGCAGGGCGTGTCCATCGGCTGTGCCTCTCCGGGAGCGGGGCGGGACGAGGGCGCGAGGCACGTCGGGCCGGGGTGCCTCAGGGGTAGAGGAAGTCGCGGTTCGCGGACCGGAAGACGCGTCGGCGGGTGAAGGCGGGACCGGACGGCGGCGCGGCGGACGCGGCGGTGGGGCGCCGCAGCAGCCGTCCGGACACGATGTGCGCCGCCAGCCTGTGCGCCCAGGTCTCGTGCCCGTCCTCGGCCGGATGCCGTCCCTTCCAGCCCGTCCCCGCGGCCCGCAGTACGTCGGCCATCGACCCGTCCGCGTCCCCGAACCGGTAGAAGCGTGACCGGTCCACCAGCCGTGTGGTGCCGCGCTCCGCCAGCCCGGCCCGCCCGAGACTGTCGAAGGAACTCTCGATGGCGTCGAAGAACAGATACGGGATCCGGTGCAGCCACAGGAACGACTGGAGGGACAGCAGTTGCGTGGCGAGCCGGGCTCCGCACTCCCGGTCGTTCCAGGCCACCTCGCGGTAGACATCGGTCAGCCGCTGGACGTCCGGATGCCGGTGCGGCTGGTACGGGATGACCTGCCGGAACTCGCCGTCCACATAGAACTCCCGGCGCATCGCCCCCGACCAGCCGATGACGACCAGCAACTGCCCCTCGCCGACGCTCTCCGCGTGCTCCGAGAGCCAGTCGATCGTGGTGCGCACGATCCGGTCGTTGGAACCGGAGATCACCGCCTCATTGACCACCCGGTCGGCGTCCAGGAAGTCACCGAGCCGGGCCGGCCAGGAATGATCCTCCCTATAGCGTTGGCGCATGGGGTCGTGGTCATTGTCGTCCACCAACTCGGCGCCGTACGTCATTGAACAGCCGTTCGCGTACAGAAGCATCAATGACCTCCAGCGCAACACAGGGAAGTAGCGCGGCATCCCGCTGCCGACCGATTCGCTGCTGACCGACTTGCTGCTGACCGACTTGCGGCTGACAAACTCGTCGCGGACTGACTCGGATTGAAGCACTGTGCTGTTCAGAACGGCAACCGCGACCGAGCGCCGCCTGTCCATGATTCTCGATGCTTTCGGCCATTGGTGGATACACTCAGATAGATCAATCCCCCGGTTCCGACCGTCTGACCTGACCCTCCGGATCCACGCCATTCGGTCCAGCCGGTAAGAACCGGTCGATCGGGCGGGATGTGCCATTGCCGAGCGGACCACGACGGGGTAAAACACACGCTGTGCTTCCGCAGCCACAAAGGTAGGTCTGCTCAGTCTCGGCGGGGCGCAATCTCAGCCACACCACGACCCATCGACACCAGGGGTCCCACATGACTGACGTGCTGCTGATCTGGCCGCCTCACGTGCCGAGTTACTTCAACGCGGGTCACCACAGCCCGCTGTACATGGTGGCCGGACATCTGCGCCTCCAACCCACCACCGGGCGGGTCGACACCTGCGAGGCAGGCACCCTGAGCATGAACTGGAAGGGCGTCGGGGACCTGCTCTACCAAGGTCGATATGACGTCATCGCGGTCATGAACGATTTCGACGCGGTGGACGGCCTGGCGCGATTCACCGACTACGCGCGAGGGCTTTCCCCGAACAGCCGGCTGATCACTTTCGGTCGCCTCTCCAGCCTCAATCCAGGATTCTTCCGCCAGTTCGATCTGGACGCGGTCGTGCAGTCCGGCGACTACGAGTGCGGAGTCGCCGAGTATGTGAACGCCCTGGCCCGATCCGGCCCCGGAAACACGGTCCCGGCCGGATTGCCCGGTGTCGCGGTACGGCACGGCGGGGACTGGATCGAGCCCTCCGGACACGGCAGCCGACTTGATCCGAAGCAGTGGGTTCTTCCCGATATCGAGGAGATCCCCTATCAGGACTACGATCGTTTCTACGCCAAGGACGAACACAAATTCTGCGGGATACCCTTCCGACGGGAACTGGTCGTTCCGGCGGCCCGGGGATGCCCGGTGGGCTGCGAGTTCTGCGAGGTCCCGGAGATCTTCGGACTGCGCGAACGCCGGCTGCCGGTGGACGCCGTCATCGACTACATCCGGGACAGCTACGACCGCCACGCCTTCGAGTACGTCGCCTTCTACGCGCCCACGTTCACGCTGGACCGGCGCTGGGTCCGGGAGCTGTGCGAGCGGTTCATCGAGGGTCCCGTCGCACCGCGGTGGAAGTGCGCGACCACCGTCCACCACCTCGGCGAGGAGCTGGTGGCGCTGATGGGCCGGGCCGGGTGTGTCCGGATCTCCGTGGGCCTGGAGACGCTGGAGGCACAGGGCCAGGGCGGGCTGCCCCGGAGCAAACGCACCGAGGAGCGGCGGTTCCGGTCGCTGGCCCAGTGGTGCGACGCGGCCGGGATCGAGCTGAACGCCTTCATCATCGTCGGGCTGCCCGGGACCTCCGCCGAGGGCACCGCCCGCACCCTCGAACTGGCCCGCTCGCTCGGCGCCCGCGTCCGCCCGACCATGTACACCCCGTTCCATGAGATGACCGCCGACATGACGCCCCATCAAGTGTCCCGCTTCAACCGCCAGTTGATCTCCGGCGGGCCGGAGGAAGCGCCGGAGAACGGCCCGGGGGCCGACCCGCGCTACGCCTTCCTCTTCGGCCGGGAGGACCGCCTCACCAGCGTCCATGAACGCATCCCGCAGCGAACCGCCCGGTGACCGGCCCGGACCACGAGGTGCCCGGCCTCACCCGCACCGCCGACCTCCAAGGATTCCGCTTCCCTCTCGGCACCGAGACCCTCGGCGTGCGCTGGCAGCCCCGCGAGCGCCGCCCCGGCACCCTCAACCTCAAGAGCTGCGAACTCCAGCACCCGTGGAGCGACCGGCTGGTCAAGGACGCACTGGCCGCCCTCACCCTCGCGGACACCCTCGCCTACCCCTTCCAGGACCGCGCCCTGGAGAGGCTCGGCGCCCACCACGGCATCGACAGCACCGGCATCCTGCTCACCGCCGGCTCCGACAATGGCATCGGCCTCGTCGTCGACGCCCTCGTCCGCCCGGTGGGACGCCTGCTCCTCCAGGAGCCCGCCTTCGAGGCATGGCGTCACTACGCCGCGCTGCGCCGGGTCCGCGTGACCGCCGTCCCCGGCACCGCCGGCGCACCCGCCGTGGCCGACCCCGGCCCCCTGCTCGACGCGCTGCGGTGCGCGCCGGGCCCGTCGGTGGCCGCCGTCACCAACCCGGGCAGCCCCAGCGGGCTGCTCTTCGCCCCGTCCGTCATGCGCCGGTTCGCCGAGACCGCCAGGGCGCACGGCCATCTCCTGGTGATCGACGAGGCGTACGGCGACTTCGTCCAGGTCTCCCACGCGCCGCTGGTCGCGGAGTTCGCCAATGTCGTCGTGGTCCACTCCTACTCCAAGGTGTTCGCCCTTGCCGGACTGCGCGTCGCCGCGCTGCTCGTCCACCCGGAACTGCGGGAGCACCTCGGCCGCTTCCGCCCCGAGAACGCCGTCGGCGCCCCCGGGCTCGCCCTGCTGGAACGCCTGGCGCCCCAGGGCGAGCGCTGGCGGGAGATCTGGCGGGACGTCCGCGCCCTGCGGCGGGAGTTCACCGACCGGGTGCTGTCCACCCACCCGCGCTGGCGGGTGCTGGAGCCCGGCGCCAACTTCGCCACGTTCTGGTCTCCCGACCCCGCCACCGCCGACGCGGCCCGCGACCATCTGGCCGCGCATCATGTCCGTATCCGCTCCCTGTCCGACGTCCCCGGGCTGCGGGGCTGTTTCCGGGTGTCCCTCGCGGACCGGCCCCGGATGGAACGCGTCGCCCGCCTGCTGGACGCGGTGACCGACCGCCCGGCCGCCGCCCGCCAGGAGGGCCTCGCCACGGAAGGGCGCCTCGCGCGATGAGGGGCGGCCGTACGCAGATGGGCCCCGTTGCCGCGACCCCCGACCCCGCGAACCCCGACCCCGCGGCCCCTGACCCGCGACCCCTGACCCCGCGACCCCCTATGCCGTGAACGCCGACGCCGCGCACCACCGGAGGTGCCGCACCCCATGACGCACATCCTCGGCCTGTCCTGCCGCAGTCACGACGCGGCGGTCGCCGCGATCCGCGACGGCGAACTCGTCTTCGCGACCCACTGCGAGCGCTACAGCAGACGCAAGAACGACGCCGAGCTGTCCGCCGGGGCCCTGTCGGCGGCCCTCGCCCACCTGGACCGCGTGGACGACGTCGTGTACTACGAACGCCCCCTCCTCAAACGCACCCGGCAACTGCGCTCCGGGCAACTGGGCCTCGCGGCCGACCCGGTCGGACTCCGCGCCTACCTGCGCCGCTTTCCGCAACTGCGCGGAGCGCGCGTCCACAGCGTCGACCACCACCACTCGCACGCGGCCGGCGGCTACTACACCTCCGGCCTGCCCGAGGCCGCCGTGGTCGTCGTGGACGGCATCGGCGAGTGGAACACCGTCTCGCTGTGGCGCGGCCACGGCGACCGGCTCGACCGGGTGGCCACCGTGAACTACCCGCACAGCATCGGCCTGCTGTACTCCGCCTTCACCCAGCGTGCGGGCTTCAAGCCCAACGAGGAGGAGTACATCATGATGGGCCTCGCGGCCTACGGGACTCCGGACCTCGCCGACGTCATCTGGCGCGACTTCGTCCGCCGCGCGGACTGGCCGCACTTCCGGCTGACCCGCTCGGTGCACCGGGGCATCGCCGACTGGCGGCCCGAGCTGACCGACCCGGCCACTATCGCAGCCGGCGCCCAGGAGGTCACCGAACGGCTGCTGGACGGGCTGTTCGCCTGGGCGGCCGAGGAGACCGGGTCCCGCAATCTCGTCTTCTCCGGCGGCGTCGCCCTCAACTGCGCCTACAACGCCCGCCTGGCCCGCTCCGGCCTCTTCGACACCATCTGGATCATGCCGAGCCCCGGCGACGCGGGCAGCTCGGTCGGCTCGGCCCTCGCCCGTCTCGGGCGGCACATCAGGTGGCCCGGACCGTATCTCGGCCACGACATCGAACGGCAGCCCGATCCCGAGGACGCCCTCAAGCGGCTCGTACGCGGTGAGGTCGTCGCCTTGGCCCACGGCCGCGCCGAGTTCGGCCCCCGGGCCCTGGGCAACCGCAGCCTGCTCGCCGACCCCCGTCCGGCCACCGCCAAACGCCGGGTGAACGAGATCAAACGGCGTGAGCCGTTCCGGCCGTTCGCGCCCATCGTGCTGGAGGACCACGCCCACGCGTGCTTCGACCTGCCCGTACCGACCAGCCCGTACATGCAGTTCGTCGGGACGGCACGCGACCCGGGCGCCCATCTCGCCGTGTGCCATGTCGACGGCACCAGCCGGGTGCAGACCGTCAACGAGCGGCAGAACCCGTTCGTACACACCCTGCTCCGGCGCTTCCACGAGGAGACGGGCTGCCCGATGCTGCTCAACACCAGCCTCAACATCAAGGGAGAACCGCTGGTCAACACCGTGGAGGACGCCGCGCGGTTCGGGAAGCTCCATGGCATCGCCGTACTGTGACCCGCCGCCGGGGCACGCGCCCCGGCGGATCGTCGTGCTCGGCAGCCCCGGCAGCGGCAAGACGTCCTTCTGTCATCTGCTCGCCGCCACGACCGGCCTGCCGCTCTACCACCTCGACGACTTCTACTGGTCCCCGGGCTGGACCCGGCCCGCGGAGGAGGAGTGGAACCGCCGCGTCCACGCGCTGTGCGCCCTGCCGCGATGGATCGCCGACGGCAACTACGCCGCCACCGCCGAACCGCGCGTGCACGCCGCGGATCTCGTCGTCCTCTTCGACCGCCATCCGCTGCTGTGCGCCCAGGCACTGGCCCGTCGCAGCCTGCGCCTGCGCCACGCGGCCCGCGCGGCATCCCGTGCGGCGCCTCTTCTCGTACGTTGTCCAGCACCCCGTCGGGCGCCTCTTCGGGTACGCCGTCGGGTACCGCCATCCGCCCGACGGCCGCCCGGGGGTGACCGAACGGAGTACGTGCCGCGTCGGCTCCGTGAGTCCGGCGACCCCCCGGTGCTGAGCCTGACCGCACTGCTGCGCAAGGCGTTGCTGTTCCGGCGGCGGGACCTGGTCATCATCGACGCGGCCCTGCGCCGCGCCGGCACCCCGGTCCACCGCTGCCGCACCCGCCGCGAGGCCACGGCCCTGCTCACCACGCTGACCGGTGCCGGTGCCGGTGCCGGTGCCGGTGCCGGAGCTGAGGCCGGAGCCGGAGCTGAGGCCGGAGCCGGTGCTGAGGCCGGAGCGGAGGCCGCCGCGCTCGGGGTCGGAGCCGCCGCCGGGCCCGCCGACGCGCCACCACCATCGCCCGATCACCCCCCGCCGGATGCGCCGCCGCCGGACGCGCCAACCCCGCTGCACGCGCCAACCCCGCCCGACGCGTCACCCCCACCCCACGCGTCCCCCCCACCCGAGCCCGTCCGCCCCTGCACCTGCCCCGGTGTCGCCCCCGCGACGCCCCTACGGAGGAAGACATGACCGCCGCGTCCACCTCGGCCCCAGGTCGGCCCGAGCGCCCGGAGCAGCCTCGGGGCCTCGCCGAGATCGCCGATATCGTGACCCCCTTCGCGGTCCGCGCGGCGGCCACCCTGCGCCTCGCCGACCACATCGCCGCCGGACACACCCGGCTGCCCGATCTGGCCAAGGCCGCCGGAGCGGACCCCGGGGCACTCGCGCGCCTGCTGCGCTTCCTCAGCTGCCGGGACATCTTCGCCGAGCCCGAACCGGGCACCTACGCGCTCACCGAACCGGCCGCGGAACTGCTGTCCGACCATCCCGACAACCTGCGTCAGTGGCTGGACGCCGACGAAGTCGCCGGGCGCCTCGACACCACCTTCGCCCACCTGGTGGACGCCGTCCGCTCCGGAACCTCCGTCTACGCGAAGGTCCACGGCGCCCCGTTCTGGGAGGACCTCGCCGCGACGCCCGCGCGCACCGAGTCGTTCGACCGGCTGATGTCACAGGTCTCCCGGTCCACCAGGGGCATCGGCACCGGCTACGACTGGTCGGGCGTCCGGCATGTGATCGACGTCGGCGGCGGCACCGGAGCCCTGCTCCAGGAGATCCTCACGGCCCACCCGAGGCTGCGGGGCACCGTGGCCGACCAAGCCGCATCGGTGGCCGAGGCCCGCCGGCATCTCGCCGCCGCGGGGCTCGCCGAGCGGAGCGACGCCGTGGTCTGCGACATGTTCGACCGCCTGCCGGCCGGCGCCGACACCTGCCTTCTCTCCCGTGTCCTGGCCGACTGGGACGACGACAGTGCCGTACGCGTCCTGCGGACCTGTGCCGCGGCTGTCCCCGCCGAGGGGCGGGTGCTGATCGCCGAGCGCGTGTTCCCGGGCGGACCGGCCGCCGCCGGGGACCTCTCCGAGACCCGGCGGCTCACCTCGCACGATCTGCGCATGCTGGTACTCCTGGGCGGCAGGAAGCGTGCGGAGTCCGACTACGCGCACCTCGCCGGACGGGCCGGTCTCCGGCTGAGGGCGTCGCACCGGCTGCCCGGGGGCGCCACGGTGATGGACTTCCGGCCGACGGGAAGCCCGGAGTAGGACTCGGCCCCGCCACCCGTCCGGCCCTGTTCCTTCGGCTCCGCCTCGTCAGCTCCGGGCCGTCAGGGCGGGTTCCGGGAAGGTGACCCCGGTCAGTTCCTCGGAGACGGTCCACAGGCGCCGGGCGGTGGCCAGGTCACTGGCCGCCGTGGAACGGCCCACCAGGGTCGGTGCGCCGCGCATCTCGAACAACCCGTCCGGGCCGACATAGCTGGCACCGGGCAGCTCCTCGACCGCCGCGTACAGGGTGGGCAGCGCCCCCGCCTTGCTGTCCTGGGCGATGACGCGGTTGCCCAACCGCATGGCGAGGACGCGCAAGCGGCTGGCGTCGTGTGCCTGGAGGTTGGTGGCGGCAATTCCGGGATGGGCGGCGAGGGAGCGGACGGACGAGCCCGCCGCGTCGAGCCGGCGCTGGAGTTCCAGGGTGAAGAGCAGGTTGGCGAGCTTGGAGTGGCTGTAGGCGGCCACCGGTTTGTACTCACCCGCGAGGTTGAGATTGTCGAAGCGGATGTGCGGATTGCCCATCCGATGGGCGCCCGAGGACAGGGTCACCACGCGGTCCGTGATGTGCGGCAGGAGCAGGTTGGTCAGGGCGAAGTGGCCCAGATGGTTGGTGCCGAACTGCCTCTCGAAGCCGTCCTTGGTACGGGCCTCCGGGACGTTCATGATGCCGGCGTTGTTGATGAGCAGATCGAGGCGGCCGTGCCAGGCGGCGGCGAACTCGCGTACCGAGGACAGGTCGGCCAGGTCCAGCCGGCGTACCTCCACACTGCCCCGCACGGTCCGTGCCGCCGCCTCGCCACGACCGGTGTCCCGGACGGCGAGGACCACATGCGCGCCCGCGTCGGCCAGCGCCGTGACGGTGGCGAGGCCGAGTCCGCTGTTGGCGCCGGTCACGACGGCGGTCCGGCCGCCCTGATCGGGGATGTCGCTGGTGTTCCAGGAATGGGTGTCCGTTTTCTTGGCCATGGTCCCAATGTATGCACCGCCGCGGCAGCTGGCCCGGGACATCGGCGTCAGCCCGGCCGCGCCCAGCCGTCCAGTCCTCGCCGCCCCGCACGGCTGCGCCGGCCTCACCGCGAGCGGCCGGCCGGTGCGACAATGATGCAGGCGCATTCAAGGAGGAGGCTGGAGTGTCGGGTACGGAGCCGGTGAGGTCGAAGGCTTTCAGGGTCGGGGTGTGGCGGTCGTTCATGGAGGTGCATCAGCGGGTGCTGGGGGAGATCGAGCGGGAACTGGCCGAGCGGCACCGGCTGTCCGTGAGCGAGTTCGACACCCTGGTGAACATTCCGCTCGCGGGTACCCGGCTGAAGGATCTGAAGGAGCGGATCGTGCTGACCCAGAGCGCGGTGAGCCGGATGGCCGACCGGCTCGCGCAGCGCGGTCTGGTGACCCGGACGCCGATCGAGGAGGACCAGCGCGGGGCGCTGATCCAGCTGACCGAGGAGGGCCGGAAGCTGCTGCGGGCGGCCGTGCGGACCAATGCCGAGGTGGTGGAGCGGGCCTTCGCGGGCCGTCTCTCCGGGCAGGAGCTGGACATGCTGTACGGCGTTCTGGCGCGGCTGGAACCGGGGGAGCACCCGGCCGACTGCGACACCAGCGAGTGACGCAGACCACATCGGGCGGCTGACCGGGCGGGGAATGGCCGCCCACCCCTCATGGTTAAGATGAATGCGCAAGCAACAAACAGGTGCTGGCGAAGCGGGCGACCGCCCCGGCCGTGAGCACGGCCGCACCCCAAGGAACCAGGAAGAACGATGAGCGAGAACAGCTACCTCACCCACCGGCTCACCCCGGAGAACACCGGGATCCTGCTGGTCGACCACCAGACCGGGCTGATCCTCGGCGTCCAGGACCACGACCAGAACGAGGTCCGCCGCAACGCCCAGGCCCTCGCCCGCACCGCCAAGGTCTTCGGCCTCCCGATCGTGGCCACCACCTCCGCACCGCAGGGCCCCAACGGCCCCCTGCTCCCGGAACTCGTGCGCGAGCTGCCCGAGGGCGCCCCGGTCATCCACCGCAGCGGTGAGGTCGACGCCTTCGACGACCCGGACTTCGACGCCGCCGTCCGCGCCATGGACCGGCCCAACCTGGTCATCGCGGGCGTCATCACCGACGTATGCCTGATGTTCGCGTCCCTGTCCGCCCTCGGCCGGGGCTACCGGGTCCACGCCGTCACCGACGCCTCGGGCACCACCAACACCCTCGCCCGGGAAACCTCCCTGCTCCGCCTCCAGAACGCCGGTGCCACCCTCAACAGCACCGTCGGCGTCATCTCGGAACTCCTGCGTGACTGGAAGAACCCCGGCGGCCCCGGCACCGCCGACATCTTCAGCAACCTCGCCATGCCGTTCTACGGCGCCGTCAGCGCGAGCCACGCCGCCGCCAGCGGCAACTGAGCCCATCGCGGAGCCGCCTGAGGGGGGAGCGGGTGCCCCCTCAGGCCCCTCAGGCCCAGATCGCGTTCGCCACCGCCGCCCCCACGAAGGCCGCACCGAGACCGGCGACGACGCTGGCGACGACATTGGCGGCGGCGAAGAACCTCGCGCCCTCCTCCGCCAGCCGCATCGTCTCGTAGGAGAAGGTCGAGTACGTGGTCAGCGCCCCGCACAGGCCGGTGCCGATCAGCAGTTGCAGGGAGTGGGACGCGGCGCCGTAGGTGACCGCGCCGGTCAGCAGGCCCAGGATCAGGCAGCCCGCCGCGTTGACGGTGAAGGTGCCCCAGGGGAACACCGTGTCGTGGCGCCTCTGCACGGCCATGTCGGTGAGATAGCGCAGGGGCGCGCCGACGGCGGCTCCGGCGATCACCAGAAACCAGTTCACTCGGCACGTTCCTTCGACCGGCCCACGTAACGGATGACCTCGCAGTCGTCCAGGATCACCAGGCCCTCGGTGACCAGCTCGTCCAGCTGGGGCAGAAACGCCCGGACGCGGGTCTCGTCGTCGATGATGACCACCGCGATGGGCAGATCCTGGCTCAGCGACAGCAGCCGGGTCGTGTGGATCAGGGAGGAGGCGCCGAAGCCCTCGATCCCGCGGAACACCGACGCGCCCGCGAGCCCGGCCCGGTGGGCGCGGTGGACGATCTCGGTGAACAGCGGCTTGTGATGCCAGACATCGTCCTCGCCGATGAAGATGGTCACGCGCAGCGCGCGCCCGGTCAGTCTCGTCATGCTTGCCTCCACGCCACGATCCGGCGGGTCACCCACGCCGCGCTCCACACCGCCGCCAGTGCCGCGATCAGTGTCAGTCCCAGATACAGGAGTCCGGCCCGGGCCCGGCCGCCGTCGACCAGTTGCTGGATGTCGACCGCGTAGGTCGAGAACGTGGTGAAGCCGCCCAGCACACCGGTGCCGAAGAACGGCCGCACCAGCCGGTGCGCGGTCCACACCTCGCTGATGAGCACCATGAACACCCCGATCACCGCGCAGCCGAGCGTGTTCACCCAGAACGTCGTCCACGGGAAGCCGCCGGTCGCCGTCGGCCACAGCAGGGCCGCGCCGTAGCGGGCCGAGGCGCCCAGCGTCCCGCCCAGCGCCACCGCCGTCACCACGGGAAGCTGCGCACGCCACTGGCCGGGCCGCTGCGAAGGGACATGGAGGTCGACGTCCGGGTCGGTGGGCTCACCCACGGCCGGTGTCCGTGAGGGCTTCATCAGGTGCGCGTCTCCTGTTCGCCAGGCCCTTGTTCTCCCGATGGGCATGATCCGACATAGGTTACGGCGCGTCCCTCCGGCGCTCGGGCCCGCCTCGTCGCGGTCGGCGGTCGGTCGGCTCGTGGCCGGGCGGCGCTGGACTTCCCATACCGATGATGATCACACGAGCACCTTCCCGGCCGCTCGCGGGACGCCCGGAAGCCGCTGGGTTCACGGCGACACCTGGCCGTCCTCACGCGCGCACGGTGATCGCGCCCGTGGGTACCGCGCAGCACGGCAGCGCATGGCCCGGAGGGACCGGCAGGCCCGGGGTGATCAGGTGTGCCGTCGCGCCCTCCACCCGCTGGAGACAGGTTCCGCAGGCTGCCGCGCGGCAGGCGGAGGGGAGCCGGACTCCGGCGGATTCCCCCAGGTCCAGGAGGGTGCCGTCGTCGGCCGTGTGCGGGGCTCCCGGACCCCCCGCATGGACGGCGGTGGAGCACTCGCCCTCGGCGGTCGCGCCGACCGTGGCGAGGATCTCCGTACGGGCGTTGACCAGGGCCAGTTCCCACACCGGGAGCCCCGCCCCCGAGGCCGACGCGGCGAGTTCCGCGTACAGGTCGGGCGCCCAGCGGGCGATCTCGTCGCCCGCCTGCTCACCGTGCGGCCGGAGGTCGTGCGGGTCGACACCGACCGCGTCGAACAGTTCGCGGTAGGCGGCGACGGTGGCCCGGACGCGGTGGCCGTGGGTGCGGCCGAAGGCGTGGCCCCGGCGGGTGGGGTCCGGGTCGTCGGAGCGGAAGGCGGGCAGCCCCGGCGCGGCTGCCGTCACGCCGGGGGCCGGGCGGGAGAGGTCGGCGTGGGTCACCGGACGCTGCTCAGGATCGCGTCCCACATCACCTCGGAGGCGACCGAGCCGAGGGCGACGGAGGTCATGGTGTCCTGCCCGGTGCGCATCGGGTTGCGCGGCAGATCGACCTCGTCCGTGGTGAGCGTGAACAGGGTGTCACCGTCCAGGTTGGTGTGGAAGGGCTGGATGCCGCGATGCATGGAACCGTGCACCTGACGGCCGAAGCAGGCCAGTTCCCGGTCGTCCAGGCGGACATTGGTGACGACGACCGAGATCGTGGTGTTGCCCGGCATGGTCGCGGGCGCGGCGGCCGGGTTCTTCTCGAACGCCTCCGCGTAGTCGAGCTGCGGCAGAATCCGGGTGCCCGTCGCGGCGTCGTAGTCGCCGCGCAGCACGGTGCCGTCCCGGTCCACGATGACACCGACCGCGTTGATCACCGTCGCGGCGAGGATCCTGATGTCCCCGATCCGCCGGAACGCGGCGCCCTGGCCGGCGAATTCGGTACGGGAGTACTCGACCTTGCCGACGGAGGCGCTGGCCCCCGCCCCGCAGCGGCCGACGGGGAACTCCCCGTGCCGGGCGGCGCGCATCGCGGCCCGGCCGAGGGCGGCGTCCGGGGTGACGGCGTTGTCGCGGGCGCTGAAGTCGTAGATGATCGCCCCGGCCACGCACTTGAGCCGGTCCCAGTTGACGTCGTTGCCGACCCGGGTGAGGAGTTCCGCCCCGACCCCGGGCGCCGCGCCGAGCCCGTAGAGGGAGCCGCCGGCCAGACAGACGGCGTGCGCGAAGTGGTCGGCGCCGTAGGTGAGGCCGATGGCGCCGCCCCGGGCGTCGAGGACATCCGGGCGCCCGCCGGGACATGGACCACGGTGACGCCGGTCGGGCCCTCGGTGTACTCGGCGGTGCCGACCTCGACGCCGGGGAAGTCGTAGCCGACCACCCGGTCCCCGGCGCTGGGGCGCGGTTCGGGGCGGGTGTTCCAGAAGCGGGCGGTGTCCGCGAGTTCGACGATCCGGCCGCCCTGCATCACGGCGATGCGGTGGGCGGCGTACCGGACGGCGGCTAGGTCGTGGGAGATGAACAGGGCGCCGAAGCCGTGTTCCTGCTGGAGGTCGCGGATCAGGTTGAGGGTCTGGGCCTGGACGGACACATCAAGGGCGCTGACGGCCTCGTCGAAGACGATGAACCGGGGCCGGGTGATCAGGGAGCGGGCGATGGCGACCCGCTGGCGCCGGCCGCCGGACAGTTCGTGCGGCAGCCGGTCGGCGAACCGCTCCGGCAGCCCGACCCGGTCCAGCAGTCCGGCCACCACGCCGTGGTGGGCGCGCAGCCGGGTGCGGGTGGCGGCGGCGAGGGGGCTCCCCAAGGAACCGGACGGTGCCGGAGGCCGGGCGGAGCAGTCCCAGCGCGAGGGAACCGGTGGTCGGGACCAGGAGCGCCGACACCGTCGCGTGCCACGTGCCGAGGAGAGCATGGAGGAGGCGGCCCGAGCGTTGCACGAGCGTTTCGACCGGCTGGAACGGATGCTGGAAGGCAGCGGCGGCCCCAAGCGGTGACCTGGGACCCCAGGACCCCAGGAGCCCGGAGGCCCAGCGGACTTGGGGACCTACTCCTCGGGCTCCTCCGCCGGCGGCACGATGTAGTCGTCCCAGGCCGGTGGGGGGATCGTGAAGGTCGCCGCGCAGGTGTACACCTCGCGGAAGAAGGCGGGGTCGGTGAGGGCGTCGTAGTGGCCCTCCTCCTGGAAACGGCGTTCCGGGAGGATGCCCAGGGCCCGGCGGCCGATGCGTGCGGCCTCCTTGTCGCCGGGGGCGCCCAGCTCGCCCGACAGCCGGAAGTCGAACGGCCTGGAGGTGCCGTTGAGCCGGAGGTAGAGGTCGAACTGGCAGTCGGCGTCGGTCTCGGTGTTGCGCAGGAAGGCGGTGAACCGCCAGCCGCCGTCCTGCCGGCAGACCAGCCGGGCCTCGGAGCAGTAGAGGGGGAGCCGGGTGCCGACGGTGCTGTAGACCCAGATCTCCTTGCCCAGGGTGAAGGTCCGTTCGTCGCCGGGCGGGATCTCGCCGTCGGGCAGCGGCACGGTCGCCGGGGGCAGGGTGAACCAGTCGTGCCAGGTGCCGTCCACATACCAGGCGGCGGTCCGCTTCCCCGATCCGCCGATGCCGAAGACCTCCATGTGATGGTCGTCGCGGGTCAGGGTGGCGAGATGGGCGGGCCCGGCGAAGGGCCGCTCGTCCCTGACCCTGAACCAGTCGTGCCAGTCCTCGGAGTCCCAGTAGTTCCCCCACGTCTGACCGTCCGCGGCGACGACGAAAACCTCCATGTGGTCCTCGTGGCGGGAGACCGTGGCCAGGGGTGACCCGGGTTCGAAGAGCCGGGTCCCGAGCGGGAACCACTCGTGCCAGGTGTGGCCGTCCCACCAGTTGCCGCGCACCTGCCCGTCGGTGCCGATGCCGAAGACCTCCAGGTGCTCCTCGTGCCGCGACATACTGCCCAGCGGGGACCCCGGCGGGAAGTCGTACGATCCGATGGGCGTCCACGGTCCCCACTCACCGCCCCACGCCGCGGCGTGCACCCTGCGCTGTCCGTCGACCGCGTAGATCTCCATGTGGTCGTCGTTGCGGGTGAGCGAGACCAGGTGGGCCGCGGCGGGGAAGGTGTGCCCGGGGATCTCGAACCAGCCCTTCCATTCGCCGTTCCACCAGTTGCCCCACACCCGCCCCTCGCCGTCGACGCCCCACACCTCCATGTGGTCGTCATTGCGCGCCAGGGTGGCCAGCGGCGCACCCGGCGGGAAGGTGTGACCCGGCAGCGGGAACCAGCCCTTCCAGTCCCCGTTCCACCAGTTGCCCCACACCTGGCCGTCGCCGTCCACGGCGAAGACCTCCATGTGGTCGTCGTTGCGCGACACGGTGGCGACATGGGCGCCCGGCAGGAACGCGTGCCCGCCCAGCAGGAAGCTCCCCTCCCACGAGCCGTACCACCACCAGGACGTCCACATCCGCCCGGCGGTGTCGACGGCGAAGACCTCCATGTGGTCGGCGATCCGCGCCAGCGTCGCCAGCGGCGCACCCGGCGGAAACGACGCCTCGACGGTGAACGGCGGCGGCACCGTGTACTCGAAGGGCTGCCGAGTGGCCAGGACGGCGCCGATCCGGTCGAGGCTCTCGCGCGCCCAGGTGAAGCCCGCGAGGTTGTTGAGCGACTGGTAGAGCCCGACCGACTCACGGGCGGGCACGACGGCCTGTTCCGGCTCGCCCGCGCTCAGCAGAGTCGAGCCCAGGACGACCAGGGCGTGCGCCAGCGCGGGAACGTCCTGGGCGGCACGGTGGATACCGGCCTCCTCCAAGCTTGCCTGCGCGGCGTCGTGATGCCGGCCCGCCGTCGAGTAGCGGCGGGCGAGGTTCTGGAGCGCCCAGGCGACCCCGCCGGCCCGGTCGAGTTGCCGGTACACGGCCGTGCCCTCCAGGGCCGCGGTGATCGCCTCCTCCAGCCGCCCGGCACCTTCGAGGTGCGAGCCCAGGGTGACCAGCGCATGGGCGAGCCCCAGCATGTCCTGCGCGGCGCGCTGGATGTCGACGCGCTCCTGTGTCGCCTCGGCGGCCTCCTGGTACCGGCCCGCCGCCGCACAGCGGTAGCCGACATTCTCCAGGGCCCAGACGAGCCCGCCGCGGTTGCCCAGCCCGCGATAGAGATCCGCCCCTTCACGCGCCGCGGCGATCGCCTCGTCATGACGGGCGACCTTCTGAAGTTCCGAGGACAGCACGATCAGGGCGTGGGCGAGACCGGGCAGGTCACCGCTCTCCCGACAGACCCGGACCCGCTCCTGAGCCTCCTGCAAGGCACTGCTGGTGGTAGCCACGGCTCCACTCTTCCCCCGCGCGGGCCGCCCACCACCTCCGACGCGAACAGACGCGAAAACACACGAGGAGAGACGACCCAGGTGGGGCACACGCCCCCGATCCGTCACTCGCACCCCGCAGGCTCCCGGACACTCGCCCGAACAGCGACCACCCGTTCGGTGTCACGCGCGGCGTCCGAAGGACCGCTTCAGGAATCGTCCGGCTGGGACAGCGAGCGGGCCGGGGTGACCTCCTGGGTGTGCAGGACGGCGTCGAACCAGTCGGTGAGCGAGCCACCGGCCAGATGGAAGGCGGCGTCGGCGCCGGGGTCGTAGAACGGGCCGATCAGACGGGTCCTGGTCGGGGTGTCGAGCCAGGTCCGTACGGTGGCCGGTGCCTCGGTGCGCAGGTCGAGAAGGTAGCTGCCGGGTCCGGCGGTGCCCAGGAGCGCGTCGGCGAAGTCGGCGGGCGGGGCGGGGACCGGGTAGGGAAGCGTGCCGTGATGGAAGGTCAGGCCGATCGAGACGTAGCCCGCGCCGAAATGATCGCGGAGATGGCTGCCCGCGGTGCGGTGCGTGACGGGCGGGGACGAGGGCGAGCCGGTCCGTGGGCGGCTGTCGGCGGTGTGGCCGAGGCCGCCCCAGTAGACGATCCGGTCCGCGGTCCGCTCCTGCCACCGGATGGTGTCCTCGGCCAGACTCCACTCGATCTCGGCGAGGGTGACCGACGGGGGCACCTGCCCGCGAGGGGCGTGGACCGTCTCGGCGAACCGGACCGGGTCACCGGGGTGCCGGCGGTTGAACGAGCGCATCCAGTGGACGACGTCGAGCAACTCCTCGGTCCGCCAGAAGGACCGGGCGCCGGCCAGCATCAGCCGCGGGTCACCCGCCCCCGTGCCGATGTAGGTGTCGAGTCCGACTCTCGACGCGTCGTCCCCTTCCAGCGCGAGGGTGCGGAACCCCAGTTCCTCGACCAGGAACCGGAGCATCCGGTGCGCGAGGACGGACAGTTCATGGGACTGACGGGTCGCGGCCCCGAGGGCCACCACATCGGCGTCCCGTACGACGTCGGCCAGCGGCCCCAGATCGGTCAGCGGGGCCTCGGGGTCGGCGGTGGTGAGGTGATGGGCGTGCCGCCCGATCCAGCGGGTCACCGTCTCGGGCATGGGCGGACCTCCATGTGTTGCTGGGTCGCGGCGATCGGTTCGGGGACACACATCCCCGGTCGCGGCCGACGCCGCTGCGAGGAGCCTCGGACATGAAGCAGGGTTGAGGTCAAGCGGATCCGTGCGACGAGGGTGAATACCCGGGAACCGTCCTACCGCGTGTCATCGGAGGTCTACTGTCGGTGAACCCGACCGTGACAGAGAGGTATGGATTCCTGTGTCATCACCGTGCGACCCCAAGTACGCGCCGGCCGGCGACGTGGGTGCGGCGCTCTTGATGATCGACTCCCAGCTCAAGGCCATCTACGACGGCAAGAGCGCGAGCGACCCCGAACAGGACGCGTTGGTGGCCCAGGTCACCGCGTCCATGGGCGTCATCGAGGCCGACGACGTGCTGGACGGCGTCTGTTCCATCATCTACGCGTTCATGAAGTGGCTGCGGCTGGCCCACGAGTCCCAGGACAAGGACGTCATCGAGTACGTGGTGCCCTCCGTCGTCGCCTCGATGACGATGATGCCCCGCAGCGTCCGCCCCGAGGCCATCCCCACCATGGCCGCCCTGCTCGTCGCCGCCGCCACCGGCCTGAGTCCCAGCCTCTGGCGAGGGCAATACGGCGACTGGACCCAGACCGAGCTGACTCCCCTGGAGGCCACCGCCGTCCTGCTCGCCGAGCACATCAACCACCTCACCGACGACCGCGACTTCGCCACCCGTCTGATCACCCAGGCCCTGTCCGACGCCGACGAACGCGTGGACGAGAATGACGAGGATGACGAGGATGACGACGAGATCGACCTGATCGACGAGCTGGACGAGAGCGACGGCTGAGGACCGTGCGGGGCTGGGCGGGGTGGGGCGGGGCGTGGCCCGTCGTCACGGCGAGTCAGGTCTCAGCGATGGCCGGGCCGACGCCGGGATGACATCGACGGCCACATCGCAGGACGTGGCCTCCATCGTGCCGTCGGTGCCCCTCAGCACCACCTGTGCCCAGCCCCGCCGGTCGTGGGTGTACGACGCCGTGCACACCACCTGCCGCAGAGCGCTGTCGTCGAGCGAGCCGAGGGGGAGGGGGAGCAGGACCGACACCTCCCATTCCCCCAGCGTCTCCACGACGCTCCCCCCCCCGGTGCCGAGCTTCCACCGCAGGAGCCCGTGCGAGCGGTCCGAGGGGTCGAGTGTGGAGGGTACCCCGCGCAGGTCGTACACCAGTGCGCCGGATGCCTGGGCGTCCAGCAGCATCCGCCATTGCAGCGCGTTGGAGGGGCGGACCTCACGGCGATGGTCGGCCGAAGCGCCGGTCTGGTACCAGACGCGCCGCCCCACCGTCACCATGGTGTGCGCGGCGAGGATCTCACCCCGGTGGCGGGCCAGATACAGCTTCATCCGGCCCGGCTCCTCCGCGTTGAGCGCCGCGTACTGACGCTGGTAGTACGCCAGTGACCGGCCGAGCCGGAAACCGTCGCGCCGCTCGGTCACCTCCAGCAGCCGGAAGAACTCGGGCAGCTCGGCCGCGCTGCCCACGACGACCTCCACCCCTTCCCTGCGGGCACGCCGCACATTGCGCCGCCACTCCTGGTTCAACCCGCCCCACAGCTCCTCGGCGCCATGCCCGGTCAGCGGCACTTGGAAGACATGGCGCGGCTGGGCGTCCGCGTCGCCCCCGCCCTCCCCCTCACCGCCGCCGCAGCGCCGCCGCCCCCGGGCGAGCAGCCGGTCGAAGACGGCGGCACCCAGCGGGTCGACCGCGCAGTCCAGCACATCCGCCAGCCGTCGCCCCGGCCCCACGGCCGACTTCAGCGTGCGGGCGGGCCAGCTGCGGTACGGGGGCGCCGGGCCGATCCGTACGGCGAAGGCGCCCGCCTCGCGCAGCCGGGCGAGCAGCGGATCGAGCCAGGTGTCGATACCGGGGTCGGACCAGTCGGCCACCGGCCCCTCGGGAAGGTAGGCGAAGTAGCGCCGGGTGCCCGGGAACTGGCGCAGCAGGGCCAGCGCCACCCCGGTCAGCCCCGGGGCGCCCGCCGACGGGTCCGGCCCCCAGCCCAGGAGCAGCGGGCGCCAGCCCTGCTTGACCTCGGCCCAGGAGGGGCACTGGAGGAAACCGGCGCCGAGCGCCGCTCCTCGCTCGGAGGCGAGGAACGCGCGGTGCGCGGCGGCGTCGATGGGTTCCAGCCGGAGGCCCGGACCGCCGCCCGTGGACCGCTCGCGCCCGTCCGGATCCGTCACGAGGAGAGCTGACACAGTGTGAGCCGCCTTCCGGTCAAGGTCCTGCGGCGCCGCCGGGCGGCGCGACCGCACAGGATGCTCACAGCGGTCCATGACCGCTCCGCACGGGGAATGCGACCGGACGATGACCGTTCCCCACCCGTGGCTGTCACCTGACCCTCAGGGCGCTCACCAGCCGTTTTCCGGCCGTAGGGTCATGAATGTCCCCCTCCGGACGGCCGAGCCGCGGACGGATGTACGCAGCCGCAGCAGCCATGACATCCACCCAACCCCTGCTGTTCACCCCTCTCCCACGGAGGTATCCGTTGCGCCCCATATCCGCGCGCCGCCCCGTCCGTCGCCCGGCCACGTGCCTCGCGGTGGCCGCCACCGTGCTCGCCCCGCTGGCCCTGACCGCCTGTTCCTCCGACGGCTCCGGCTCGGCCGGTTCGGACGGGGATGGCAAGTCAGGCCGGACCGGGGCCGCGGACAAGCCCGTGACCGTTTCCGTGACGCCGACCGGGAACGGGGTGGAGCCCGGTCAGCCGATCCGGGTCACCGCCCCGGGGCGGCAGCCTCACCGCCGTCACGGTCGTCGACGGCGACGGCAAGAAGGTCGACGGGAAACTGTCGGAGGCCACCGCCGACGACCGCATGTTCACCCGCGACTACGCCACGCGCTTCACCATCGGAGCGCAGGAGGTCGTCAAGGTCGACCTCGACAAGAAGCAGCTCACGCTTCAGCGCGACGGCGCCACCGTCCGGACGATCCCCGTCTCCGGCGGCACACCCGGCGGTGACAAGCGCTCCTGGGGCGGCACCTCGGTGCTCATCTCCAAGGAGGGCACCATCAACATGAACTCAGAGACGGCCGGTCTGGGCGACGCCTACAACAAGATGGTCGACCACTCGATGCGGCTCACCTGGTCCGGGATGTACGCCCACGCCGCCCCGTGGAACGCCGCCTACTTCGGCAACCGGAACACAAGCTCCGGCTGCATCGGCATGAGCACCGCCGAGGCCGCGTCCTTCTACCGGGACATCGAGGTCGGCACCCCCTTCGAGATCACCGGCAAGGACACCAAGGGCATCCCCGCCCAGGGCAACGGCTTCAGCAACTGGAACGAGACCTGGGAGCAGTGGCGCAAGCGCAGCGCGGTGCGGTGAGCGGCACCGCTTCGCCCCCATGTGTACGCCTCGCAGGCGAATGTCAGTACGATCATGGCGTTGACCGGACGAGGGGGAAATGGACATGGCGAGGCGGCGGCAGAACCGAGACGACGACAGGGACCGCGGACGCAGGCAGAAGCCCAGTCGTCTGGACAAGGCCGAGGCGTGCACCGACAGTTGCAGTGCGGGGCGGGTCTGCTGTCCGGACCTGCTGCTAGCTTCCCTGCTTCTGCTGGTTCTGCCCGGCAGGGGCGGGAGTTCGGCTGCCGGTGGAGACGATCCCTCGGCGCCCCGTCCCGACGGCCGGATGGCCGGCGCGTTGTACGAGGGTGTCCGCCGCTACCGGACCAAGGTCAGCCCCACCCAGCCCGCCTGCTGCCCGTACACGCCGAGCTGCTCCACCTACGCCGTCAAGGCACTGCACCGGCACGGTGCGTTGCGCGGGGGACGGCTGGTGCTGGGGCGGCTGCTGCGGTGCCGGCCCGGCGTCGCGCGGCGGCGGGGACACCATGACCCGGTGCCTGAGTGAGGGAGTCGGGGGAGTCGGGGGAGTCGCGAATTCGGCGAGGCTAGGCCATGGGCGACCCCGGGCCCCGGCCGGCAGCCCTCAGCCCCCGTCGGCCACCGGCCCCGGCCTTCTCCGTCCTCATCCCGCCTCGGGCCTGACCCGCGCGATCACCGGCAAGTGGTCGCTGCCCGTGGCGGGCAGGGTGTCGACATGGCCGACCGTCCCCGCGCGGGCCATGACCTGGTCGATGCGGGCCACCGGGAAGGCGGTGGGGAAGCTGAAGGCGAACCCCCGCTCCGCCGTGTTCAGCCGTGACGTCAACGGGGTCAGCCCGCGGTCGTCGACGGTGCCGTTGAGGTCGCCGAGGAGCAGCACCCTGCCCAGTTCCTCGGCGGCGATGGCCCGGCCCAGCAGGCCCGCGCTCTCGTCCCGCCAGGACGACGCGAGGCCGCCCGCCCCGACGCGGACCGATGGCAGGTGAGCGACGTACGCCGCGATATCCCCGTACGGCGTCCGGACCACCGCCCGCAGCCCACGACTCCATGTCTCCGTGATCTCCCGGGGCTTGATGTCCACCGCCCGGATCCCGGTCAGCGGATGCTTCGACCACAGGCCCACCGTGCCGTGCACGGCGTGGTGAGGGTAGTTGGGGGCGAGTGTCCGCGCGTACACCTCCCGCGCGGGTGACACCAGTTCCTCCAGGGCGATGAGATCGGGCCCGGCGTCGGCCAGGGCGCGGGCCGTGCCCGCCGGGTCGGGGTTCTGGTCACTCACGTTGTGCTGCACCACGAGCAGATCGCGCGGGCCGGGCTCCCCGGCGGGCAGCAGCAGACCGCCGAACTGATGGGTCCACGCCGCCACCGGCAGCAGCAGCGCCAGCAGCGCGACGCCCGACCGGCGCAGCATGGCCGCCACCAGCAGCACCACGATCACCAGACCGAGCCACGGCAGGAACGACTCCAGCAGACTCCCCAGGCGGCCCACGGCATTGGGCACCGCCCGAGGGAAGGCCACCAGCCCCGCGATCACCACCGCCGCCACGGCGGACACCCGCCCCCGGCCCCACCATCGCGCCCGCATCGACTTCCCCTGAACCATGGCTTCCCATCCGCTCGACCTCGCTGTCCAGGACGGATCGGCACAGAGATCAGTTCCCCCACGGCAGGCCCGGCCCCCGGCCCGAAGCCCCCGTACACGTCCTGAACGTCGCACCGACTCGGTGCGCCCGTCATGTGCCACCCCGCACGCCGCTGTGAGCCTCGTTCAGGTCGATGTCGTCGGTGTCGCCGCGACCCGACCTGGAGGAGGGCCAGTTGAATCCGGAGTACGCCGCGTACTGCCAGACCGACGGTGACTTCTACGACGCTCCGTCCCGCTTCACCGACGCCGACTCCGCGGAGAGCGTCAGCAGCGCGAGCCTGCTGCTCTGCCAGGGCGGCTCCGTCAGCCTGATCCAGTGCTTCTGAGCGCACTGACTGCCCTCGACACCTCGCGTGGCTGAGCCGCTGACCAACGAGGCGGTAGGGACCGGTCCCGGAATCCTCCGGGACCGGTCCCGTCACACCGCCCACCCGCCCCCACGCCGGACGGCCCGCGCCCCCGGGCCGCCCGACCGCCCCTGATCTCCTTCATCCCCTTCATCTCCTTGGTCCTTCTCGTCCTCGGCGCCACCGGGGGCGCCCTCGCCGCCCTCGCCCTCCCCGCCGCGCTCGGCGTCGCCCTGGACCGGGTCGTGGCCGACGGCCGTGTCCCCTGGTCCGTACGGCGATGTGCGCGGCCCTGACCGCCGCCGAGGCCGGGTTCGACGCGCTGGTCACCCTGCTCGGCGGTACCGGCACGGCGGCCGGGGCGGCCCGGCTGCGGACGGTCCTCCTAGGCCGCCTGCTGCACACCGAGGCACGGCACGCCGCCACCCATCCGCCGGGCGACCTCACCACCCGCCTGACGGCCAACGCCGCCGAGGCCGCCACGGTGCCGGTCGCCGTCGCCCAGACCGTCGCCGGGGTGCTGGACCCCACCCCCTACGCCGAACTCCGTGCCGTCTCCTTCGCCTACGGCCCCCACGCCCGCCCCGCCCCGTCCCGGACCGGCTGGACCTGGCCCTGTGGCAGGGCGACCATCTCGCCGTCGTCGGCCCCAGCGGCAGCGGCAAGTCCAGCCTCGCGGCCGTACTGGCCGCGGTGGTCGCCCCCACCGAGGGCGAGGTGCGCTGGCGGGGACGGCCCGTGTCCGAGGCGAGGGCGGCGGCCGGTGCCGTACGCACGCTCCTGCCGCAGCAGCCGTACCGCGCGGAAGCGTGCGGTGGAGCCTGTTCCGCTTACCGCGCGCCGCTCACCGCGCGGACCCGGGACGGCGTTCGCCCACCGCGTCCAGCAGCCGCCGGGCCCTGCTCGGCCGGTACGCCGGGCCCTCCAGCCGCAGCAGCGCCCCGTTCCGCACGACGGCGTACGCGACCGGTGCCGAGGACTGCTGGAAGGTCACCGGGTGGCGGCCCGAGGGCAGTTCGAGGCGGGCCGGGAGACGGAGGGCGGCGACCGTCCGCTCGGGGATCAGCTCGGCGTCCACCGCGAGGGCGGACACCGTCACCTTCACCCGTGCGGGAGCGGTGCCGTCCGTGGCCGGGATGTGGGGGAGGGGCAGCGTACGGTCTCCCCTCGCGGCGTTCACCGACGCGGCCTGTGCGGTGTCGGGACCGAGCCGCCGCTGACGTTGGCCGATGTCGAGGGCCAGCTGGCCGCTGCCGGTCCAGTAGGGGAGGGCGAGACGGCCGCCGGTCAGGGCGCAGGGCGCGGCGGGGCTGCCGCCCGCCGCGCCGCCGGTGACGCGGACCATCCGGTCGATGCCGAGGAACTGGACGAACGCCCAGACGTCGTGCACACCGCGCTCCAGCGGCCGTCCGCCGGCCAGCCGCTCCGGGTCCAGACGCAGCCTGCCGCTCGCCACGAGCCGGGAGCGGCCGTCGCCGAGCGGGCGCAGACCTACGTCCAGGTCACCCTCCGGGTACCACCAGTCCTCTCGGTCCCGGTCCTTGACCACGAGTTCGGCGTAGGCGAGCCGCGCGGGGTCGGGAACCTCCCAGCCGTCGTCCGTGCCGGGCACGCCGCTGAGCAGTTCCGGGTCGAGGAGGTACTTCCCTTCGCGTGCGGCGAGGGTGAGCGGTTCGCCGTCGCCGCGCAGCAGGCTGAGCGTGATGTCGGCGACCAGGTGGCCGTCCGCCCAGCGCGGGGTGCCGACCTCGGTATGGGCCCTGACCTCGCGGATGCGCTCGGCGAGGGTGACCGCGCCGTCGAAGTCGTCGCGTTCGAGGAGTTCGGCGCGGAGCCGGGAGACGGCGGGCAGGCCCTCGCGTACGGCGGCCGGGAACTCGGCCCGCGCCAGTTCACGGGCCGCCCGGAAGCGGGGGCGCTGCTCGGCCGGGTCCTCGCGCAGGATCTCGGGCTCGCGGGTGCGGGAGAGGATCTCGACGTGGTAGAGGCGGTGGAGGAGACGGTTCTGGAGCGCGTCGGGGTCGCCGGAGGGGGTGGTGCCGTCCTTGATCTGGCGGACGACGGTACGGAGGTTGGGCCAGAAGCCGTGCCGGGGGTTGAAGCGGTGCTGGGTGTTGTTGCCACCGTCGTCCCGCTTCATCCAGTAGTAGCAGGGATAGTCGGCGAGGACCGCGATCCGCTCGGCCTGGAGATAGGCGGCGCTGACGAAGAGCAGATCCTCCAGGATCCAGGGACCCTCGGGGAAGCGCAGGCCGTGCCGCTCGACGAAGGCACGCCGGAACATCTTGTGCGGGGACATGCTCTGCATCAGCTCGTCGTTCTCGATGGTGCAGGCGTCGACCGTGTGCCGGAACAGCCGCCGGGGGCGGACCATGGTGCTGGACATCTTGCCGAGCACGACATCGGCGTCCGTGCGCCGCGCGTGCGCGTACAGCCGCTCCAGCGCCTGCGGCCCGAGCAGGTCGTCGTGGTCGACGAACTGGAGGTACTCACCCCGGGCGTGCTCCATTCCCGCGTTGCGCGGGGCGCCGGGCCAGCCGGAGTTCGGCTGGGTGTGCACCTGGACGTTCGCATGGTCGGCGGCGATCTTCTCCAGCCGGATCAGCGTGTCGTCCGTCGACCCGTCATCGACGTAGATGACCTCGTACTCGTCGGCGGGCAGACTCTGCCCGAGCAGCGACGGGGCGCATTCGTCGACGTACTTCCCGGTGTTGTGGACGGGAACGATGACGCTGACCTTGACTCTCGGCATCTGCTGGACTCTACCGGGCCTGCTTACGCCATCCGGTGGCGCGGATCAACGGGCGGATCGCTGGGCGGATCCCTCTGGGCCCCGGCCGTCGGCGTGATCCTCCTCGACCTCGCAGTCCAGGCGGCCCACGTCACCAACCGGACCGTCCTCTACGCGCTCCACCCCGACGCGGGCAGCCGGTTGATCGGCGGATGCATGGTCTGCCACGCGATCGGCAGCGCCGCCGGAGCCATCGCCCACCCTCCACTCGGCGGCCGGCTGGGGCGCCGTATGCGTACCGGGCGTCGCGTTCGGTGGCTTCGGGCTTGTGCTGTGGGCGGTGACCCGACACAGCTCCCCGGATCACGTGTCCGAGGTGACCGCTCGCGAGGCGGCGGACCACTGAACCGGCGGAGCCTCCTACGGCTCCCGGTCGGTCCGCCGCCCCGCGCCGACCCTCCTCGCCAGCCATACACCGAGCGCCGCCAGGAGGGCCGCCGCCAGGGCGTACACCGGCAGCCAGAGGGTCGTCGTGGCCGCGAGACAGTCGTTGACGGCGTGTTCGCTCTGGTCGCTTCGCGCGGACTCCAGCGCGGCGCTGTCCTGCCCCGCGAGGCCGCCCAGCGTGGCCTGCGCCTGGAGGGCGGCGTAGTCGCCGAGGCGGGCGCACTGGGCGCGGGTGCCGGGCATCGGGAAGAACCAGGCCCAGCGCTGCATGGCGGGGGCCACCGCCAGGGCCACGCACAGGCCGACGACCAGGGCATAGACCGTCAGGCTCCGCACGTACCCCGCTCTCGCGCCTGGCGTGGGGGACGGAGGGCTGGTGAAGGAGACGATCACCGCGAGCAGCGTGATGCCGAGATAGGTGGAGAACCACTGCCATGAGCCGGAGGACAGCGCGAAGGCGAGAACGGCGGCGAGCGCGGTGCCCAGCACCCCGGCCCGATTACCGGCCCCCGGGTCCGCGCCGGGGGCGATGGCGCCCTGGGCGAGCGGACGGCTGTGGTCCTCCATGCCTCCTCCGCCTCCCGTCCACTGCTTCGGCTGCTTCCTCGGCTGCTTCCTCGGCTGCTTCCTGCCTCGGCCGGGGCTCCAGTCTTGGACCGACGCCCCGCCCGTACCCGCACACCATGCCGAGCTGCCCGTCCCGGTCGCCTGGTTGGCGGGTGCTGTGGATGCCGAGGGTGCCGGGATGCCGCGGGTGCCGGGATGCCGGGGCGCCTCGGGTGGCCGGATATCGCAGCGCTGTTATATTAGCGCTGTGACATCCTCTGATCCCACAGCGCTCCCCGACCCCTGGCGCTCCCTGCACCTGCTGCTGGCCGCCATGGACGCCGAGATCGAGCAGGTCTATGTCGAGCGCGGTATCGAGGGGGTGCGGCCACGGTTCGCCTATCCGCTGATCCGGCTCGCCCACACCGGGCCGCTGACCATCCGCGACCTCGCGAAGTCCCTGGACCGTTCGCACTCGGCGGTCAGCCAGACCGTCGCCGCCATGCGCAAGGAGGGCCTGGTGACCTCCGAGCCGGGCCCCGACGCCCGTACCCGGCGGATCGACCTGACCGAGCGCGGCCGGTCACTGGTGCCGTTCCTGGAGGCGGAGTGGCGTGCCACGCACGCGACGGTCGCCGAGCTGGACGGTGAGATCCCGTACGCGATGACGGCCGTTGTCGAAGAGGTGCGGCGGGCACTGGAACAGCGGTCGATGCGGGAGCGGATCCTGCACCATCTCGTCGAGCCACCGCGATGAGAGCGCGGATCCGCTTCCTGGACACCCGCCCGCTGCGCGGCAGCCGTCCGTTCCGTGATCTGTGGATCGGTACGACCGTCTCCCAGCTCGGCGCGCAGATGGCCAACGTGGCCGTGCTGGCCCAGGTCTGGGACCTGACCGGCAGCCCCATCGGCACCGGCGCCATCGGGCTCGCCACCGGACTGCCGATGGTGCTCTTCGGGCTGCTCGGCGGCACCCTGGCCGACAGTGTCGACCGGCGGGCGCTCGTACGGGCCACCACCGCGGGCCAGTTGCTGGCCTCCGGCGGCCTGTGCGCCCAGGCTCTGGCCGACAACCGGAGTGTCGTGCTGCTCCTCGCCCTGGTCGCCCTGGGGACGTCCTGCGCCGCTCTCGGCGCGCCCGCCCGACGCACCTTCCCGGTCCGCCTGTTGCCCGGTGACCAGGTCGCGGCCGGTCTCGCGCTGAACAGCCTCTCCTTCCAGGCCGCGATGCTCGCCGGGCCCGCGCTGGCCGGGGTGGTCATCGCCCGCTGGGACCTGCCGGCCGCCTACGCGACCCAGGCCGTGGCCACGGCGGTCTCCGTGCTCGCGGTGCTCCGCCTCCCCGCCATGCCGCCCCAGGGGACCGGCGCTGCGGGCGGCAGACGCCGGCCCGAGCGCGGCGGATGGCGGATCGTGCTGCGCCGCCCGACGCTGTGGGGCTCGCTGGTCACCGACCTGTCCGCGACGCTGCTCGCCATGCCGATCGCGTTGTTCCCGCTGGTCAACGAGATCCGTTTCGGCGGCGATCCACGAACCCTCGGCCTGTTCCTGTCCGCTGTCGCCGTCGGTGGGATCACGGCCGGTCTGCTCTCCGGCACGGTGACCCGCTGGCGCCGGAGCGGACTGGTGCAGCTCTGCTCGGCAAGTCTGTGGGGTCTGGCGCTCGCCGGTTTCGGTCTGGCCGGGCCGCTGTGGCTGGCACTGGGCTTTCTGGCCGTGGCCGGCGCCGCCGACACCGTGTCCGTGGTCACCCGCAGTGCCCTGGTGCAACTGGAGACCCCGGACGCGTACCGGGGGCGGGTCTCGTCCGTGGAACATGTCATCGGCGTCGCGGGTCCCGAACTGGGCAACTTCCGTGGCGGCCTGCTGGCGTCGGCCACCTCCGCGTCCTTCTCCCTGGTCGCGGGCGGACTGTCCGCCGCCCTGGCGGTCGCCGCCGTGGCCGCGACCAACGGCCCCCTGCGCGCCTACCGCACACCGCCGCCGCCCGCCGCGAAGCCGCCCGCCGCCGAGGTCACCGACTCGGCGGTGACGCCCGGATAGGGCCGCCGAACCGCTTCCGGGTGTGAGTAGCTGAGGTACAGGACGTAGCGCCGAGATTGATCATGGTCGTGCGCTGGGGATTCTCGCGTCCGGGCGAGGTCGGGGACGTAGGCGTTCTGGCGTGCGGCGAAGTCGGCGTGGGCCTGTTCGATGGCCTCGGGGTACGCCACCCGTTTCTCGTGCTCGGCGAGTGCGCGGTAGATGTCGGCGACGGACGGGCTCTGCCCCTTGCGCTTGCCGGTAGGGATGATCAGGTCGGGCTGGATCCGCTCGACGGACTCGCCGTTCGCCCGCCTGCGGAGCACGGTGTGCAGCATGTCCTCGGTGATGACTGGCGGCCGGCCGCCGTGCTTGCCCTTGCGTGCCGCGCTGTCGAGCCCTTCCGGGGTCGACTCCCGGATGTTCTCCCGCTCGGTCTCCGCCATCGCCGCGAAGAACGAGAAGAGCGGCTTCCCCGGACCGGTGCGGTCGTACCTGCCGGGTAGGGGTCCGGCCGGCATCTCCAGCACCAGGCCGTGCGCGGTGAGGTGGTCGGCGAGCGCCGTCAGCTTTGAGTGAGAACGGGTTCTGAGAACGAATCCGGGTCCGGCGAGGCTTCGGTGGCCTGCTGTTGATCCTGCTCGCGCAATGGACCGTTTGTGAGAACGTCGGTAGGTCGAGCGGGTCGACCCGTCAGGGCATGGACGCGACCATTCAGAATGGTCGGTAATTGATTCGCGCACGCGCGAGCCCGCGCATTACCGTGCGCGCCATGGCAAAGGCGCACGTTCTCACGTCCCGGGCGGACGACTTCCCCCGCTGGTACCAGGACCTGATCACCAAGGCCGAACTGGCCGACAACGGGCCGGTCCGCGGCACCATGGTCATCCGACCGTACGGGTACGGTCTGTGGGAGCGGATGCAGCAGGAAATGGACACCCGGATCAAGGACGCGGGCGCCTCCAACGCGTACTTCCCGCTCTTCATTCCGCAGTCGTACCTGACGAAGGAGGCCGAGCACGTCGAGGGTTTCGCGCCCGAGCTTGCCGTTGTCACACACGCCGGCGGCAAAGAGCTGGAGGAGCCCGTCGTCGTCCGCCCCACCTCCGAGACGATCATCAACGACTACTTCTCCAAGTGGGTGAACAGCTACCGCGACCTGCCCCTGCTCATCAATCAGTGGGCCAACGTGGTGCGCTGGGAACTGCGCCCGCGCGTGTTCCTCCGTACAACGGAGTTCCTGTGGCAGGAGGGCCATACCGCGCATGCCACCTACGAGGACGCCCGGGACTACGCCGCGCACATCCACCGGAACGTGTACGCCGACTTTATGGAGAACGTCCTCGCCATGGACGTCGTGCCGGGACGCAAGACAGCCAGGGAACGGTTCGCGGGCGCGATCAACACGCTCACCCTGGAGGGCATGATGGGCGACGGCAAAGCCTTGCAACTGGGCACCAGCCACGAACTCGGCCAGAACTTCGCCAAGGCGTTCAACACGCAATACCTGTCGAAGGACGGCCGGCGGGAACACGTCTGGCAGACCTCCTGGGGCTCCACCACGCGTCTGATCGGCGCGCTGGTGATGATGCACGGAGACGACAACGGTCTCCGCGTCCCGCCTCGTCTGGCCCCGATCCAGGCAGTGGTCGTCGCCATCAAGGGCGATGACGCGGTCCTGGCCAAGGTCCGTGAGATCGGCGACCGGTTGAAGGCGGCGGGTGTACGCGTCCGTGTCGACGACCGCACTGACACGCCGTTCGGCCGCCGCGCGGTCGACTGGGAGCTCAAAGGCGTGCCCGTACGGATCGAGGTGGGGCCTCGCGACCTGGAGAGCGGGACCGCCGTGCTGGTCCGCCGCATCGCGGGAAGCAAGGAGTCGACGGCGATCGACGCGCTGTCCGCCCTGCTGCCCAGGGTCCTGGAGGACGACCAGGCGCTGCTGCTGACCCAGTCCCGTCGGCGCCGCAGGGACCGCACCGTCGAGGTGACCACGGTCGAGGAGGCTGAGGAGGCCGCGAACAGCGGCTGGGCGTGCATCCCCTGGGCCACGCTGGGCCCGGAGGGCGAGGCGAAGCTCGCCGAGCGGGGCGTGTCCGTGCGGTGCCTGGTCGCCGCGGATGGTTCGGTCCCCGAGAGTGACGATCAGCCGGGCAACGTCGCCGTGATGGCACGCGCCTATTGACCCCGCCGGCCGCGAAGTCGAACTGGTAGCGGCCCACGAAGTTGATGTGCTGGTCCTTGAGCGGGGAACAGCAGGTCCGGCAGGTACCGCGCTGTGCGGATCTGCACCGCCATGCCGAGGCGATGCCCGCCGGACCGTCGCAGTGCTATCAGGTCGCGGTCGTCGTCATCGAGGAAGAAGAACCGCTCCAGCTCGGGGCGCGTGGGCGTCTCCCCGAAGGCCCCGTACGCAGCGGCGCTGCTTCCTGTACCGCAACTGCTCACCCCCGGCTTCCCGCCGGTCGTCCTGGCCCTCCGGGGTTCACGCCGTCGTCGTACAACCGCTGCCGCTGCGGTGGGCCGGGCGGCGGGCGGGGAGGGGTGGTGCGGGGCGGCTGTGGGGGGATCGCTGGAGGCCGGGCCAGGGGAGCGTGGCGGTCAGGAGCCAGGTGACCCGGTCGGCGAAGTGGGGTTCGGGGACGGGGATCTCGACGCCGGGATGCCGGGTGTAGTGGCGGGTGACGGTGTCGGCGACATAGCGGGTCAGGGCGTCGATACGGTGGCGCCGGGGGCGGGCGCCGGGGCCGGTGGTGAGCCGGCTGAGGGTGCGCAGGACGGTGGGGAGGCTGGCGTCGAAGCGGATCTGGTGGGGCGGACTGACACCGGCCACGGTGAGGGTGTCGGTGCCCTGGTCGGCCAGGACCGGGTCCTGCTGGGCCTGATGGGCTTCGTGGGCCTGGTGCCGGTAGAAGTCGGCGGCGTGCTGCTCGCCGCGGATCTGGTGGTAGAGGGAGAGGGTGTGGCAGGCGGGCGGGTGGCCGTCCCCGGCGGCGTACTGCCACCAGAAGCGGGCCCCGTCCTCGATCCCGGCGACATGCAGGGCGCAGCCGAGCAGCCAGGCGGAGTGCAGGTCGGGGATCTGGTCGGTGAGGAAATCGAGGGTGCTGTGCCGGACGGTGCCGATGGCCGTCTCGCACAGGATGCGCAGGTACTGGGCGTCGGACCCGTCGTGGACGACGACGCCCGAGGGCGGGCCGGGGTGGCGGGTGGCGTCACCGGGGTGGGCGTCGTCGGGGACGTCGGGGTGCGGGTGCAGCCGGGCACGGGCGAGGAGCTGGTCGATGGCAGTCGCGGCAGTCATGGCGGTCATGGCGGGTGGTGTCACTCCGGGGTCGGGATCGGGGTCGGGGTCGCTGGGCTCGGTGGACTCGGCGGGCCCAGGAAGTCCTTGAGGGCGGCGCGTGCGTGATGGTCCACGGCGTGGGTGATGGCATGGGCGTGGCCGAGGACGTCCGCGATGCGCCGATGGGGGATGCCGCACAGATGACGCAGGACGACGACGTCCAACTGGTCCTCGGGCAGGCGGGTGATGGCGTCGAAGAGATCGACGAGTTCGGTCAGCACGACGAGGTGTCCCGGAGCGGCGGCGCTTTCGTGCACCTCGTGCGTGGAGAACACCGCCGGGCGCAGATCGACCCGGCCGTCCTGCCGGCGCGAGGCACGGACCAGGACCCGGGAACGGAACAGCCGCCAGGCGTAGCGGTGGAGGTTCTCACTGGTCACGGCGTCGTTCCAGCAGACCCAGAGCATGTCGAACGCCTCGCGGACCACATACCGGGCGCGGCGGTCGGTCAGCAGAAAGGCGCGGGCGTAGTCGGCGTACGTCCCCGCCATGCGCTGAGTGAACGCCTGGTACGGCAGCGGTGGCCCGTGCCCGTCGTGGGCGACCTGGGATATGGAGTACTCGATCCAGCCATCCCCCTTGCGGGCCTCCCTGGCACCCGCCGCCCACAGCCGGCGCAGCGGCCGGGCGGGCAGGTCCAGGGCGTGGGTCACGCTGAAAGTGATCTCCCAGGCGGGGTAGTAGCCATTGCCGCGCAGGAGTTCACTGATCCGGGTCTTGGAGTAGCCGGATCGTTCCACCAGGTCGTCCAGGGTCAGCCCGCGCGAGAACAGGACGGTGCGTACGGGCTCCAGCCAGGCGCGGTGCAAAGGGCCCGCGTCCTGGGAGATGGGCGCGGGCGGGCGCCCGCGTTTGGGGGTGGCGGGCAGCGGCGGTGGTGTCGCCGGGCCGGGCGAGGGCGTCACCGCAGTGCCTCCCGGCAGACCGGCCCGTAGGCTCTGACGCCCCGTGGCCGGGCCCGGGTGCTGGGGGCGGTGAGGAAAAGGAAACGGACGATCTGCCGGGCCAGAAGGCCCGGGGAGAGCAGCAGGACCGCGGCCGCGACCGCGTGCCCCAGCACGATCGAGACCGTGCTCCATGCGAAGACCGCCGCCAGGACGGCAACGGTCAGCACCTTCTTACAGGACATCGCACTCGGTTTCTGTGAGCGAAGCAAGCGACAGCCCTTCCCGGCACCGGTGCTGACGCGGCGCCAGGAAGGACCGCCAGCATGCCGCCAACCCCACCTGCCACGCCACGCGGTCACGGAGTTGCGGAACAAAGGCCCACCGCGCCACCGCCCGTCACCCACCACCCACCCCGGCATTCTGACGCCCCCGGCCCGCACGTCGTTCACCTCAGCGAACGGTTCGGGGCGCGGTACGAGAACGCGGCCCGCTGCGACCGGCGGGCCCCGCCCGGCACCCGACCGTCGGGCGTACATATGGAAACGATATTGCAGGACTCTCCCAGTCACCCCACCTGTCGCCCGGCGGTGCTGAGTCGCGCGTCGGAGAGGGGTGGGTCGACCTTCCGGGTGGCCGTTCCTGGCCTCCATGCCGCGTAAATTACCTGGTCGTGGCCCCTTTAGAGAGATTCGGCCACGCGGCACCCCGCCGGATCCCGGCAGCGCGCATCCCCCGCGAAACCCGCAGTGTCACACCCTTTGACACCCCGACGGCCCCAGTCGCATGCTCAGGCCACGATCAGTGATGGAAACCTTTCCATAGCTAGGGAGCATTCCGATGAGAGCGCGCGCCGCGCGGCGGCGGAGCGGATCCTCTCGGTACTGTGCCCCGACCCTCCCGACCTGGACGCGCGCGTCGACGAGCTGGACCTGATGCTCCAGCAGGTGTGCGTGATCGCCCGCGGCCTGCTGCGGCGACCCCGGCTGATCGTCCTGGACGAGGTCACCTCGACGCTCGACATCACGATCCGCGACCGCTTCTTCGCGGAACTGCGTCGGCTCCGCGCCGCCGGGGCCGGGGCACTGTTCATCTCGCACCGCATGGACGAGGTGCTCGCGCCGGCCGATCGCTTCGTCGCGCTGCGCTCGGGGGCGACCGTCGGCACCCTCGACCGTGGCGAAGCCACCGCCGAGCGGCTGGTCCGGCTCATCTCCGGCGAGGAGGCCGCCAAGGAACGGATCCGGGCCGTGCGCGCCACCCCGACCGGCGGCCGCCCGGTCCTTGAGGCCGTCGGCGTGCGGGTCCGGCCCGGCGCCGACCCGGTCGACCTGACCGCCGGGCGCGGCGAGATCATCGGGCTCGCCGGGCTCGAAGGCCATGGCCAGGACGAGTTCCTGCGCGTCCTGGCGGGGCTGCTGCCCCCCGGGGCGGGCACGGTGCGCGTCGTCCCGCCGGACGGGGGCGACGCGGTCGCGGTCCGCTCGTACCGTCAGGCGGTGCGTCTCGGCATGGCCTACGTACCCCGGGACCGCAAGGCGGAGGGCATCGCCGACGTGCTCTCGTCGCGGACAACTTCAGCGTGCCGACGCTGCGCCGTGACTCGCTCGCCGGAGCGATCCGCCGCCGGGCGACGGCGAGACGGTTCCGCGACTTCGGCCGGACCGTGAATCTGGCGCCCGCCCCCGGACCCCGGTGGGCCGGCTCAGCGGCGGGAACCAGCAGAAGGTGATCACCGCCCGCTGGCTCGCGACCGAGCCCGGCGTGCTGCTGCTCAACGACCCCACCCGCGGGGTCGATCCGAACCGATCACGATCCATCCGGGTCAGCTTCCCGGAGGCCGAGCCGATCACGATGCCGATCACCTGCGCCGGTGGCCCCGAACCCGCTGGTGATCAGGTGTACAGCAGCTCCGCCTGCCACTGCTCCCGCGGCTGGCGGTGCAGTTTGAGGTAGGCCGCGGCCAGCGCCGGGGAAGCGAAGCGGGGGTCGTCTCCGTCGATGTGGCCGCCGATGGTCACGGTGGTGACATGGACGCCGGAGCCCTGCTGCTGCCTGTGCAGGGTCTGGGCATAGGCCCGTAGCGCCGCCTTGCCCACCGACAGCGAGGTGTACTCGGGCGACGGGTCCAGGGCGAGCGCACCGCCGGTGAACAGCAGGCTTCCCCGGCCCTCCGCCAGCAGCGGCAGGACCGTCCGCGCGGCGACCATCGCCCCGGTGACATTCACCGCGAGGGTGTGGGCGAAGCCCCGCGCGTCCTGTCCGGTGGGGGTGTCGGGAACCAGCAGCGCCGCGTTGTACACCAGCAGCTCCGGCGCCCCCATCTCCTCCGCGGCCCGGACGAGCGCCGTACGCAGCCCCTCGGGGTCGGCGGCGTCCGCCGGGTAGGCGCGCGCGGTACCGCCGTCGGCCGCCAGCCCGGCCGCGTACGTCTCAAGGCGCTCGGCACTGCGGCCGAACAGCGCCACGGGGTGGCCGTCCCCGGCTGAGGCCCGTGCGAGGGCCAGGCCGAGGCCGGGGCCCACTCCGATGATGAACGCGGATCCCTTGCTCATGATTCTTCCTTCGGGTGTGTGGTGGGGTGCGGCCAGGGTTCTCCCGCGGTGGGCGACGGGACATCGCCCACCGCACGTTCCCCTACTGGCCCGCGGGGGCGAACTGGGGCAGACGCGCCATGATGGCCTGGATCTCGGCCTCGTCCGAGACACCCTGGAAATCATGGCGCGGCGTGTAGGGCGCTTCGAGCGCGCGGATCTTCGCCTCGCTCAGGCCGATCTCCAGCGAGGCGACCGCGTCGTCGATCTGCCGGGTCGTGCTCGCCCCGACGAGGGGGGCGGTGACCACCGGCTTGCTGTGCAGCCAGGCGAGGGCGATCTGGGCGCGCGGGACGCCCCGGGCGTCGGCGACGCGTCCGACGGCGGCGACGATGTCGCGGTCGGATGCCTCGGTCGCCGGCGTGTACAGCATCTCGGCGTATCCGTCGTTGCCGCTCCGCGCGGTCGACCTCGTGTCCGGCCAGGCGCGGGCGAGGCGCCCCCGGGCCAGCGGGCTCCAGACGACCGTGCCGATGCCGTCATCGAGGCAGAGCGGGATCATCTCGCGTTCCTCCTCGCGGGCGAGCAGGTTGTAGTGGTCCCGCATCGACACGAAACGGGCCCAGCCGTGCTCGCGCTGGAGGCGCAGCGCCTTCGCGAACTCCCAGGCGGGCATCGAAGAGGCGCCGAGGTAGCGGACCTTGCCGGATTGCACCAGGTCGTGCAGTGCTTCGAGGGTCTCCTCCAGCGGGGTGGTGTGATCGTTCCTGTGCACCTGGTACAGGTCGATGCAGTCCGTGCCGAGCCGCCTGAGCGAGTGGTCGACCTCGGTCATGACCGCCTTGCGGCTCAGGCCCTTCCCGTTGGGTCCCGACCGCATCGGATTGCGCAGCTTGGTGACCAGAGCGGGTGGCCGCGCTCGGGCTCGCCATAGCTCATCGCGCCGATCGCGATCGGTGAGACCTCAAGTCCGGTGGTGCCGAGTTTTGCGTAGTCCATGGTGCCGTTCCCTTCGGTCGATCCCGGGTGTGCGCACTCAGATGCGTACCGTCGTCTTGCCCCGGGCCGCCCGCGGTGTTCTGTGCCAGCGCCGCGGCGGTCTCCTCCAGTGACACGGTCCGCTGGACCGGGACCGTGATCGCCCCGGACGCCACCGAGGCGGTGATCCGGGCGAGCAGGTCCGGCTTGTCCCGCATCTGGAAGTTGCTCACGGCGATCCGTTCGGAGGTGAGCAGTTCGGGGGGCGCGGTGAAGGTCACCGACGCGGCGGCGCCGCCGTCGCGGACGAGTGCGGCGTAGTCACCGAAACGGGCCGCCTCACGGGTGAGGTCGAGGAAGACATCGATCCCGCCGGGACGGGTCCGGCGGACCTGCTCCACCGGGTCGCCGGCCGTGTAGTCGACCGTCCGGGCCGCGCCGAGCCGCCGGATCCACCGGTCGGCGTCGGGCCGGGCCGTCGCGATGACCTCCGCGCCGAGCGCCGCCGCGAGCTGGACGGCGAACACCCCCACCCCTCCGGTCGCCCCCGTGATCAGGACCGTACGGCCTGACGTCACCCCGAGGGCTTCGAGGACGCCCAGGGCGGTCATACCGGCGGGTCGGCAGCGCCGCCGCGACACCGGCGGCAGCGGGCGGTGAGCACCGGGACGGCCGACCGGCTGCCTTGAGGGGGCGTCTCACCCAGGTGCGCGACAACACACCTGAGCGGGACGGGAGTTCAGGGTCAATGGTCTCGGCGGCCGGGGCAGGGAGCGGCCAGCCGGTGGCGCAGGCTGTGCAGAGCGCGGGCCCGGGTACCGGCGACCGTCGCACGGTGGACGCCCATGATGTCGGCCGCCTGGTCGAGGGTGTGACCGTCGAGGTCCACCAGGATCACCGAGCGCGCCTGCTGCGGCGTCAGCGTGGTCAGCAGCCGCAGTACGTCCAGCTCCGCCGCCCGCCGCGCCACACCGCCGTCCCACGCCGTGGTGACATGGGCGTCCACCTCGGCCGTGGGCACCATCCGGCGCTCCCGCCGCCACCGGTCCCGGATGACACTGAGCAGCGCGCGGAACGCGTAGGCATACGGGTCGGGATGGGAGAGGAAGGACGCTGGGCGCGCCGCCAGCTTGACGTAGGCGTCATGGACCGCGTCCTCGGCGGAGTACGAGGTCTCCCGGGTCAGTTGCCGGGAGCGCCGGTACAGCCGGGGGAGGAGAGGGCCGAACACCGTGTCGAAGGTGTCGGCGGGGGGAGTCGGGGCACCGGGGCCTCCTGTGTCGGCGGGTGCGATCCAGGGGGCGGTCAGGTGTTCGGTGACGGTACTCACGTGCCGTGGCACTCCTCTGCGGGGGTGTGGCGGATCACTCGCGGGGGTACGGCGGATCGCTGCCGGGATCGATCCAAGGACGTGGATCCGGGGTCGTCGGCGGGGATCAAGGAGCCAGTCCGCGCACGCGGAACTGCATGACCCGGTAGGGCCACCCGGCCTGGGTGTTCCACTGGCTCACCGACAGGTGCAGGTCGTCGAGCGTCGAACCGGGGACGACATAGCCGCCGTACAACTGCGCCACATGGGTGTCGTCCTCGTTGCCCCAGGACGTGCCCCACAGCAGGGTGCGGCGGTGCGCGGTGCGCAGATCCGCGGTGGGACGGTCCGCGACCAGGCCCTCGATCCGGTAGTCGCCCTGGTTGAACCACGTCAGGAGCCACCGGCCGTCGAGGCGACGCAGACACAGTTCGCCGAACGTCCCGTCCAGGACCGGCGTGGGCGGGTTGCCCCATGCCCAGCGGCCGTCGGAGGCCCGCCCCCACGGTTCGTACGCGCCCGGGTCCGTCAGCCTGGCCTGCCGGACCCGGTGCAGGATGACCGGCTTGTCGCGCTGGAACCCGGTGGACATGACGTAGACATGGCCGTCGTCGCCGCGCGCCCAGGTGAGCAGCTGGAACATGCCGCCGTGCAGATCCGGGGCGAACACGGCACCCGTGGGACGCCAGGTCGTACCCGAGTCGTCCGACCGCCAGATCTCGGTGCGGACCACGTTGCCCAGCCCCTTGTTCACCATCACATGCAGGAACAGGGTGCCGTCGAGGGCGATCACATCGGAGGGCAGCACGGTGGAGTACTCGGGATTGTCATGGTCGTACGGCCACAGCTGGCGGGCGTGTTCTCCGCCCACCGCACCCGTCCAGACCACCGGGCCGCCGGACGCGGGCAGCCTGCCGTACAGCCCCACGGGTGAGCGCCACCAGCCGCCTCCGACGCGCGCTTCCTCGAAGGTGTCGCCGAAGACGAACAGAAGCCGGCCGTCGGGCGTCCGGACCGGCACCCCCAGGTCGGTGGCTTCCATCCGGAAGCCGGTGGTGATGCCGGGGCCGGTGAGATCGGCGACCTTGGTCACCCGCAGGGTGGCTTCGGCGGCGTCGCCCATGGTGTTCGCGTCGGCCGCGTGCGCCTGACCCTCGTACCGGAGTGGGCCGCCCGTGAGCAGCGCCCCGGCGGCGGTCGCCTTGAGGAACGACGCTCGGCTGAGGTGGTGGTGCGGCGCCTGATGTGTGGGCACGATTCCTCTTTCCGTGGGATCTCGCCAGGTTTTCCGGCCCCGGTGCGGGACCTGATGCACTGTTTGTAGCGGCGGCGCGTTGTTCACGTTCGGGGCCGAGCCCCTGAACAAACACAGGCTGAACAACAGGCTGAACAACAACGGGCTGAAAGCCACGGGCCGGAAAACCATGGGCCGGAAATCCACCGGCCGGACAAAGGGGAGGCGCCGGACATGCCACGCGGAGAACGCCCGCTGGACACGGACGGTCCACTGCGGGAATTCGCCGAGCGACTGCGAAAACTGCGCGAGGAGGCGGGCGGCCCCACCTACCGGGTCCTCGCCCGGCGCGCGCACTACTCGATCGCCGCGCTCTCCGGCGCCGCCGCCGGGCGCCAGTTGCCCACCCTCGCCGTCACCCTCGCCTACGTCCGGGCCTGCGGCGGTGACGAGCAGGAATGGGAGCGGAACTGGCGGAGGACGGCGGCCGAGTGCGCCGCCGAGAACTTCCCCGCACCCCGGGACGGCGCGGGCGGCGAGGGCGGGGAGACGGGCCGCTCGCCCTATGCCGGTCTGGCGTCCTTCCAGCAGGCCGACGCCGATTCCTTCTTCGGCCGGGAGAAACTCACCGACCGTATGGTCGAACACCTGAGGAGCAAACGATTACTTGTTCTGTTCGGTGCCTCGGGATCGGGAAAGTCATCGGTGCTGCGCGCGGGACTGCTGCCCCGGTTCCCCGGAAATCCCGCAGTGGTGTTCGCTCCCGGCCCCCGCCCGCTGGAGGAATGCGCCATTCATCTCGCGGCCCACGCCCGGCTCCCCCCTGGAGCCCTGCTCGACGAACTCGCCGACGACCCCGGCAATCTCCACCGCGTGGTCCGGCAGATCCTGACGGCCGCACCCGACCCGGAGCGGGAACTCCTCGTGGTCGTCGACCAGTTCGAGGAGGTGTTCACCCTCTGCGACGACACGCGGGAGCGGGACGCCTTCGTCGCCGCGCTCCTGCACGCCGCGCGGGCCCCGCACAGCCGCTGCCGCGTCGTACTCGCCGTGCGCTCCGACTTCTACACCCACTGCACCCGGCACCCGGACCTCGTGGACACCCTGACGGACACCCAGCTTCCCGTCGGCCCGCTGACCATGGACGAACTGCGCGCGGCCATCGTCCAGCCCGCCGTCCGCGCCGGACTGACCGTCGAGGGCGCCCTCCTCGCCGTCCTCACCACCGCCGCCCACGGCCGGCCGGGCGCGCTGCCGCTGCTCTCCCACGCCCTGCTGGAAACCTGGCGGCGACGGCGCGGCCACACGCTCACCCTCGCCGGGTTCCAGACGGCCGGCGGATTCGAGGGCGCCCTCGCCCAGACCGCGGAAGCCTTCATCACCGGCCTCACCGCACCCCAGCAGTGCACGGCCCGCCGCCTCTTCCTGCGGCTCATCGCCCTCGGCGACGGCACCGAGGACACCAAGCGCCGCGTACCGCGCTCCGAACTGGACGACACCCCCGACCTCGGGCGCGTACTGGAGAACGCCACCCGGGCACGGCTGCTGACCGCCGACCGCAGTCACATCGAACTCACCCATGAGGCCCTGATCGGCTGCTGGCCCCGCCTCGGAAGCTGGCTGGGCCAGGACCGCGACCGGCTGCGCCTGCACCGCGCCGTCACCGAGGCCACCGACGTCTGGGAGTCCCTCGACCGCGACCCCGACAGCCTCTACCGGGGCGTCCGCCTCGCCGCCGCCCGCGAACTTCCCCCGGCCACGCTGACCACCCGGGAGCGCGCCTTCCTCGACGCGGGCGAGAGCGCGGAGCGGACGCGGGCGCGGCACGTGCGCCGCCGGGTACGCCGGCTGCGCAGGCTGGTCGCGGCGCTCGTGGCCCTCCTCGGCTGTGCCGTGACCGCCGTCGGATTCGCCCTCGACGCCCAGCGGGCCGTCACCGAGGAACGCAACCGGGCCGTCGCCGCGCGGGCCGCCGACGCGGCGCTGGGCCTGCGCGTCCACGACCAGTCACTCGCCGTCCAGGTCGCCCTGGCCGCCTACCGCCTCGCGCCCGGCACCGGCACCCGCGACGGACTCCTCAGCACCCTGTCCGTCGGCTTCACCGGCCACTCCCACTCCGTGCACACCGTGGCCGTCAGCCCGGACGGCCGGACCCTCGCCACCGCGGGCGACGACCGCAGGATCATCCTGTGGAACCTGACGGAACCGCGTCGGCCCGTCCAGCTGGCCGTCCTCGGCGACCTCCCCGACAGCGCCCACGCGCTGACCTTCGGCCCCGGGGGCGACACCCTGCTCGGAGCGGGCCGGGACCGGACGATCCGGGTGTGGGACGTGTCCCGGCCACACCGCCCCGCCCTGCTGTCGCAGACCCCCACGGGCCATGACGACATCATCTTCTCGGCCGCCCTGAGCCCGGACGGCCGCACGGCCGCCACCGGCAGCTACGACCACACCGTCCGGCTGTGGGACCTGACCGACCCGGCCCGCCCTCGCTTCCTCGCCTCGCTTGCCGGTCACTCCCTCAACGTCAAACCGGTCGCCTTCAGCCCCGACGGCCGGACCCTCGCCTCCGGCTCCGACGACCGTACGGTCCGCCTGTGGGACGTGACCGATCCGCGCCGAGCCTCCACCATCGCCGTACTCAAGGGGCACCTGAACTTCGTCGACGCCCTCGCCTACAGCGCCGACGGCCGCACCCTCGTCTCGGGGAGCGACGACCGCACGGCACGGCTGTGGGACGTGGCCGACCCGCGCCACCCCGTACGGCTGGGCACCCTCGCCGGTCACGCCGACATCGTCACCGGCGTGGCCTTCGCCCCCGACGGCCGTACGGTGGTGACGACCGGCGAGGACCGGACCGTACGCACCTGGGACGTGAGCGACCGGGCCCGGCCCGTCGCACTGGCCGGGCTGACCGGTCACGCGGGAGCGGTCCGGGCGGTACGGCATCTGCCGGCGGCGGGGACGTTCGTCACGGTGAGCGCCGACAGCACCGCCCAGTTCTGGTCCACCGGCCTGCCTGACGCGCTCGCCCATGCCTGCGGTCATGTCGGCACCGTCATCAGCCGTGATCAGTGGTCCCGTCACTTCCCGGGAATCGACTACCGGCCACCCTGTGCCGCCGACCGGCCCGCCTCCTCCGCCGTGGGCCATGGGGTGCATCACCCGAACCGGTGACATACGGAAGCCACCGGCCGTTCGTGTCCTCACCAGCGAGCCGGGGACAGCCGCCGGGGCGCACATCCCGCCCGTTCGGGCACCACCAGTGAGGAGATCACGATGGAGAACACCATGGAGAAGGCCATGCACCAGGGCGTCGAGACGGGCATGGCGACGAACCCGGGCACGAACCCGGCGCACACCGGTGTCTATGAGCCGCCGGTGCTGGTCGAGGCCGGTGGGTTCATGGAACTGACCCTGGGCACGGAGAAGGGCGGCATCACCGACTTCGCCGGCTGGTTCGACGTCTTCGCCGACTTCCAGGGCTGAGCGCTCGGCCCGCCCCGGCCCGCGCGGCCGGGGCGGGCCGTCCGCCGAAAGGACCGAAAGGGTCGAAGGGACTCAAGGGTCCGAAGGGCCGAAAGGACTCAAGGGTCCGAAGGGTTCGAAAGGGCTCAAGGACCGAAAGGACGTGTCCATGCTGCAAGGTTCATGGTTCGCCGTGCTGCCCGACCACGACGCGGCCTCGCAGGCCGCCGACCGGCTGCGCCCCTGGTCCGGCCAGGAGGTACGGCACGCCTCGGGCCGGCCCTGGCTGCTGGGGCGGTGGGAGGCGGCGGAGACGGTGACCGCGAGGGCGGGCGTCCACGCGGTCGCGGTCATCGGCAGACACACCGTCACCGAGGCCCGGCTCGCCGCCCGCCTGGGGCGCGCTGTCACCGCCGACGGGGTCACCGGTGACCCGGCCGCCGGTCTGCCCGGCGGCTTTCACCTCGTCATGTCGTCCCCCGGCCGGATCCGGGTACGCGGCACCGCCTCCGCCACCAGGAGGGTGTTCACCGCACGCCACGGGGGCGCGGTGATCGCCGCCGACCGCGCGGACGTACTGGCCGCACTCACCGACGCGTCCGTGGAGGTCGCCCAGGTCGCGATGCGGCTCCTGAGCCCACAAGTGGCCCACCCCTTCGGGGAACACACCCTGTGGGCGGGCGTCGCTCACCTTCCCGCCGATCACGAACTGACCGTCGAGCACGAGGACCGCGTCCGCCGCACCCGCTGGTGGACCCCGCCCGAACCGCTGCTGCCCATGGCCGAGGGCGCCGAGCGCGTCCGCACCGCGCTGCACAGGTCACTCAGCACCTGCCGGGGCGACGCCACCGTGCTGTCCTGCGACCTCTCCGGCGGCATGGACTCCACGAGTCTGTGTTTCCTGGCCGCGGCGCAACCCGCCGCCCTGGTCACCGTCCAGCGCGAGGCCGCCGACCCCGCCAACGACGACCCGCTCTGGGCCCGGCTGGCGGCCCGGCACCTGCCCGACGGCCACCATGTGACCCTGCGCCACACCGACGTGCCCGCGTGGTACGCCGACGCGGCCGGGCCCGCCGCCGACGCGGAGGAGCCGTACAAGGACATCCGAGGCAGGGCGTACCGCCCGCACATGGCACGGCGGGTGGCGGCCCTCGGGGCGCGAACCCATCTGTCGGGCCTGGGCGGCGACGAACTGTTCGGCGCCAATCCCCTCTATCTGCACGATCTGCTGCGCAGCAGGCCACTGCTGGCACTGAGCCGGCTCGCCGCCCATCGCGCAACGGCCCGCTGGCCACTCGCGGCGGCGCTGCGCGCACTCGCGCACCGGGGCACCTTCGACGCCTGGCTCAAGGGCACCCCGAACGGGCTGACCGCCGCTCCCGGGGGCGTCAGCCTGGACTGGATGCCCCGGCTGCGCCTGCCCGGCTGGGCGACGCCTCACGCGCTGGACCTGGTGCGGGGCGTGCTGCGGGAGGCGGCACGCACGGACTGGGAACCACTGTCCCCGCTGCGGGTGCAGCAGCAGACGGTCCAGTTCGTCCGCTCGGCGGGCATGAGCGTCCGTCAGGTCGACCGGCTGATGCGGCCGGCCGGGGCGGGACTGGCCGCACCCTTCCTGGACGACGAGGTCATCACCGCGGCGATGTCCGTACGCCTCGAAGACCGCTTCTCACCCACCCACTTCAAACCACTGCTCGCCCGCGCCATGCACGGACAGGTGCCCGAGCCCCTGCTGAACCGCACCACCAAAGGCGACTTCAGCTACGACCTCCACCAGGACCTGCGTCGCACACACACCGACCTGGTCGCCCTCACCGACAGCCTCCTCCTGGGCGACCTGGGACTGGTCGACCCGTCGGCGCTGCGCCGCACCCTGCTCGCACCCCACCCGCGCGGAATGAGCCTGACCCCGCTGGAGTCGACGTTCTCGTGCGAGTCATGGCTCCGCGGCCTGCGAGCCGGGCCCGCACCGGACCATGGCGCCGCCCGCTGGACGACGGCCGGGACGGGGACCGGCTCGGCGACGGTGTCACCCACCCCCACCCACCCGGAAGGCACACCCTGATGCACCTCGGCTTCCGTACCCATGTGTCCGCCACGGACACCGAGACCGACATGGTGCTGCTCGACGAGCGCACCGGCCGCTACTGGTACCTGAACGAAACGGCCGCCTTCGTGCTGCGCCACCTCCTCGACGGCACGGAGCCGGCCGACGTCGTGGGGCGGACCACCGAACGCTTCCCCGTGAGCGAGGAGAGCGCCGCGCGGGACATCGACGCCCTGGTCACCTCGCTGTGCGTGGCCGACCTGGTGGTGGTGCGGCCATGAGCGTGCATCTGGTTCCGGAGCGCGGGGACCGGCTCCCGCTCCTGCGGTGGCTCCCCGCCCGCGCCTCGGTGGCGGCGGCCAGGCTCCTGGCCCTGCTCCCGCCCCGGCACATCCGCCGCGTCCTGTGTCTCCTGCGCAAAGGCGCCCGACCGGCCAGTCTCGAAGGCGCCCTCACCGCGCGCACGGCCGTGATCTCCGTCAGCACCCGCTGCGCGGGCGAACACTGTCTCCAACGCTCCCTTGCCACCGCCCTGTTGTGTCGCATGTCCGGCCACTGGCCGCGCTGGTGCGCGGGAGTCCGCAGCCGGCCCTTGCGCGCCCACGCCTGGATCGAGGTCGCCGGGACGCCTGTCGGCGAGCCCTACCCGGACGGGTACTTCCGGGTGCTGATGTGTGTGACGGCGCCGGGGGAGTGACGGCGCCGGGGGAGTGACTGGCCCGCCCCGGCGAAGGAACTCTGCCGGGCCACGGCGTCCTGCGCGCCGTCGATCCCGCGCGGAGGTGCTCTGTCCGTCGGGGCACAGGCACCGCCCGTCCGGTCATCCATGAGAATGGTCCAAGCAGCGCCTGGCACCGGCCGGTGCCGTCGGCGCCCTGGCCACGGCACCGGGTGTCATGGCGACCGCCACGCCGGCCGCCGCGACCGGCAGCATCTGCATCCACGCCAACTCCCACTACTCGATTCCGGTCGCCGTCGGGCCCCGGAGCGGACCCGGCCCCGGCCCACGTCCACTTGGCCCGCTGCTTCGCCCGCTGACTGGGCCGCTGCCTCGCCCGCCGATGGCCCGGTGACTGGCTCGCTGACTGGCCCGCTGATCGGGTCACTGGCCGACGGCCGGGACCGCCGGATCGTGGACCCACCCCACCCGGGCCCACCGGGGCCCACCGGGGCCCACTCAGGCCCCCCACGGACACCCACACCCCAGCGACCCAGGCACCGCACACACCCCCCCCGCGACACCACGCCCCCGATACCCCCTCGCCGAACCCGTCATGGAGACGCCAGCGCGCGGTGGGACGCGGTGGCGACCAGCGCCGCCAGGGCGGCCGGGAGGGCTAGAGCCACGGGCAGGGACGTGAGGGAGGCCAGGAGGCCGATCGCCCCCGGGCCCGCGGCGAGACCGATGTAGCCGACGGCGGTGACCGTGCCCACCGCGCGAGGACCGCCCCGTCCCGCCGCGGTGATCAGCGACGGCACGGTGACGGACAGGCCCAGACCCAGGGCCGCCCAGCCGCCCAGCGCCGCCGGGACATTGCCGATGACCAGCGAGCCGCCGAGGCCGACGGCCGCCACCACGGCGCCCGTGCGGACGACGGCGGGTGCCCCGTACCGTGCGGTCAGGCCATCGCCGAGAAGCCGTCCCACGGCCATGGCCGCCGAATAGACGGCATAGGCCGCGGCGGCCACGGCATCGGTGGCACCCAGCCCGCTCAGGTGAACCGCCGACCAGTCCAGGGCGGCACCCTCACTGAGCAGACAGGCCGCCGCGAGGGCGGACAGAAGACTCACCCTGCGGCGCGACCCCGCCGCCGAGCCCGCGGCGGCGCTCCGGGCCGGGTCGTCGTCCAGCTGTGCCGCCAGGCGGATGGCGGGCGTCGCGGCCGCGGCCGCGAGCGCCACCAGCACCCCCACCGCCGTGAACATCACCGAATGGGACACCCGGGCCGTGCCCGCGGCGAGGGCGGCGCCGCCCACACCTCCCACCGAGCACGCGGCGTGCAGCGACGCCATGATGGGCCGCCCGCAGGCCGCCTGGCAGTTGACCGCCGCCGAGTTGATGCCGACGTCGAGAAGGCCGTGCGCGAACCCGAACACAGCGGCCGCCGCGATCAGCGTGGTGAGGGTGCGGCACTGGGCCAGCAGGACCAGGGTGAGGCCGAACGCCGCGCCGGGGCCGACCAGCAGACGTGAGGGGCCATGACGGTGTGCCAGGCGGCACCCGAGCTGGAGACCGCCGACCATGCCGGCAGCCGCGGCCAGCAGCACCAGGGAGAGGCGCCCCGCATCGAGCCGGGCCGCCTCCTGGACCGACGGAAGGCGGGCGCCCCACACCGCCATCGCACCGCCGAGACCGGCGAAGAAACCGGTGAGCAGCCAGCGGGCGGCCTCCGGGGACGCCGCCGCGGACGCGTGCGCCGACGCCGCCGCCGCGCGCCCGTTCATAGGGCGTGCCCGGGGCGGGACACGGTGCCGCGCCCCCGGTTGCGATGTGGGGTGACCGGCCGGGCATACGGGTCCGGCGGCACGGTTGGTGACATCACGTACTCCTTCACAGGGGCATGCGGAGGGCGATCGTGTTGCCGGCGGGCGCGTCCACGGGATGACGCGGGGCATGCGCTCTCTGCGGGAGCGGCAGGAAGACTCCCGGGCCCACCTCCGCCTCGCGGAAAAGCGGATCGCCAACCTCGAAACTGCTGTCGTTGATCCGAAAATGGGCCGAGGGGCATTAGTGACGGCCTGACGGTCAGGCTTCTCGATCCCGACCGCTTCGCTACCCCGGCAGAATTAGGACAATTCGAGATAGGGAATTAAATGACGCCCAAACCGCCCGGGGTGGGGAAAATTTGATCCCCGGCACCATCCGCTCGACCGGTATGCGGGTGCGGCGCAGGTGAGAACCATTTTCATGCCCGCGCTTCCCGTGATCTTCAGCGACAGCACGCGCCCTGAGGCGGCCGTTCTCGAATCCGGAAACCGAAACCCTCGGGGTATCCGCGCGCTGATGCTGCCGCCCGAGCTGATTTTCAGAAAACGCTCCATATTGGCGTGAAATTTGTCGGAGAACGCCCAGCGTCTGCCAGTCGGGCCCATCCGCGCGCTGAAATCTGCTTTGTAGCCGATTCCGTATTATTCAAATCGTCCCGCGCGGTTTCCTCGCAGGTTCTGAAAGAGGCCGGTGCTGCGCCCTTTCCGGCGGCGGGCAGCTGCGCGGCGGGCACCTGAGGGGCGGGCACCTGCGGGGCGGGCGTCCTCGGGGCAGGCGTCTTCGCGTGCGGAGGGCCGTACCGGACGCGTCGCGGACCCGCCCGCAGGAGTCACCCGGGCGACTCGCCGCCGCCCGCCGGTGGTTCGCCGAACCGGGTCAGGACCAGCGCGCCCGCCACCGCCGCCGTGAATCCCGTGATCGCCAGCCACTGGAGACCGTCGCGGGGGTGGTCACCCAGCCACACGATGCCCGCGAGCGCCGGGCCGACGGTCTCGGTGAGGACCATGCCCGCCGTCGCCACCGTCACCGAGCCGCGCTGGAACGCCGAGGTCAGCAGCAGGAATCCGGCCGCCCCGCCGAGCAGCAGCGCGTAGAGCGCCGGATCGGTGAACAGGGCGGGGACCGCGAGGGAGTCGATCAGCCGTACCGAGATCTCCACCACGCCGAATCCCGCGCCCGCGCCGAGTCCCAGCAGCAGGGCGCGTGGGGTGCCCGGCAGGCGGCCCGCGAGAGCGCCGGTGAGGAGGATGACGGCGGCGGCGCCGAGCAGGAGCCAGGGCAGGGCGGGCGGACCGGGCCTGCTGCCCTCAGGGCCGGAGGCGAGGGCGATCAGCGCCAGCCCGGCGCAGACCGCCACCACCGCACCCCGTTCGGTGGCGCTGAGACGGACGGCCAGCAGACGGGCCGCGACCACCGCCGTGACCGCGAGGCTGGCCGAGAGCGCGGCGCTCACCGCGTAGAGGGGAAGGGACCGCAGGGCGATGACCTGGAGGACGAACCCGAGGCCGTCCAGGGCGAGTCCGGCGACGTAACGCCATTGGCGCAGGGCGCGCAGCAGCAGGGCGGGATCGACGCCGGAGCCGGTGCCGGGCTCCGCCGCGCGGGCGGCGACGGCCTGGAGGACGGAGGCTGTGCCGTAACAGACCGCCGATGCCAGTGCGCACGCCGTCGCCAGGTACACGTGATCAGACTCCAGGTGGATGAGAGGCCCAGTGCCGTGGGCGGCGGGGAGCCTGGGAGCGGCGGGTTGACCGTCGGCGCTCCGACGTCAGCGCGTCGGCGGAGCGTCGGCCGGACCCTCGTACTCCTGCGCTCCGATGTACTCGTGGGCCTCCGCGTCGGGGAGGCGGACGGAGTACGCCCAGAAGTAGATCAGCAGGCTGAACGCCGCGATGGTCACCATGTCCCACCACAGGGGGAGGGCACCGGTCGCGCCGCAGGACGCCGTCGCGGCCGGGCCGGTGCTGCAATAGCCGCCCTGCCACGAGATCACCCCCATGCCCACGAGATAGACGGGCAGCCACTGCGCGGAGCGCCAGTCCATGTGCGGGACCCTCGGGTTGAGCCTGAGCAGCGCCGAGCCGCCCAGCAGGAGATAGCCGAGGACGATCGCCAGGCCGAGCCGCCACAGGGTGTCCCAGCCCGCCCAGTAGATGATCAGGTTGGCGACGATGAAGGCGACGGGCGCCCAGAACATGCCGCCGGGCAGACGGTAGGGCCGGTGCCGGTCCGGGTCCTGTCGGCGCAGGCACCCGAAGGCGAGCGGCGCACCCGCGTACATGAGGACGCTCGCGGAGGTGACGAAGCCGACCAGCTTCTGCCAGGTGGGGAACGGCAGGAAGATGATGAGTCCGACGACGAAGGCGAAGAACAGGCTGAACCAGGGGACGCCTCGCCGGGTGGTCCGCTCGAAGACCTCGGGTACGTACCCGTTGCGGGACAGGCCGTACGACACCCGCGACGCGGCGGTGGTGTAGATCAGGCCCGTACCCGTGGGCGAGACGACCGCGTCGATGTAGATCAGCGTGGCGAGCCAGCCCAGCCCCGCCGACAGGGCCAGTCCGGCGAACGGCCCCGCCTTGTCGGCGAAGGTCAGATCGGCCCAGCCATGGGTGAACGCGCTGGGCGGCAGCGCCCCGATGAACACCACCTGGAGGGCCAGATAGATGAGGGCGCCGAGCAGGATCGAGCCGATGACCGCCCGGGGGATGTCCCGCGCCGGATTGCGGCTCTCCCCGGCCAGCTGGTCGGCCTGCTCGAAACCCAGCAGCGCGAAGATGATGCCGCTGGTGCTGATGGCGGAGAGCACACCCTGGGTGCCGAACGGAGCGAAGCCGTCATGACCGAAGTTGCTGCCGTGGAAGACGGTCGCCGCCAGCACGATGATGGTCAGGACGGGCACGGCGACCTTCCACCAGGTCGCGGCGCTGTTGGTGTGGGCGAGCCACCGGATGCCGAGGAAGTTCACCAGCACGAAGAAGGCCATGAAGGCGACGGCGAGCCCGTACCCGGCGGCGGTGAGGTGGTTCTTCTCCGTCTGCACCCAGTCGGCGTGGACACTGAGGTAGTTGAGTGACGCCATGACCTCGATCGGCGCCGTGGCCACCGCCTGGAGCCAGGAGAACCAGCCGAAGGACGCCCCCGCCGCACTGCCGAAGGCATAGTGGGGAAAACGCGCGGTGCCGCCCGCGACCGGATACATGGCCCCCAGCTCGGCGTGCACGAACGCCAGGACGATCACGGCGAGAGCGCCGATCCCCCAGGAGAGCAGGGCGGCGGTCCCTGCCGCCTGCGCCGCGAACAGCGCCCCGAACAGCCACCCCGATCCGATGATGGACCCCGTGGACGTCCAGACCAGGCCGATCAGACCGATGTCTCGCTTCAGGCCCGGATTCGACACCTCGGGCACGACCGTCTTCGGCATCCGCACGCACCATGTTCCACAGAGGACGACGAGACGCGCGGGACATGACGCACGCGTCGGCGCGACCCTTTTCCTCTGTCTATGTCCCGGCACCGGGCCCACCGCGCCACCGGGAGGACATGTTGCGCCGGACGAGCGGCGAAGACACTCAAGTCGGTGCAGACACTCACGCCGGCGAAGACACTCACGTCAGTGCAGGCGGTGCAGATCCTCAGGGCTCCGACGGCCCTGTTCTGAGCCCGTCCGGCACACGGGTGGTCGTGTAGGCGCGGGTCAACCACCTCTGAAGGTGCGGAGCCTGGGCCAGCAGATTCCGGTAGGTGCGTACGGCGTGATGGTGCAGAGCCTCCGCCACGGGCGCCTCGACCGCCTCGGGACGCCACAGAAGCAGGTGCCGCTGCCACAGCGGGTCACCGCTCAGCGGCTTGACCACCACACCGTCGATCGGGCACAGGGTGGGCTGGACGGCGGTCACCCCAAGCCCCTTGGCGATCATCGACTGCAACTGATCGAGCACATGGAACTCATGAGTGGCGGCCGGGATGAAACCCGCGGCCTGGCAGGCGTCGTAGAAGGCACCGGGCCAGCCCACCCCGTCGTCGGAGGAGACGAACCAGGTGTCCTCGGACAGCTCCTCCAGCGGGACCTCGACGCGGTGAGCCAGTGGATGGCCGGCGGGCAGGGCCACGAACACCGGGACCGTACTGATGGCGCGGTGCGCCAGCGCGGGGGAGTGCCGCACCGGCATCCCGGGGTAGTCGACGCCCAGCGCGGCGTCGAGTTCGCCGGACTCCAGAAGCCTGAGGAGTTCACCGGTGGCGTACACACTGTGGACGGAGACCGTGAGGTCCGGGCAGGTCTCGCGCAGGGTGTCCAGGAGCGTCGGCACCACCGGGGTGTTGGTCACACCGAGCCGGAGTGTTCCGGCCGCCGCGGCCGGGAAGCCCGGGCTGCGCCGGCCGAGGGCATCGGCCCGGATCAGGATCTCACGGGCCTGACTCACGACGTCCGCGCCGTACGCGGTCAGCTCCACGCCCGTGCTGCTGCGCACGAACAGCCCCTCACCGAGCAGCCGCTCGATGCGACGCAGCTGTGTGCTCAGCGCGGGCTGGGTGAACCCGAGCGCGACCGCCGCCCGGCCGACGCTCCCGCAGTCCGCGAGCGCGCACAGCACCCGCAGATGGCGCAGCTCCAGTTCCATCGGTACACCTCGCTGTGTGGTGGAAACGCGGTCCATTATGCGCGCGGGCGCGGTGGACGGGGCCCGGTCCGCGTCATGCGGTGGCCCGGCCTGAGCCGTCCGTACGTCCCGGCCGCCCCGCCCGGTCCCGGCCGCCACGTCCCCGCCCTCACCCGCGCCCCGCCGCCGAACGTTATGACCGCCCCGCTCCTTCTCCTATGCCTCAACCCGTTGGCCCGGACCGGCCGGTCGTGGAAATCTCCACTGGGCGTCCTGCCCCCGCCGTGCGGTGGAGCGGGTCGCTCCCCGTGACTCTTGCACCGCGGTGCACGTCGAGGAGAGACACCATGCGGCACACCCAGGTCAGCTTCGCCGTGGAGGCAACCCCGGCCGCGGTACGCGGCGCCCGCCACCGCATCGCCGCGGCGGTGAAGTCATGGGCCGGACAGTACGACGACGAACTGTTCTTCCGCCTGGAACTGGTGGCGTCGGAACTGCTCACCAACGGTCTGGTGCACGCGGGCGGCCCCCTGACCGTCGAGGTGACCCTGGAACACGAACTCGTCGTCATCACGGTTCTCGACGGCGGTACGGCGTTACCGCGGCCCTGTGCGGCGGGAACCGACGACGAACGGGGCCGCGGCCTTGCCCTCACCGAGGCCCTCTGTCTGTTCCAGGGCGCCGAGCACACCGCCACCGGCAAGCGCTGCTGGGCGGTTCTCGCCACGGCGTCGGCACCCGGCCCGGCCGCCGGGGAGACACCGGGCACCGCCCAGGACGGCGGCGCCGCGACGGACGGCGCGCGCTGGTCGCTGACCACCGCCGGACAAGGACTGCTGACGCACCTGACCCCGGCGACCTCAGGCCCCGGGGAACCATGTCCATGACCCCTTCGATTCAGGAGACGACGGTGGCAGCGCAGACGGACGAGGACAAGCACCGCAAGAACGGTCTGTACGGGCAGGTGAGCGCCGAACTCGCCGAGAACATGAAGCGGGGCTGGGCGGACACCGAACGCTACGGACTCCAGCCGATCGCGCAGGCGGCCCACACCGCGCGGCGCAGGGCGGAGCTGTCCGCCCGCTTCCCCGGTGAACTGCTGGTGATCCCGGCCGGCGGCCCGAAGATCCGCGCCAACGACACGGACCACCCCTTCCGGCCCTCCTCGGACTATGTCTACCTGACCGGCGACCAGTCACCGGACGCCGTGCTCGTCCTGGAGCCCGATCCGTACGGCGGACACCGGGCGACCGCGTATCTGCTCCCGCGTTCCGACCGCGAGAACGGCGAGTTCTGGCTCGACTACCACGGCGAACTCTGGGACGGCCGCCGCAACTCTCTCGCCGAGAACGCACAGTTGCTCGGCCTGCCCTGCAACGATGTCCGCGCGCTCACCGACCGGCTCGGCGCCACCCTCGGCCCGGCCCGCGTGCTGCGCGGCCACGACACGGGCATCGACGCCGCTCTCGCCGCACGGACGACAGCCGAGCGCGACGACGAGTTCCGCGTGACCCTTTCCGAAATGCGCCTGGTCAAGGACGAGTTCGAGATCGCCGATCTCCGTTTCGCCTGCGAAGCCACCGCCCTCGGCTTCGAGGACGCCGTCCGCGCCCTCGGCGCCGCCGCCCCGACCCCCGAGCGCCTCATCGAAGGCACCTTCTTCACCCGCGCACGCATCGAGGGCAACGACGTCGGCTACGCCTCGATCTGCGCGGCCGGACCGCACGCCACGACCCTGCACTGGGTCCGCAACGACGGCGAGGCCCGCCCCGGCGACCTCCTGCTGCTCGACGCCGGGGTGGAGACCCGCAATCTCTACACCGCCGACATCACCCGCACCCTGCCCGTCGACGGCCGCTTCACCCCGATCCAGCGCAAGATCTACGACGCGGTGTACGCGGCCCAGGAGGCGGGCATCGCCGCGGTCAAGCCGGGTGCCGCCTACCGCGACTTCCACGATGCCGCCCAGCGGGTCCTGGCCGAGCACCTGGCCGCCTGGGGCCTGTTCGAGGGCCGGTCGGCACAGGAGGCCCACGCCCTGGGGCTCCAGCGCCGCTGGACCCTCGCCGGCACCGGTCACCTGCTCGGCCTGGACGTCCACGACTGCGCCAAGGCCCGGACCGAGCTGTATGTGGACGGCACGCTGGAACCGGGCATGGTGCTCACGGTCGAACCGGGCCTGTACTTCCAGCCGGACGACCTGACCGTTCCCCAGGAGTACCGCGGCATCGGTGTCCGCATCGAGGACGACCTCCTGGTGACCGAGGAGGGCCACGAGAATCTCTCGGCCCGCCTGCCCCGGAACGCGGACGACGTGGAGGCATGGATGGCCCGGCTGCGCGGCTGATGTCTCACACGGTCCACGTCACGGCCCACCTCACCGTGCGGCCGGCCACGACACATGGGGAGTCCCTCGATGAGTCCCTCGATGAAGGAGCAGGACAACGTGCGCGACATGAGTATGGGGAATCGGGATGGATCGGCCACCGCGAGCGGCGGCCCCTTCGCGGGAGGGTGGGCGGACACGGACCTGAAGCTGCCGCCGGTCACGGGAGCGGCGTACGCGGCGAAGCGGCGCGCGGCGGTGTCCGAGCGGTTTCCCGGTGAACGGATCGTCGTCCCGTCGGGCGGGCTGAAGGTCAGGAGCAACGACTTCGACTACCCGTTCCGCCCCCACTCCGCGTTCGTCCACCTCACCGCCGAACAAGGGTCGCAGGCGGTCCCCGACAGTGTCCTCGTCCTCGAACCCACCGGAAGCGGCCACTCGGTCACCCTGTTCACCCGGCCGCGGTCACCGCGCCACGGCGGACCGGGCGGCACGGAGTTCCACAGCGACCGACGGTACGGCGAGTTCTGGACCGGCCGGCGCCGTACGCTCTCCGAGACCGCCGACGCACTCGGCATCGAGGCCGCCCCGCGCGACGACCTGGACCGGGCCCTGAGCCACAACGCCCCGACCCGCGTGCTGCGCGGTGCGGACCCACGTGTGGACGCACTCGTCGACGCGCTGCTGTCACCGTCCCCCCACGCCGATGCCGAACTGACCCAATTCCTCTCGGAGTTGCGTCTGGTCAAGGATGACTGGGAGATCGGCCAGCTGCGTACGGCCGTGGACTGCACGATCGCCGGATTCCATGACGTCGGGCGCGAACTGGGCCCTGCCACCCGTCTCGCACGCGGGGAACGCTGGATCGAGGGCACCTTCAACCGGCGTGCCCGGCTCGGGGGTCACGGGCTGGGCTTCGAGACCATCGCGGCGGCCGGGGCACACACCTGCGTCCTGCACTGGATGCGCAACGACGGCCCGGTGCGGGACGGGGACCTGCTCCTGCTGGACGCGGGGGTCGAGGCCGACTCCTTCTACACCGCGGACATCACCCGGACGTTCCCGGTCGGCGGCCGTTTCACCGACGCCCAGCGCCGCGTTCACGACCTGGTGGCCGCCGCCCAGGCCGCGGGTGCCGCCGCGCTGCGGCCCGGCGCCCGGTACGGCGCTTTCCATGACGCCGCGATGCGGGTCATCGCCGAAGGACTCGACGCGTGGGGACTGCCGCCGCACGGCCGACCGGGCGCGGCCCCGGGCTCTTCGTGGGATGCCGACCTGTATCGCCGGTACACCGTCTGCGGTTCGGGTCACATGCTCGGGCTGGACTGCCATGACTGTGCCGGTGCCCGCAGTGAGACCTACCTCGACGGCACGCTCAAGGCCGGTCATGTCCTCACCGTCGAACCCGGACTGTACTTCCAGCCCGACGACCTGACGGTACCCGAGGAACTGCGCGGGATCGGCGTACGGATCGAGGACGACTTCGTCATCACGGCCGACGGGGCCCTGTGTCTGTCATCGGCCCTGCCCCGCGGCGCCGACGAGGTCGAGACCTGGCTGGCGTCACTGCGCTGACCTCCCCGCACAGTCCGAACCGTCCGACCGTCACAGCAACGTGACATTGTATAGTCGGAGGGTTGTCGGGCCGGTCGGACGGAGGAGCAGAGATGACTCATCTCGAACCGCAGGTCATCTCCGTCCACGCCCATCTGCGCGATCAGGTCGCCAACGCGCTCCGGGCCGCCCTCACCGCGGGTGAGCTGCGTCCGGGTGTCATCTACTCCGCACCCGCCCTGGCGGCCAGACTCAGTGTGTCCGCCACTCCGGTGCGCGAGGCCATGCTGGACCTGGTCCGGGAGGGCCTGGTCGAAGCGGTGCGCAACAAGGGATTCCGGGTCACCGAGATGACGGAACAGGACCTGGACGAGTTCACCGAGCTGCGCACCCTGATCGAGGTCCCCACGGTCGGACGGGTCGCCGCGACGGCGAGCGCCGGGCAACTGGAGACGCTGCGTCCCCTGGCCCGGCAGATCGTCACGGCGGCCGAGCGGCATGACATCCTCACGTACCTGGAAGCCGATCACCGGTTCCACCTTGAGCTGCTGGCCCTCGCAGGCAACCATCACCTCGTGACCGTGGTGTCCGACCTGCGTAAACGCTCACGCCTGTTCGGCCTGAGCAGCCTCAACGAGACGGGGCGGCTGGTCGCCTCCGCTCAGGAGCATGTCGAACTGCTCGATCTGATGGTGGCGGGCCGGGTCCAGGAGGCGGAGGACTGCATGCGCCGCCATCTCGCGCACGTCCGCACCCTGTGGGCCGACGGCCGGGCGGATGCCGAGGACCAGGAACCGGGCGTACGGCTCGGCGGCTGACGGAGCTTCTACGGCTGACGGAGCTTCGACGGCTGAGAGGGCTTCCGCCGTCGCCCCATGAGGGCGGTCGTACGGCGCGTGGTGAGTCCCCGGATTCCGGACCCCGCCCCTGCCCTGCCCACCAGGCACTTTCCCCGCTACGAAGCCAAGTCCCGGTGCTCGTAAGCCAATTGGAAACCCTGGATTCCGTCAGACGGCTTCCCTGAGTCATGTCACCTGTGCAATGGTACATGTCACATAGGTCGTCGTGGTCATGTCAATCTTGGCATCGGTCGTGCTCCGGTCCTTCCGACGGCGCGGCCCTCCCCGATCCACGACCCTCTCTTCCTCCACAGGCCACGCACCGCGTGGTCCTCACCCTCATGGGAGGCGTAGTGAGAAAGTCACTTGTCCGGCGGAGTCTGGGCGTGGCACTGCCACTTGCCCTGACCCTCGCCATGGGTACCGGCCTGCTGTCACAACCGGCCGGCGCCCACCCCGCGACCCAGCTCTCCGCCGCGCAAGCCGCGACCGGGGACGGGCAGCAGGACGGGCAGCAGGACGGCCCTCCGCCCATGGCCCAGTCAGCCAGCACCACCGCCACCGCCGAGACCGAGCACATAGGCAAGGAGAGCCGCGAGGCGTCCGAACTCCCGCCGCTCGCGGCGGACAAGGACGCGCTCAAGGAGTCCTACAGCCCGCATGAGGGCGTACTGCCGCAGCCCTCGAAGTCGGCGGAGTCGGCGGCAAAGGACGCGGCCGGAGACCAGGCCGCCGCCGCGTGCAATGTCTCCGACTTCACCAGCCGCACCGGCAGCGCGCTGGTGCAGCAGATCAAGGCATCCACGACCGACTGCGTCAACACCCTGTTCAGCCTGACCGGAACCGACGCCTACCATGCCTTCCGTGAAGCGCAGATGACGACCGTCGCCTACGCCCTGCGCGACGGCTCGACGTCCTACCCCGGCAACTCCAGCACCGGCATGCCGCAGCTCGTGCTGTATCTGCGGGCCGGCTACTACGTCCAGTACTACAACGCCAGTGCCGTGGGCACCTACGGCAGCGGCCTCCAGACCGCCATCCGCGCGGGACTCGACGCCTTCTTCGCCAGCCCGCACTCCGGCGATGTCAACGACGCCAACGGTGAGACCCTCGCCGAGGCCGTCACCCTCATCGACAGCTCCGAGGAGAACGCCCGCTACCTGTACGTCGTCAAGCGGCTGCTGGCGGACTACGACGCCTCCTGGAACTCCTCCTGGTGGATGCTCAACGCGGTCAACAACGTCTACACCGTGACCTTCCGAGGCCACCAGGTGCCCGCGTTCGTGACCGCCGTCCAGTCGGATCCCAGCCTGATCGACGCCCTGTACACCTTCGCGACCGGTCACCTCTCACTGCTGGGCACCGACCAGTCCTACCTCACCTCCAACGCCGGACGCGAACTCGGCAGGTTCCTCCAGCACTCCGCCCTGCGCGGCAAGGTACGCCCGCTGGCCGCCGGACTGCTCAACTCAAGCTCGCTGAAGGGCACCACCGCCCCCCTGTGGGTCGGCGTGGCCGAGATGACGGACTACTACGACAAGGCCAACTGCGCGTACTACGGAACCTGCGACCTCCAGACACAGGTCGCGAACGCGGTGCTGCCGGTGACCTATGTCTGTAGTGCCAGCATCACCATCAGGGCCCAGCAGATGGCGGCGGGCGAGCTGTCCGCCAGCTGCGACAGCCTGCGCAGCCAGGACGCCTACTTCCACGACATCGTCCGTGACAGCGGTCCCGTCGCGGGGGACAACAACACCAAGATCGAGGTCGTGGTCTTCGACTCCAGCACCGACTACCAGACCTACGCCGGCGCGCTGTACGGGATCGACACCAACAACGGCGGCATGTACCTGGAGGGCAACCCCTCCGCCGTCGGCAACCAGGCCCGCTTCATCGCGTACGAGGCCGAATGGCTGCGCCCGGACTTCCAGATCTGGAACCTCAACCACGAGTACACCCACTACCTCGACGGCCGCTTCGACATGTACGGCGACTTCGGCGCCAACATCACCACCCCCACCATCTGGTGGATCGAAGGCTTCGCCGAGTATGTCTCCTACTCCTACCGAGGTGTCCCCTACACGGCGGCGATGACCGAGGCCGGCCGTGGCACCTACGCCCTGAGCACCCTCTTCAGCACCACGTACAGCCACGACACCACCCGCGTCTACCGCTGGGGCTACCTCGCGACGCGATACATGATCGAGAACCACCGCGCCGACCTGGACAAGGTGCTCGGCTACTACCGCACCGGTGACTGGAACGCCGCCCGCACCTACCTGACCAGCACCATCGGCAGCCGCTACGACAGCGACTGGTACACCTGGCTGGCGGGCTGCGCGGCCGGCGACTGCGGCGGGGGCACCAACCCGCCCGGCAACCAGGCCCCCACCGCCGCGTTCACCACCGCCGCACAGGACCTGAAGGTCACCTTCACCGACCAGTCCACGGACTCCGACGGCACCATCGCCGCCAGGGCCTGGAACTTCGGCGACGGCACCACCTCCACCGCCACCCACCCCACCAAGACCTACAGCGCCGCCGGCACCTACCCGGTGACCCTGACCGTCACCGACGACAAGGGCGCCACCGCCACCGCCACCAGGACGGTCACCGTCAGCAGCGGCGGCGGCACCGTCACCGAGTGCACCGGCACCGACAGCAGGGAGCTGGGCCAGAACTGCGGGCGCAGCAACCGGTCCGCCACCACCGGAAACTACGCCTACCTCTACCTCTACATCCCGGCCGGTACCACCCAGCTGAAGATCACCACCTCGGGTGGCACAGGTGACGCGGACCTGTACTACAACGACAGCGGCTGGGCCACCACCAGCAGCAACAAACAGCGCGCCACCGGCACCGGCAACAGCCACACCCTGACCGTCAGCAACCCGGCGGCCGGTGCCCACTACATCAGCCTGCACGCCGTGAGCGGCTTCAGCGGCGTCACCGTCAGCACCAGCTACTGACCGACCCGCACGACGGCCCGGGGCGGCGGCACGGAGGGGATCGAAGGGGATCACCACCGCCGCCCCGGGCTCGCCGCGCACCCGGGCGGGCCTCGCCGAGGTTTCGGGCTCACCCCATGGATTCCAGGATGTTGTCGATGAGGTGCCAGAAGAGGAGTTCACCGAGGGCGGCGCAGGCCCCGGTGGTCGAGGACAGGACGCCCCGCGTGGACATGCGGGTCGCGTCCAGCGGGTGCCGGTAGATCCCGGCCGGTGGCGGGGTCCTGTGCTCCGGCCGCTCGGCGCGCACCGTCCCGGGACGCAGATAGAGCATGAGACTGGTTTCGGTCAGGCCCGCGTGTTCCGCGTGCCAGCCGGGGAAGTCGGGCAGATGCTCGGCGATCCAGCCGTCACGCACCATGCTCCACCAGCTGAACGCCATGATCTCGGTGTCCGGGAAGGCGACCGCGGGCCGGCAGCCGTCGATGGCCTCGAAGAGCAGTGCCTCGTTCTCGTAGTGACCGTTGATGACGACCAACTTGCCGGGCCGCAGCGGGGCCAGCGAAGCGAGGACATCGGTGAGGGAGTCGATCAGCGTGGTACCCCGCAGATGCAGGGTGCCGGGCCAGTGCGAACCGCCGCCGCTCTGCGGCAGTGACCGGGCGGCGATCGGCTGGACCGGCATCACGAACCCGCCCGACTCCGCGCCGACCTGCCTCGCCAGGGCCTCGGGAATGTCGAGGTCCACGGACAGCGGCAGATGCGGCCCGTGCTGCTCCAGACTGCCCACGGGCCAGATGAGGGTGGCGCCCCGCAGGGCGGACTCCACCTCGGCGCTGGTGAGATCGCCGTAGAGCAGGGGGGCCGGGGCACGCGTACGCCGGGTCATGGGTGCGCCCTGCTGCGGCCGCCGTCGTCCTCGCCGTCCGGGGGCGGCCGCAGACTTCGTCCGACGAGGTCGGTCGCCGACACGCCCATGCCGGTGAGCCGGTCGTCGACACCGCGGCAGATCTTGGCGAGCGTCGCGTGCATGTCGTGGTGCAACGCCGTATAGACCTGGACGGCGTTCGCCCCCACACTCAGGTACTCGATCACATCCCCGCATTCCTGGACGCCACCGCCGCCCAGCACGGGGACGCGCGCCCCGCGGCGACGCAGACCGTAGATCTCGGCCAGCACGAGCGGCTTGATACCTGGACCCGAGTACCCGAACACCCCGCCGAGCCGCACCCGGCCGGTGGACGGGTCGACCGCGAGGCCCGCGATCGTGTCGCTGAGGGTGATGGCGTCCGCGCCTTCCCCGACCGCCGCGTCCACCCGCGCGGGCAGGCCCTCGCCCGCCGCGAGCTTCACACTGAACGGCGCCTGCGTGGCATCGCGGACCGCCCGTGTGTAGGCGGCCACCCGCTCCGGTGTGTCCTCGCCGTAGTCCTCGTCGTTCAGGCAGGAGATGCCCAGCTCCAGCGCGGGGCTGCCGGCCGCCGTGACCCGCTCGGCGAGCCGGGCCAGTTCGGACGGTGTGTCGGCGTGCACCGACGCGATGAACGGCAGGCCGTCGGCCGCCATGCGGCGCGTGATCATCAGCCATTCCTCGACACCGCGACGTGAGTACGTCGTGCTGTTCAGCATCCCGGTCGGCAGCCGCAGGATCCGTTCGTCCCCGCCGGGAGGGGGGCCGGGATGAATGGTCTTGGTCACCACCGCGCCCGCTCCGCCCTCCAGCAGCCGACGGATGTTGCGCTCCTGATCGGTCAGCAGGCCCGATCCCACCACGACCGGGGACGCCAGCCGCATGCCGAGCACCTCGGTCGCCGCAGCGCTGCCCGCCTTCCCGCTCACGTCGCCGCCGCCACCTTGCCGGTGACCGCGGCGAGCAGCCGCACGAACGCGTCCGGGTGCCGCTGGGCGTCCTCCTGGTCGACCACGGACACCCTGGCCACCGTCGGCAGGCCGCGCAGCAGATGACTGGCGTTCTCGGCCATGGGCACGGGAGTCACCATCACGATCGGCTTGCCCTGCGCCGAAGCCCAGCCCAGCTCGATGTGGGTGCCGTCGGTCCGCAGGAGTTCGCCCTCCAGCACCGGGAGCACCGGGACGAAGACATCACAGCGGCGCATCCAGTCGAAGTCCCGCACACTGACCTCGTCCGGTGTGAACAGCGGGGTGTCGACGCCGAACTTCTCCGCGACATGTGCCGAGAACACGGTGCCGTTCGCGGCGGTGACGGCCTCGATGAGATGGCGGATGACGTGCCGGAGCGGGGAGTGGAACCCTCCGTTGCCCAGTGCGTGCTGAATGGGGCCGCCGACGAACACCCGGAGGCCGGTCAGATCGGGGGTGTCACGGGTGCTCTCGGTGAGGTCGGCAGAGATGTCGGTCATGGCGTTCGTTCTCCTGGCCTGTTGCGGGTGGTGGGACGGGTGACGCGGTCAAGCTGTCGTGGCATCAGCGGCATCAGCGGCATCAGCGGCATCGGTGGCATCGGCGGCATCGGCTTCGTCGTCGGTGGTCTCGCGCGCCCGCTCGCCGAGCGCGATGTTGCGGATCCTGATCTGCGTGTATTCGAGAAGTCCCCAGTAGCCGTACTCGACGCCGACGCCGGACGCCCGATGCCCGCCGAAGGGGACGTCGTGCCGTAGGTCGCCATGGGTGTTGATCCAGACGGTGCCGCACTCCACCCGCGCGGCCAGTTCCCTGGCCCGGCGTTCGTCGCCCCACAGTGAGCAGCCGAGCGCGTGAGCGCCCGCGCCCGCCCGGTCGAGTGCCTCGGGGACGGTGTCGTAGGGCACGACCGGGATCACCGGGCCGAACTGCTCCTCGCGCTCCAGCGCGGTACCCGGCGGCAGGTCGGCGACGACGGTCGGCCGGTAGAAGTACCCGGGCCCGGGGAGCGCGTATCCGCCGGCCGCGAGCCGGGCCCCGGCGGCGACGGCCTGGTCGACCAGCCCGGCGACCCGGTCCCGCTGGACGGCACAGACAAGGGGGCCGAGGGCCGAGCGTGGGTCCATGCCGTCGCCGACCACCGTGGAGCGGGCCAGGGAACCGAGCAGCCCGACCAGCCGGTCATGCTTGTCCCGCGGCACATAGACGCGCTTGACGGCGGCGCAGAACTGGCCGCTGTTGACCATCGCCCGCCGGAACAGCTCCGGGGCGACCCGCTCGGGATCGGCGTCGGGCAGGACGACGGCCGGGTCGTTGCCGCCGAGTTCGAGCACGATCCGCTTCAGGTCCGCCGCCGCGGCCCGGGCGATGTCCTGACCGACCCGGATCGAGCCGGTGAACGAGATGAGCCGTACCGCGCTGTGCCGCGCGAGGAGCGCCCCCACGGCGGCGTCGCCGGAGACGACGCTCAGCGTCCCCGGCGGCAGCACCTCGCTCAGCAGCTCGCCCATGAGCAGGCTGGACAACGGCGTCTCCGGCGCCGGTTTCAGGACCACGGTGTTGCCCGCGAGCAGCGCCGGGGCGATCTTGCAGACGGCGAGGAGCAGCGGGAAATTGGACGGCGCGATGGCCGCCACGACGCCGTACGGCACATGCTCCAGCGAGATCTCCGCCTGTCCGTCGTCCACGAGCCGTCGGCGCCGCAGGCCGAGCGCCGCGGTGTACGCGAACCAGTCCGCCGCCGCCCGTACTTCGGCCAGGGCGTGACGCAGCGGCTTGCCCTGTTCACAGGTCAGCACCTCGGCCAGGTCCCGTTCCCGCACGGCCAGCGCGGTGCGGCACGCGCGCAGCAGGGCACGCCTTCTGCGCGGCGGCAGAGCGGCCCATGAGCGGAAGGCGGTCGCCGCCGCGTCCACCGTGTCGTCGAGCTGCTCGGCGGAGGCCACGGGCGCGTGGGCGAAGACTTCCCCGCGCGCCGGGTTCTCCACCGGGAGGCGGCGGCCCGGGGCGCCGTGTACGGGTCGCCCGGCCACGGTCATGGCCGGTCTCATGAGCGGCTGCCGGCGATGGGCTCGGCGAAGGCGGGCGCCTTGGCGGCGGTGGTGGTGTCCTCTGTGGTGGCAGTGCCGTTCACCGCCGTGGCACGGCCTGTGGTGGCAGTGCCGTTCACCGCCGGGGCACGGCCCGCCGCCATGGCCGCGTTGACCGCCCGGTGGACCTCGCCCGCGATGCGTTCGGCCTCCGCCAGGCTCTCCGCGCCCACGACGATGCCCAGTGAGGGCCGGTGCCGGGTGAGTGCGCGGACGGTCGACGGGTAGGCCCGGATGCCGCGCGCCCACAGGTCCTCGAACACCGGGCGGACATGGGCCGTGTACGACGCGACCTCGGTGAGCCGCAGCGGCAGGGAGTCATGGGAGTGGACGACCGGGCGGTCGGCGGCCCACCGCTCCGCGAGGGCGATGGCATGCATGGCACCCGTACGCCGGGCGTTGATCTCGGTCACGTACAGCTCACCGTCGAGGCCGAGGAGACAGTCGACCGAGAACCAGCCCCGGTATCCGAGCGACCGGACGAACGCGTGGACGGCCGTGCCCAGTGCAGTGAGCCGCTCCTTCAGATCGGGGGCGAGGACTCCGGGGCCCAGGGCCAGGCTGCGGTACCGCAGTCCGTCGACGCCGAGCACGCTGTACTCCAGCCGGGGCGCGTCGCCGTCATCGACCAGGATGTCCATGGCCGGGCAGTCGACGGCGTGGTCGATGTACTCCTGCACGAGAAGCGGGAAGGCGCCGAAGAAGGGCTCGCGTCGCAGCGCCTGCCACAGCCGGGCCGTTCCCTCGGCGCCGCCGCGCGCGATGGCGGAGCCGTAGCCCCCGACGCCGTACATGCTCTTGACCACGGCCCGGCCGCCGCCCCCGATCGCCTCGACCGCCCCCTTGAGCTGGTCCCAGCCGGCGACCGAGATACCGCGCGGGACGCGGAACCCCGGGATGTGCGAGGCGAGATCGACGCAGCTCTGCTTCGATTCGAGATACTCGCAGGACCAGTGGTGCTCGGGGTCCGCGATGTCCAGTCGTACCTCCCGCCCCTGGCTGCGGAGGAGCGCGGCCAGGGTGTACAGCTCGGGGGACGCCCCCCAGGACACGAATCGCACCGTGCGCGCCGCGCCGGTCGCGGCGCGCAGGGCGGCGAGCGCCCGGTCGTCGTGGAGCAGGTCGTGGACGAGACGGCCGGTGCGCGGTGCCGGTGACACGACCGGGGGCACGGAGGTGCCGAGACCGGCGTGGACATCGGCGAGCCACGCGGGGGAGTAACCGGCCGGGAGCAGGAGTACGCGGTTCTCGGTGCTCCAGAAGACGCACTGGTCGGCGAGGCCCGTGCCGTGTTCGATCAGGTCGCGTTCCACGCCCGGGTCGACATCCAGCAGTCCGCGCTTCAGATTGAACTCGACGGTGTTCGGGATCACCAGGTCAATGGTGTGGGGCATGGGGTGGGACATGCTCTCCTGCCTTCCCTGACGTAGGACGAGCGAGGGGTGCAAGGGGTGCGAGGGGTGCGAGGGCCGGGGGGCGGCCCAGAGGCGGCAGCACCTGTTCGAGGGTCTTGGCGAGCGCGAGTGTCGTGCGGTCGCCGAGATAGGGTCCGGCGACCGCCATGCCGACCGGCAGGCCCAGGCGCGTGAGCCCGACCGGGACCACCGTCGTGGGCAGGTGGCACACGCCGGTCAGCCCGGCCCAGGTGATCTGGTCCCAGTAGGGCCTGCTTTGGCCGTCGACCTGGATGTCCCGCTCGGCGAAGGGGCGGTGGTCGTGCGGCGGCGCGGCGGTCGGGGCGACCGGCAGGAGGATCGCGTCGTACTCCTCGAAGAACGCCCGCCAGCGGAGTTGCAGCCTGGCCCGATGCCCGTCGGCCTCCGCCCAGGAACGATGGGACTGGGCGACGTGCTCGGCCCCCAGCTCCGCGCCCGGGACGGCGTCGCCGCGGACGATTCTGTCGACGTCCCGCACGGAGTACGTGCTGAACGCGACCGGTGTCAGCAGCGCGCGGAACACCCGGTCGCTCGTGTCCAGACGGATGCCCTTCGGGGCGACCTGCTCCACCGGGACACCCGCGCCGGCCAGTTGACCCGCCGCCTGTTCGAGCAGACGGCGGACCTCCCCGTCCACCGGGCAGTACGCGTCGTCGAACCAGGCGGCGACCTTGCGCACCCGGCGAGCGGGCGGCAGGTCGAGCCGCCAGGCGGGGGCGTCCCGAAAGCCGGGCCCGGCGACCGCGTCGAACACGGCGACCAGATCGTCCACGGTACGGGCGAACGGCCCGGCCACCGTCAGGTCCGTGACCGTATGGGCAAAGGGCGCGGGCGGCACGTGCCCGTGGGTGGACACCGTACGGAAGCTCGGCTTGTGCCCGAGGACGCCGCAGTGCGCGGCGGGAAGGCGGATGGAGCCGGCCACGTCGGAGCCCAGTTCGATGGGGGTGAAACCGGCGGCGACCGCGCCGGCCGACCCCCCTGAGGAACCTCCGGTGGAGAAGGCCGGATCCCATGGGTTGCGCGCGGTGCCGAACAGATCGCCGTGGGTCTGTACGTCGGCGGAGTGCTCCGGCAGGTTGGTCTTGCCGAAGACGACGCAGCCCGCGCGGCGCAGCGCGGCCACCGCGTCGGCGTCGCGGACCGGCACATGGGCGGACAGCATGGCCGTACCCCCGGTGGTGCGTGTTCCGGCGGTCGAGAAGCAGTCCTTGACCGTCATGGGGACACCATGCAGGGGTGGCAGCACATCACCGCGGGCGGTCATGGCGTCCGCCTCCTTCGCCGCGGACATGGCGTGCTCGCACAGGGTCACCACCAACCCGAGTCCAGGGTTGCGCTGTTCGACGGCGTCGAGGAGCGCCGCCAGGTACTCACGCGCCGAGACCTCACGCGCGGCCATGGCCTTCGCGGCCTTGAGCGCGGGCCACCAGCACAGTTCCTCGTCGCCGCCCAAGGTGCCACCACCTGTCGCCGTCGGGACTCGTGTCGTCATGGGTGATCACCCGGCGACCGTGGTGGGTTCCATGAACGCCACCTCGTCCGCGGCGAAAGAGACCAGCAGCTGCTCGACGGCCGCGAGGAAGGCCCGTACGGCTTCCGGGGGCAGCACCCGCGGGTCCGCGCCGAGGATGATCCGGACGCGGTCCGGTACGTCGTCGTGGATCACGAGGAAGAAGCGCTCGGCCTCGTGGAGTTCGCCGTCGTGCTCGATGCGGCTCTCGGCCGTCGCCTTGCGGATGTCCGCCGGTGTCGCCCGCCGCCGTGTCGGGGGACGGTCCTCACGGATCGACCGTGCGTCGTTGAAGCAGCACGACAGATCGATGCGCTCACCGCGTTCCCGCTCGTGCTTCTCGGCCAGGCGCTCGGCCCGTCCAGGGTCGTAGAGACCGTTGGCGTAGGCCCGCAGCGCCGCGACCCGGGCCGAGCGCATGACATCGGCGACGGTCTTCCCGTCGGTGTCGACGACCGCGAGCACCTCCTGATGCAGGTTGGCGACCGTGCCGCGCAGCTCCGGGTCCGTGCGGTTGGCCGTGAGGAGCCGGAGGGCGCAGCGGGGGAGACCCGCGCGCCGGGCGAGCAGCAGCGCCACCACGGCGAGCAGGACCGTCGAGCCACTGGTCCTGTGCCGCTCGGCGAGCACCGGCAGCGCCAGGGCCACCGCCCGCGAGGTCAGGACCGCGCTGTAGAAGGGCGGCAGGGCATCCTCCGGGACCGTGGCCGCACCGGGAAACATCGTGGAGGGCATCGCCGCCAGCTGATCGTCCCAGTGGCGGTCGGCGCGGGCCAGCAGACGCCGGCCGCGCGCCGACTCCTCGAACGCCGCCTGCTCCAACGGCTGACGCAGGAGCGGCGGCGGCCCGGCGGTGACGCCGCGTACCTGGGCGGCGAGCAGCCGTGTGATCTCGGCTTCCAGGACGCGCAACCCCGTCAGGTCGGCGGCCATGTGCGACACGAAGAGGACACCGTGGACCGGTTCACCGTCATGGCACACGATCGCGGCCCGGAACGGCAGATCCACCGAGTGATCGAACGCGCCCCGGCGGGCGCCCGCCTCCCACTCCGCGACGATGTCCCCCGCGTCCGGCGCGTCGGCGGCGGGAAGGGCCTCGACGCTGAAGGATCCGGACCGGATCACCTGCTGGCGCAGTGCACCGTCCCCACCGACGCGGTACACCGTGCGTAACGACTCATGGCGGCTGACCAGTTCGCCCAGCACCTGGCAGACCCCGGGCCATGCGCTGCCGCGCGGCAGCACCACCCGGTGGAGCTGGTGGTAGAACGCGGAGTCCGGCATCCGACGCTGGATCAGATTCCACATGTGCCGCTGCGCGCACGTCGCCGGACCGGCGGCGGACCGCCCACCGGAGAACGCGACTTCACACCGGATCGGTTCAGCCACGGCCCGCCCCCTAATAGCTCGAATGCACACCGGGTGTGAGCAAGTGGGTTTCCCGACCGTGCAGAGCCGGCGAGAAGACGCACATCAGCGTCATCCCGTGCTGCGAGCGCAGTACGTGCGGTTCCCCCATGCCCGGGGCGTACAGCATCCCCGGTCTGATCTCGAAGACACCGTCGTCCGTCTCCACGGAACCGGAGCCGCTCACGCAATAGCAGATTTCTTGGTGATTGTCGTACCGCAAATACGATTCGCTGCCGGGCTGTACAAAGGTCTCGGTCAGACTGAGCCCCAATTCATCGGCCTGGACGAGCAGTCGCCGACTCGTTCCATTGCCCCAGTCCACGTCACATTCGGTTCCCACGACATCTTCCACCGTGCGTACCAGCAAGGTTCACCCGTCCAGGATTCGCTGTCATTTCCAGGGTCGGGCATCGAGTCTATGGAACAGCGGACCGGGAAATCCATGGACAGTACGGGTATAGCCACGTGGCTAGGCCCGGCGGAGCGCCCGTTCGAGGCTTCCCGGCGCCGGCTGTCGCGCCCGATCCTGGGGCTTGTCGCGATGCCGACGGCGGCATGGAGAGGCTCTCGTGCGACCGATGCGACCGATGCGACCGGCGCGTGGGATGCGACGGATGTGACCGATGCCTGCGATGCGTGCGGCGCGACCGACGCGTGCGATGCGTGCGATGCGACCGACGCGTGCGATGCGACCGATGCGTGCGATACGAGGGATGCGTGCGATGCGAGCGATCATCCTGACCGGAGGGAAAGGGACCCGCCTCCGGCCTCATACCGAACACCGGCCCAAAGGTCTGCTTCTGCTGAGCCAGTACTCCATCCTCGAAGTCATCATCCGCCGACTTCGAAACGCCGGGTTCCGTCATATCACCTTGTGTGTCTCCCACTTGGCCGACCAGATCGAGGCCGAATTCGGCGACGGAGGGACACTCGGCGTCCGGATCGACTACAGCACGGACCCGCAGCCCATGGGAACCGCCGCGCCGCTGGCCCGGGTCGCGGACTGGAACACGCCGGCACTCGTCATGAACGGCGATGTCCTGACCGCGCTCGACTTCGCCGATCTCCACCGGACGCACCAGGACAACGGGGCAATTCTGACCGTCGCGTCACACCGGCGCCCTGTACCGATGGGATTCGGTGTCCTCGATATCCGGGGTGACCTGGTGGCCGGTATCTGGGAGAAGCCGACACTCCATCTCGATATTTCCGCCGGTATCTATGTGGCGAACCCGGCCGTTCTCGATGCGATGACCCCCGGCGAACCCATCGACATGCCCGATCTGGTGGCCGCGATGATGGAACGCGGCCACCGAGTCCACGCCTATTCATTCAGTGACCGCTGGCATGACATCGGAACTCCGGAACGGTACGAAGAGGCCAAACGCTGCTTCGCGGAGAACCCGGACCTGTATTTGCGCAACTATCCCCGCGCCCCATTCCCCCAAAACTCGTACCCCAAAGACCCACACGCTAATGGCCCACACCCCAAGATCCCATCCCCCCACAACGCATCAAGAGAGGCCAACGGAGCTGTGACACAAGACGATCCCGCGACCGACGGCCTGATCTCGAAGATCGCCCAGGAGATGGGGGCGGTACTGCAATGCCGGCCGCCGGGCCCCGCCGACGACTTCTTCCTGCTCGGCGGCGATTCCCTGCGTGCCGTCGAGTTGATGACGCGGCTCACCGAATGGTTCGAGCCGCAGGACGCGGAGGCGGCCGACCGCCTGCATGCCGCCCTGCTGCTCGCCGTGTTCGACGACGCCAGCCCGGACGCCCTGGCCGAGGTCGTCAGGTCGCACCGCCTGGCAAGCAGGTCGGGCCGATGACGTACGGCGAGACGCTCCACCCGAGCGCGCCGCCGCCCGGAGTGACACCCAAAAGGCCCCCCAGCACGCCCCCCACCACGCCTCTCACCCCACCCCCCAACCGACCCCCCACCCTCACCACCTGCCTCCGAGCAGCAGCCCACCACACCCCCGACGCCCTCGCCGTCAGCACCCGGGGCAGCGCCGCCTGGCAGGGCATGACCTTCGCCGAACTCCACGACAGGGCGTTCACGGCGGCGGCGAACGCGACCGCCTGGGAACGGCCGGCGGGACCGGTGATCGTCCTGGTGGACAACACGCCGGTCTGCGTCGCGGCGCTGCTCGGGCTGTTCCTGGCCGGCGTCGACACCGTGCTCGTGGAACGCGAGAACTCGCATCTGGGGGACGCCCGTTCCGTCCTGCACCGGCTGCCGCCGGCGGGACTGGTCGGCCCCTCCGACGTCCAGGTCGTCCCGGGTCTCGCGCAACGCACCTTCGAGGAGCTGGCGCACCCGCCCGTACCGTCCGGCGTGGTGGTGAAGCGCGAGAACCCCGCGACGGCCGTCCTCCAGCTCACCTCCGGCAGCACGGGCGAACCCCGCGTCGCCCTGCAGACGCTGGGCAGCACGCTCGCCGGTGGGGTGCTGTACCGGGACATCCACCGGATCACCGCCGCCGACACCGTGCTGGCGATGGTGCCGCTGTCACACTCCTTCGGCCTGGTCGGCGCGCTGGCGACGGCCCTGGTCTCCGGCGCCGGGCTGCGGAGCATGACCAGGTTCCGGCCCGGCGCGGTGCTGGAGGCCCTCGACGCGGGCGCCACGGTACTGCTGGGCACGCCGCTGGTGTACCAGCTGCTGACCCCGGTGCTGCCGCACGCCGGACCCTCCGGGAACGTACGCGTCGCGCTGTCCTCCGGCGGTCCCCTGACGAACGCCTCGGCGCGGACGGCGGCGGCCCGGCTCGGCGTACCCGTGCACCGGGTCTACGGCAGCACGGAGACGGGCCTGATCGCCTGCGAGCACGACCGCGACGACCCATGGCCGGCGGACGGTACGGGGGTGATGGCACCCGGCGTCGACTGGCGGGTCCGGACCGGCCGCTCGCGAACGGCCCGGCAGGGGCGCGGCCAGCTGCTGGTGCGGACCTCGACCATGTTCGAGGGGTACGCGGACGGCGGCGGCGCCCCGCCGATGGAGGGCGGCCTCCTGGCCTGCGGAGACCTCACCGAGGTCGACGAGCGCGGCCATGTCTTCGTCGTCGGGCGCAAGGACGCCTTCGTGAACGTCGGCGGGCGCAAGGTCAGTCCGCGACGCGTCGAGAACGTGCTCGCGGAGCATCCAGGAGTCCGCGAGGCCCAGGTGTTCGGGGCGCCGGGGCGGACCGGCGAAGAAGAGATCCACGCCGCGCTGGCCCTGCGTCCGGGCAACGACGCCACCGCCGTCCTCACCTTCTGCCGGGCCCGCCTGATGCCCTACGAGGTGCCGCACCGCGTGCACGTACTCACCACCTTGCCACGTACCGGCATGGGCAAGATCGACCGGCATCGGCTGCGGGAGATCGCGGCGGCCGGACACCGGAATGGGGACAACCGATGACCGACAGCACAAGCAGCAGCAGAGCTAACAGCAGAGATGGCAGCAGAGAAGACAGCGGAGATGACAGCACCTGGGACCGGGGCCCGGTCGTGGTCGTGGGGCTCGGCTATGTGGGGCTGCCCCTGGCCGCCTCCCTGGCCGCCGCGGGCGTGGACGTCATCGGCGTCGAGACGAACGCCGAGACCCGCAGGACCCTCGCGGAAGGCAGGGCACCCTTCTACGAGCCGGGCCTGACGGAACTGCTGCGCGCGCTGCCGGCCGGCCGGTTCACCGTGGCGGCCACGCTCCCGGAGCGAGCGCCCCATGCCGCCGTGATCTGCGTGGGGACCCCGATGTCCGCGGCGACCGGGCAGCCGGCGCTGGAGCATCTGGAGGCCGCCGCCGACGCCGTGGCCGCGGCGATGTCGGACGACACCCTCGTCGTGGTCCGCAGCACCGTACCGGTCGGCACCTGCCGCGAAACGGTCCTGCCGCGCCTCCGGAACCGGGTCGCCGAACCCCTCCTGGCGTTCTGTCCCGAGCGGCTGATCCAGGGGCGGGCCCTCGCCGAACTGGGCACGCTCCCGCAGATCATCGGCGCGCTCGACGCGCGCTCACAGGACCGGGCCCGGGCCCTGCACGCACGCATCACCCCGGCCCATGTCCCGGTGTCGTCACTGGAAGCCGCGGAGATGATCAAACTGATCTGCAACGCGCACACCGACGTCACGTACGGCTTCGGCAACGAGGTCACCATGATGGCCGCGTGCTTCGGGCTGGACGCCGACGAACTGATCGCCGGCGCGAACCTCGGCTACCCACGACCGGACCTGGCCCGCCCCGGATACGTCGGCGGCAGCTGCCTCACCAAGGACCCCTACCTCCTCACCCACGGGACCCGCGCCCGGGGCTACGAGGCCCCGATGGTGGCGGCGGCGCGGCGCGTCAACGAGAGCGTGCCCGCCTTCGCCGTCGAACACTTCACCCGGGCCTACCGGGCGGGCACGACCAGGCCGCTGTCCGAGGCCAAGGTGCTGGTGTGCGGGGTCGCCTACAAGGGGCGACCGGAGACGGACGACGTACGCGGCGCCGCGTCGGCCCAGGTGGCGAAAGCCCTCGACGGTGTGGTCGCGACCCTGGCCGCCCATGACTTCCTCGTACCGCACGACCGGGTCAAGGAACTGGGGTGCGAGCCGATGGCCCTGGAGGAGGGCCTTCGCGAGGCCGACGGGCTCCTCCTGCTCAACGACCATCCGGGGTACGCCGAGATCACCGCCGAGCATCTCCGCTCCAGGATGCGCCCCCCGCGTGTGGTGTTCGACATGTGGGGCCTGCTCGAACCCGCGCTCGCCGGGCACGGCGACATCACCTATCTGAGGCTGGGCCGTGTCTGAACGCGCGCTGATCACCGGGGGAGCCGGATTCATCGGCCTGCACCTGGCGAGGGAACTGCTGCGCACCGGAACCGAGGTCGTCCTCCTCGACGACTTCTCCCGGGGCCGCCCCGACGACGCGTTCACCGCACTGTGCCGGCACGCGCGAGCGGTGCCCCACGACCTCCGCCTCCCCCTCCCGGACGACCTGCTGCCCACCGTCGACCACGTCTACCACCTGGCCGCGAAAGTGGGCGTGGACCAGAGCAACCGGGCCCCGGGCGACGTGCTGCGGACCAATGTGCTCACCACCGTGAACGTACTGGACTGGTGCGCCCGGAACCCGCCGCAGACCCTCTTCCTCAGCTCCACCAGCGAGGTGGGCGACGGGGCCGTGCGCAGCGGACTGGCCACACTTCCCGCCCCCGAGGACGTGCCCTACGTGCTGCCCGACCCGGCGCTGCCCCGCGCGGCGTACTCACTGGGCAAGGTCGTCTCCGAAGTGCTGCTGCTGCACGCCGACGGGGAGTTCCGGGTCCGCATCGGCCGCTACCACAACGTGTACGGGCCGCGGATGGGCTACGCCCATGTCATCCCGCAGTTCATCGAACGGCTGCTGGCCGGGCAGCACCCCTTCCCCCTCTACGGCGCCCACCAGACCAGGTCCTTCTGCCATGTCGACGATGCCGTCGCCGCCACGGTGGCCCTGACACGGCTGCCCTCGGACGAGCCCCTGGTGGCCAATATCGGCAACGCCGACGACGAGATCAGCGCCCTCGCGCTCGCGGAACGGCTCTTCACGATCGCGGGCATCCACCCCGAACTGGACATCCACGGCCCGCCCCCCGGCTCTCCCGAACGCCGCCTGCCGGACCTGAAGGTGCTGACCACGGCGACCGGCTACCAGCCCCGGGTGGATCTCGACACCGGGCTGCGGCAGACGTACGCCTGGTACGCCGCCGCCCACCCGCACCGCCCCGGGGCCGTGTCATGACCGCCATCCACGTGGCCTTCGGGGGCTATGAGGGGACCCAGGCGGGTGCGGAGCGCATGGCGTGGCACACCACGGCACGACTGGCGGCCCGCGGCTACCTCATGACCGCGGTCACCGACTCCCCGCCACCCCCCGGACTCGACCGTGACGCCGTCCAGGTGGCCAGTGCGGCCATCGGCGTTCGGGCGGGTTCCGTGCGGACGGCCCCGGACCTGGTGCACGCCTACGACCTCGGACAACCGGACCATGTCCGCCGGGCGATGACGGTCGCACGGGAGCACCGGGTCCCCTTCGTCCTCACCCCCGCCACGGACCCACAGCTGTGGCCCGACCCCGCGCTGGGCCGCCGGGCCTGCGCACTGGCCTCGGTGATCTACACCTTGACCGCCGCCGAGCGGACGGCACTGCGCCTGGCGGGCGCACCCGCGGACCGTATGCGCCACGTCACCCAGGCCCCCGACCTCGCCGGACGCCCCGACAAGGCGGCGTTCCGCGCCCGGCACGGCGTCGACGGCCCGGTGGTGCTGTTCGCGGGCCGCCGCATCGCCACCAAGGGCTACCGGCAACTCCTCGCCGCCGCGCCGCTGGTCGGGGACCGGCTGCCGGACACGACGTTCGCCCTCATCGGGCCCGGCCCAGGCCGCCACCACGACCCGGCGGAAGCACACCTGTACCGGGACCCCCGCGTGCTCGATCTGGGCGTGGTGTCGGACCAGGACAAGCTCGACGCCATGGCCGCGTGCGACGTCCTCGCGCTGCCGACCACGGCGGATGTCTTCCCGCTGGTGTTCGCCGAGGCATGGTCATGCGGGCGGCCCGTCATCACCGGCCGTTTCCCCGGTGTCGAGGACGTGGTGCGGCACGGCGTCGACGGGCTGATCGTGGGACGCGGGGTGCGTGAACTCGCCGACGCCCTCCTCGCGCTGCTCACCGACCACGGACGCAGACGGGCCATGGGGGCCGCCGGACTCGCCCGCAGCCGCGCCGAGTTCGGCTGGGACCGGGTCGCCGCCGATGTGGCCGCCGGCTATCACGCGGCTCTCACCCCACGACGGCCGGTCATGGCACGGCACACAGCGAGGGAGGCAGGGTGAACACCGATCCGCAGTGGAGAGTGACGGTCGCCGACACCTCCGTCGGCGCCGAGGAGCGCGCGGCGGTCACCGAGGTCCTCGCCTCGCGATGGCTGTCGCTTGGGCAGGTGACCCGCGCCTTCGAGCGCGAGTTCGCCGCCGCGCTGGGTGCCGCCGACGCCGTCGCGGTCAGCAGCGGAACCGCCGCCCTGCACCTGGCCATGCTCGCGCTCGGCATCGGACCGGGCGACGAGGTGATCACCCCGTCCCTCAACTTCGTCGCCTCCGCCGAGGTCGCCGCCCTCCACGGAGCCCGGCCGGTCTTCGCCGACGTGCGCTCGGGCAACGACCTGACGGTCGCCCCGTACGAGGTGGAGAAGCTCATCACCGCCCGCACCAGGGCCATCGTCGCGATGCACTACGGCGGACACCCCGCCGACCTGGAGGCCCTTCGGGCGATCAGCCGCACCCGCGGTGTCGCCCTGATCGAGGACGCCGCCCACGCGCCCCTCGTCCCGACCCCGCTCGGCATGGCCGGGACCGTCGGTGACCTGGGCTGCTTCAGCTTCTTCGCCACCAAGAACATCACCACCGGCGAGGGCGGCATGGTGGTCGCCCGCGACCCCGACGTACTCGCCCGGGTCAGGGCGATGCGATCCCACTGCCTGACCCATGACACCACGGAGCGGATGCGCACCGGAGGCGCCACCTACGACGTACCCGCCGTCGGACTCAACTACCGGCCGACCGAGATCTCCTCCGCGCTCGGGCGGGTGCAACTGGCCAAGCTCACCGAGGACCGCGCCCGCCGGCGGTCCGTCATGTCGGTGTACCGCGAGCGACTGGGCCTGGCGATGCCCTTCGACGACCGGCCCGACGACGGCGCCCACCACCTGGCCGTCGTCCTGCTGCCCCCGCACATCGAACGCGCCCTGCTGCGCGAGGAGCTGAACACCCTCGGGGTGCAGACCTCCGTCCACTACCCGCCGACCCACCAGTTCACCTACTACCGCGAACAGCACGGCAGCGCGCTGCGGGAACTGCCGCTCACCGAGCACCTCGCACCCCGGCTGCTGACGTTGCCGCTGCACGCCCTGATGTCCGACGCCGACGCGGTCTACGTCGCCGACGCCGTCACCACCGGCCTGCGCCGATCGGCATGGAGGTAACGCGATGGAATTCACCACCCGCGCGGGCCGTATCCACACCGGAGGGCGGCCTGTGCCGGTCGTCGGCGTCAACTACCACCCCTCCCGGGCGGGCTGCCGCGTCTGGAGCGACTGGGATCCGGCCGCCGTGCGCGAGGACTTCGCGGCCATGGCCGAAGCGGGGTTCACGACCGCCAGACTGTTCGTGTTCTGGCGCGACTTCGAACCCGCCCAGGGCCGGCCGGAACACAAGGCATTCGCCCGGCTGTCCGAAGCCGTGGCGATCGCCGCCGAGCACGGCCTGTCCTGCGTCCTCTCCGTCTTCACGATCTTCATGAACGGCCGCCTGCTGGACCTCGACTGGCGCCATGGCCGCAGTCTGTGGCGCGATCCGGCGATGCGCGACGCCGAGGAGAACTTCGCGCGACACATCGCCCGCGCGGTACGTGCCCACGGCAACGTCCTCGCGTTCGACCTCGGCGACGAGATCCCCGCCGTCGCCCCGGCCGAGGCCGCCGCCCTGTCCCGCGAGGAGGTGGCGTCCTGGTACGCGCGGATGGCGGGCGCCCTGCGCGAGGAGGCGCCCGGCGTGCTGGTCCTCCAGGCGAACAACGCGTCGTCCGTGTTCGGCCCCTCACCGTTCGGCGCGGACAACGCGGAGCCGCTCGATGTGATCGGTGTCCACGGCTTCCCGTCCTGGGCAGCCGGTTCCATCGAGTCCACGCTGTCGTACAAGGCCACCAGCCTCAACTCGTTCCTCGTCCGGTTCGCCGCCGCCTACGGGGTGCCGCTGGTGGACGAACTCGGCAGCTACGGCGTGAACGAGGCCACCGCCGCCGCCTACCTGGGCGCGTCCGCCGCGTCGGCGCTCGCCAACGGCGCCGGCGGCGTGCTCGCCTGGTGCTGGCAGGACATCGCGTCGACCGACGAACCGTACGCGGGCAGCCCGGCGGAACGGCACGCCGGGCTGCGGCGTCTGGACGGATCCGCGAAACCGGCGTTCACCCGGTTCGCCCGACTGGCCCGCTCGGCCGCGTCCCTCGCGCTCGACCCACAGGACCCCCGGATCGCCGTGTACCTGCCCGAACGGATCCGCGCCCGACCGGAGTCGTATCTCGACCACGAGGTGGGCACGGTCGCCGCCTTCTACGCCCATCTGCTCCTCAAACGCGGGCATCTCGACTTCCACTTCGTCGCCGGACCCGTCGACGGCCATGACCTGGTCATCTGCCCCTGCGCCGATCAGCTGACCCTCACCGACGTCCAACGCCTCAAGTCCGCCGCATCCGGCGGCGCCACCGTCTACGTGTCCCTCGGCGACCGGCACCACGGCTTCCCCGGCGAGGAACTGACCGGCGCGGAGATCGTCGACTTCGCGCTGTCCGACCAGGGGAAGGCGTCGTTCTCCTGGCGGGGCACCGACTGGCCCGTCGACTGGCACACGGGCAGATCCGCCCCGGTGACCCTGCGGGCGACGACCGGCCGCGTGGCCGCCACGTTCGCCGATGGCACCCCGGCACTGGTCGTCCACCCGGTCGGCGCCGGGCGCGTGGTGTTCTGTGCCGTGCCCGTCGAACGGATGCTTGACGTCCCCGGACGACTGGAGTCCCGGCCGTGGCACTCCCTCTACCAGGGAATCGCCGAACTGGGGGGAATCCGGCCACTCGTGAAGTCGGTCGCACCCGAGGTGGAGGTCGCCGTCGGCGCGCGGACGACCGTACTGGTCAATCACGGCACCGTCCCCCGGCAGGCGCTCGGCGTCACCGTCGCCGCGAAGGACTGGGCGGTTCTCGCGTCCCCCGGACCGGGAGCCGCCGCATGATGAGCGGGGTGGTCTATCGAGGCCCGGGAAGGATCGAGGTCGACACCGGACTCGACCTGCCCCGGGTGCGGCACGACCGGGACGCCGTGGTCCGGGTGACGAGGACCGCCATCTGCGGCACCGACCTGCACCCCTACCGGGGCGAACTGCCCGGGTTCGCCGTCGGGAGCGTGCTCGGCCACGAGTTCGTGGGGGTCGTCACCGAGGCGGGCCCGCAGGTCCCGTTCGCCGTCGGCCGGCGGGTCGTCGCCTCCGACATCATCGCCTGCGGCCGGTGCGCCCCGTGCACACGCGGCTGGCACTACCAGTGCCCCGAGCGCACACTGTTCGGCTACTCCACCCTGGCGGGCCCCGAGGTCGCGGGCGGCCAGGCCGACTATGTCCGGGTCCCCTTCGCGGACGTGGTGCTGTCCGCCTGCCCCGACGACCTCGACGACGACCGGATGCTGTTCGTCGGAGACATCCTGAGCACCGGCTACGCGGGCGCGGAGGCCGCCCGGATCACTCCCGGGGATGTCGTCGGCGTGGTCGGCGGGGGACCGGTCGGGCTGCTGTCGGCCCAGTGCGCCGGGGTGTTCGGCGCGGCACGCGTCGTGGTCACGGACCCCGATCCGCGCAGGCGCGCGAAGGCGGAGGAACTGGGCTTCGAGGCCATCGAGCCGCGTGCGTTCGGACCGGTCCTGCGGTCCGGCCCGGACCGGGGGGCAGCCGCGGTGATCGAGGCGGTCGGCTCCGCCGCGGCACTCACCTGCGCACTGGAGAACGTCGGCTACGGCGGCACCGTCGTGGCCGTCGGCTCGCACGCCTCCCGGGCGGTGCCGCTCGACGCCCGGGACGCCTTCGCCCGGGAGTCGACGCTGCGGTTCGCGGTGGGCAACCCCATCCGCGTACGGGACCGGGTGGTCGCCCTGCTGCGCGCCGGCCTGCTGGACACGGCATCGCTCGTGTCGCACCGGCTGCCGCTGTCCGAGGCGGCCCACGGCTATCGGTTGTTCGACGCGCGACAGGCGCTGAAGGTCGTACTGCTGCCGGAAGGGGGCGCCTCGGACGGGTGACGGGGTGGAGTTGGGGTGAGCGGTGAGTGGTGAGCCGTGTGGGTGTGGGTGCGGGGGCGGTGAGCGATGTGTGGGTGGCTTCGGATGCGGCGAGTGGACTGGGAGCGGGTCAGCGCTGGATGAGTCCGCGCTGGATGGCGGTGACGACGGCCGCCGTGCGGTTCGGTGCGCCCAGTTTCAGGAGCACGCTGGCGACGATGCGTTTGGCGCCGTGGGTCGAGATCGACAGGCGCCGGGCGATCTGTTTGTTGCTGAGTCCCTGGGCGAGCAGTGCCAGCGCTTCGTTCTCGCGCACGGTCAGGGAGCCGTTGCGCTCCCGGGCGGACACCGGGAGCCCGTTCGCGCGCTGGATCAGCTCGCGGGCCAGCGGGGCCGGCATGGGCACCTGCCCCGCCACCAGCTGACGCAACGCGTCCTCCAGGGCTCTCGCGCTCAGCTCGCCGAGAATCAGGAAACCGTCGGGATTGAAGGGGCCCGCGAAGCGCTGGACCGTCAGGTCGGTGCTGTGCAGGATGAGCAGGATCTTGGGCCGGGTGCCCCCGGACTGGCCGAGCGCGCCGTCGATCTCGGCGAGGTCGCTCAGGATCAGTACGTCGGGTGACCGGGCGCCGACCATGCCTTGGGCCTCGGTCCAGTCCTGGCAGTGCCGGACGGTACCGACCAGGGGGATGCCGTCCAGCGTGGCATCCATCCCGAGCCGCAATATCTCGTCCCGGAGCAGAGTGACGATGTCCAGCGGCCGGAAGATTTCAGTGCCACACGATAAAGCCGATGCGTCCACAGTCCCCCCGTTGGCTCTATACGCAGCGAATCAAGCCGTACGGTCGACTTTCTACCAAATTCGGGATCGAACGGGCAAGAGGGGGGCGTTCGTACTGGCCAAGTGCCATGAGCGGATAATCGGACAACGCGCAATTCGCGGACAGCTTTACATGCTTTCGGCGTGGACAACGGGGGGTGTTGTTTCGGTCTCGAAATCTGTAGCTTGAGAATGAGAATTCAAGGTGAGTAAGTGAGCCTTTCGAGCCGTGGCAGTAAGCCGCGGCCCCGGCCACGGCGTCCGCCGGGCGCTTTCCCGGCACTTTTGGAGGTCCAGGAATGACACTCGCGCAGGAGAACGTCCACCCCGACCGCAACGAAGTCTTCTCCTCCACCGAATTACGTGAGCTGACCCGCCGCTCCAGCGGCCTGGCCCTGCGCCGCTCCTCGGTGCACGCCCTGCTGTACGCGGTCATCATGACCGGGGCTCTCGTCCTCGACACCTGGTGGGCCACCGGGCTGAGCTGGGTACTGGGCGCCTTCGTGGTCGCCTCGCTGCACAACGTGCTCCACTGCACCTCGCACGGCACGTTCATGAGGACCCACCGCGGGAACCGCGTCGCCGGGCAGCTCGCCGGCACGCTCCTGCTCATGAACAGCGCCCTGTACCGGGTGTTCCACCTGCACCATCACCGCAACACCCAGACGGCCGACGATCCCGAACCCGACGGCGTCATCATCAATCCGGGGCAGTACGTCATCGCCATGCTCAATCTGGACTACTTCCTGGGCTTTCTGCGGATGTCCGCGGCCTCCCTGTGGCACCGGTACCCCTACTTCGTCACGACCGACCGAGCCCGCGCCGCCATCCGCCGTGACACCGGGATCATCGCTCTGTGGGTGGCCGCCGCAGCCGCCGCGACGGCCTTGTGGCCCATGGCGATGCTCACCCTGTACATCGTGCCGACCTGTCTGGCCTGGGTCCTGAACAATTTCTCCATCATGCCCGAGCACTACTACGTGGACCGGACGGACAACCCGTGGCGGAACACCAACTCGGTGTACACGAGGAGCACATGGTTCGGCTTCCTCAACTGGAACACCAACTACCACGCCGAACACCACCTCTATCCCGGGATTCCGGCCTGGAACCTGCACGTGGTGTCGAAGCGGGTGCGGGAGCATCTCGCCTTCACCGAGACGTCCTACCTCCGCTTCCACGCCCGGCTGGTGGCCGACCTGGTCAACGGCCGGGCCAAGGAGCGGCCCTTCACACTCCAGGAGGGCCGGGCGACGAGCTTCTTCTACCCGCTGGAGAAAACCGGGGCGAAATTCAAGGGGCCGGTGTCCTGAATCGGATGCCCCGGGGGGCCGCTGAAACTCCCGGACGGGCGCCGGCTGTTGTTTTCGGTTTGAAATCGGTAGCTTGCCGGTGAGGCCCGTCGCGTCGGTGCCGGATTTCGGAGGACAGCATGACGGTGAAAGAAGAACGTGTGTGCGGTGATGCCCGGAGCGGACACACCCTGGTGCGGGCCCGGAGCCTGGTGAAGCGCTTCGGTGATTTCACGGCGGTCGCCGGTATCGATTTCGACATCCACCGAGGGGAGTCTTTCGGCTTGCTGGGCCCGAACGGCGCGGGGAAAACGACGACCATGCGGATGCTGAGCTGTGTCAGCGTGCCGTCCGGCGGTGAACTGCGGATCCTCGGCCGTGACCCGGCACGGGAACAGACAAAAATCCGCGAGCGGCTGGGGATCTGCCCCCAAGCGGACAATCTCGATCTGGATCTGACGGTTGTCGAAAACATCACGACGTATGCGCGGTACTTCGGAATGTCCCGAGCACGGGCCCTGCTCAGGGCGGCCGAACTGCTGGAGTTCGCGCGGCTCACGGACCGGGCCGGGGACCGGGTGCAGTCACTGTCCGGCGGGATGAAGCGGCGGCTGAGCATCGCCCGCGCACTGGCGAACGAACCCGACATGGTGCTGCTGGACGAGCCCACGACCGGGCTGGACCCCCAGGCCCGGCATCTGCTGTGGGAGCGGCTGTTCCGGCTCAAGCAACGCGGGACGACGCTGGTCATCAGCACGCACTACATGGACGAGGCCGAGCAACTGTGCGACCGGCTGGTGATCATGGATGGTGGCCGGATCGCCGCGGAAGGATCGCCGCGCGAGCTGATCGAGGTCCATTCGAGCCCCGAGGTGGTCGAGCTGCGGTTCGGCTACGACGCGGCCGACACATACGCCGGGAAACTGGACGGGATCGGTGACCGGGTCGACCCGCTGGCGGACCGCGTCCTGGTCTACGCCCGCGACGGCGACGCGGTGGTCAAGGAGGTCCACCGCCGTGGTCTGCGGCCGGCGAGTGTGCTGGTGCGCCGGTCCACGCTGGAGGACGTCTTCCTCCGCCTCACCGGCCGGGCACTGGTGGAGTAGCGATGGCTCATCCTTCGGTGGCCGTGCTCGAACGGCACATGCTTCTGTACCGACGGCTCTGGAAAGCGTCGGTGTTCTCCTTCTTCGCCCTGCCCTATCTGTTCCTGGTCAGCATCGGCGCGGGCGTAGGGGGCTATGTCGGCGAGGTCGACGGGGTCTCCTACCTGGACTGGATCGCGCCGGGCATCCTGGCCGCCACGGCATACCAGATCGCCGCCAACGAATCGACGTACGGCGTCCTCAGCGACTTCGAGTGGGTCGGCGGATTCCACGCCATGCGCGGCACGCGGGTGTCGATCCGGGACATGATCGCCGGGTGGCTCCTGTATGTGCTGTTCGTGGTGACCCTGTCCGTCGTCGCGTTCCTCGCCATCGCCTGGATGTTCGGTGTGCTGCATTCGCCGTGGGTGTGGACCGTGCCCCTGGTGTGCGCGGTGCTCGCGCTCGGCGCGGCGGGCCCGACCATGGCGTTCGCGGCGTGCATCCGCAACGACGGCTACTTCGAACTGCTGATCCGCTTCGTCGTCATCCCCAGCACCCTGTTCGCCGGAGTGTTCTTCCCCATCAGCGAACTCCCCGACGGCTTCCGGCAACTCGCCTGCGCGTCGCCCCTGTGGCACGCCGTCGAGCTGTGCCGCGCCGCCGCACTGGGGACGTCGCCCGCCTGGCCGGTGGCCTGGCATATCGGATACCTGCTGCTGTGGGCGGTGGCGGGCTGGATCTGCGCCGAGGTGGCATTCCGCCGTCGGCTCGCGAGCTGAGGGAGCCCCACGATGCTCACACAAGCCGTCGCCGGTCGCCTCGTTGCGACCCGGTCCGCCGCAGTGGTCAAACGCAACGCACGGGCCATGCGGACCGGGCCCTCGGCCTGGCTCCTCGTCATGGCCGGCCTGGTGGAGCCCCTGTTCTACCTCCTCTCCATCGGCATCGGAGTCGGCAGCCTGATCGCACAGGACATCTCCTACCGGGGACACCAGATCCCCTACGCCGCGTTCGTGGCCCCGGCGATGCTCGCCACCTCGGCGATGACGGCGGCCTTCTCGACCACGACCTTCTCCTTCTTCGCGAAACTCCGGCAGTCCAAGGTGTACGAGGCCGTCCTCGTCACCCCCGTACGCCCCATGGAGGTCGCCGTCGCCGAGGTGGTGTGGAGCGCCCTGCGCGGGGCGGTGTTCTGCGGTCTCTTCCTGGTCGCGATGGTCCTCCTGGACACGGTCCCGGCCGGCTGGGCACTGCTGGCCCTCCCGGCGTCCGTCCTCGCAGTGGTGGCCTTCGCCGCGATCGGACTGGCCGCCAGCACACTGATGCGCGGCTGGCACGACTTCGACGCACTCACCACGGCCCAGATGGCACTCTTCCTCTTCTCCGGAACCTTCTCACCCACCCAGGACTACCCCGTCGCGGCACAGGCCCTGCTCGAAGTCACCCCGCTGTACCACGCGGTCGAACTCCTCCGCCGTATCTGCATCGGCGACCTGGGCCCCCAATGCGCCTGGCACGCCGTCTACTTGCTGGCGGCCACGGCCCTGTGCCTCACCTTCGCGGCCCGGCGCATCCATGCCATCGTCTATGACTGACCCGCTGGAGCCGGGCGAGGGCCCGTTGCGCTACTACCCCCTAAGATCACTGTGCCGACGGCCCGAGCGGTGACGATCACGGGCCCCGGGGTGAGCGACACCGCGATGGCGTACGGGACAAGCCGCCCCCGAATGGGGCCGGTTGGGGAAGAAGGGCGGGCCCAGCGTGGGCAAGGGTGGGGAATCCATACCGGACGAGGAGTGGGAACGCTTCCTCCGTGAGGCCGGGGCCGGGGGCAAGGACGTGCCCGAGGAGCCGTCCGCACGTGCCCGGATGGTGACACGTCGGCTCCAGGAGGAGAGCGGCCCACCGCAGCCCTGGCGGAGTCACCAACCGCCCCGGCGCCGCGGCGGCAAGGGCTGGTACGTGGTCGGCCTGGTGGCCCTGGCCGTCGTACTGGTGGTGGCGCTGGATCCCGGACGGGTCACCGGATGGTTCACGGACGGCGGCGCGGACGGCGGGAGCGCGCCGCTCGCCGCGGAGTCGGAGCGCCCGGACCAGCCGCCGCCGACCGACCCGGCGGCTCAAGGGCCGACCCTGGAGGAGCCGTTCAGGGGCTCGCCCGCGGCACAGTGGGCCGACGGCACGGCCGGGATCAGCCTGCCCGAGGCGCGGGCCACCGGCTGGATGGACAAGGAACAGGTCGCCCGGGCGTTGCAACAGACCCGCGACTTCCTCGCCGCGTCCAGCCTGGAGACAGGCGTGCTGCGCGGTGACCGCCCGACCGAAGCGATCTCGCTGATCAATCCCCATCAGCAGGACGTCCAGGACTACTTGACGGCCGCCTTCGACACCCCGGGCCAGGAGAATGACCCCCTGCTGCTGTTCAGCCGGTTCGAGGGCACGAGGATCCGACTTGTCGGCGACGTGATCAAGACGCGCGGAAGCATCACCTACCGCGAAGGCGACAGCGGCGCGGTCGAGGTGACCACCGATGTCACCTACGTCTATCCGGTCACCCGCGCCGCGGAGGGAAGCGACGAGGTCACCCGCACCATCGTGCGCCGCGAGATCATCATGAGCTGGGACGACCCGGTGAAGATCATCATCGAGCCGGGCACCTTCTCCCTCGTCTCCTACATGGTGGACACCACCAACGGCGGCTGCGACACCTTCACCGGCTACCTCACCCCCGAGTTCGGCTCAGAACTCACCGGGCCGTCCCCGGACGACGGCCCCGCGGTCGACCCGTACGACCGTAGCGAGTCGATGGACACGCGGATGGAGGAGGCCGGCGACGCGGGGTGCGGGACCGCGACCCGATCCTGAGCGTCGTAAGGGGCGGCCGAGGGGAGCGGTGACCCCCGTTCGGGCTGGTGGCGGGCCGCCACCAGCCGTGTGCTCAGTGCGGGCGGGTTCCGTTGAGAAGGAAGCGGACGAATGGCTTCAGGAGAAGGCGCGGATGACCGCTCGGATCTCTGCCACGTGGTTCCCGACCGCGCCGAAGTGGGCCAGCACACTGAGGTGTTCACGCAGGTGCAGCAGCGGCATACGCTCTCGCCAGCCGTCCGCCAGTGGTGAGATCTCCTGGTAGGCGCCGAGGAAGCGCTCCGGCGGCGGGGCCGTGCAGTACAACATGCTCAGGTCGGACTCCGCCCACAGCCAGCACACCGCCGGATCGATGAACGCGGGCTCACCGCCGACGCTCGCGACCATGTTGCCGTGCCACAGATCGCCGTGATTCAGCACCGCCGGTGCGGGCGGGACCAGTTCGGGAAGGCGGGCACAGATGCTCTCCAGGCCCGCCACATCGGCCGCGTCGAGCGCCTGACACACCTTGGGCTCCCGCAGATATCGGAGGATGCGGCGCTCCGCGAAGAACCCGTGCCCGTCACCCATCCACCCGTTCTCCTGGGGCAGAAGGCCCAGCCAGCCATCGGATTCCCAGCCGAAGCGGCCTCCGCGCACGGAGTGCAGGGCGGCGACGGCCCGGCCCGCCGCCTCCCAGTACGCGTCCGTGCCGGGGAGGTCTGCCTCCAGCGACTCCATCAGGAGATGACGCTCGCTCACCTCGATCACCCGAGGAACCTGGAGCCCACCCGGCTCCGCGAGTACGCGCAACCCCTCCGCCTCGAAGGGGAACAGCGTGGCCGGCGCCCTGGGGGAGCCCTTGAGCACGAGGTGGGATCCATCGGCCAGAGTCAGACGCCAGACGTCGTGCGCCATACCGCCGGTGAGCGATTCGGCGCCCACGACATCCGCGACGACAGCGCCGGGCAGGCTCCGCAGACCGAGATCGACGTACAGGATGGCTTCGATCTCGCTCTTGGAGAGCATCGACACCGATTGCCTCTTTCCCTTGGTCCAGTGCGTCGGCCGGGTGACAGCGCCGTCCCGGAAAGCCTCAGCGTGATCGTCTCACCAGGGACTCCCCTCCGGTGTCCGTACGGCGGCTAGGGTTCGTCCATGGCAACCAGAGGCATCGCGGTGACAGGAGCGTCGGGGAACGTCGGTGGGGCTGTGGTACGGGGACTCCTGGCCGCTGGTGAGACAGACGTGCTCGCGTGGGTCCGGAGCCCGTCCCGACTGGCTGCTCTTGAGCGGGTGGTGGATGTACGCCAGGCCGACTACCAGTCACGCGAGGGCTTGGAGTCCGCGCTCGACGGTGTCGGCACGCTGGTGTTCATCTCCAGCGACGGCGAGGCGGCCCCGATGCTCATCCACCACGGCAATGTGCTGGCCGCGGCTGTCTCGGCGGGTGTGGAGCATGTGGTGTATCTCAGCATCCTCGATGTTGAGGCGGACTCACCGTTCTGTTTTGCGCCGGTGCATCGCGAGACCGAAAGGATGCTGCGGGACCACGGACTGCCCCACACCGTCGTGCGCTCCTCCATTTACAGTGAGTTCTTTCTGCGTTGGGTCGTGGAGGCGGCTTCGACCGGTGAGCTGGCGCTGCCCATGAGGGATGGCACAGTGTCGCTGATCTCGCGTGATGACGTCGCGCGATGCCTGGTCGAGTGCGCTGTCCGCCGCGCCGGCTCCTTGGTGCATGCCACCGGGGAGGAGAGCTACGGCCTTGCGGAGGTCGCCCGCCTTGCTGCGCGGCTCGGTTCCCGGCCGGTGCGGCCCACCGATATCGATCCGACGGAGTTCGCCGCACTGCTTCTGCGGCAGCACGTCACACCGTGGTGGACCTATGCTTTCGCGAGCATGTTCGAGTCCGTGCGGGGGCAGCGATTCGCCGAGGTCACCGGTGATGTCGCCGCGCTCACGGGTCATGGGCCAGTCGGCTTCGAGGACATTGCTCAACGTGCCTTTCAGGCGTCGCTTCGTGTGGGGGACCCTGCCGGCGGCGAATCGTGATCGGGGTCGGGTGCGGGACTGTGCTGGGGGCCGGGCTGGGCCGAGGCGACGACGGCGGCCTTGAGCGCGGTCATACCCTCTCGTCGCTGGTCACCGTCGTCACGGTGAGGTGAGTGAGGTGGTTGGCGCGGAGCGCGGTCAGTACTCCGAGGGCGGAGATCGCCGCGAAGCCGAGCAGGAGGAAGCGGGCGGATGTGACGGTGGAAGGGCCGCCCAGGTTGACCAGGAGGCCGGCGACCGCCGCACCGAACGCCGTGGACATGGTGAGCACCGTCGCGATGGCCGCGGCGGCCTTCTCTCCCTCCTCCTTGTCCGCTGTGCCGGCCATCGCGGCAACGGACAGATGGGGCATGGCCAGGCCGATCCCGGTGCCGGCGAGGAGCAGCACGGGCAGCCATGCGATGACCAGAAGGGGTGGTGCGTCGCGCTGCTGCAACAGCGCGAGCACGGCGAGCCCGGCCGCAAGAAGAACGGGACCGGCCACCCGTAGCCTGCGCACCGTCCGCTGCCGCTCTGCCGAGGAGCTGACGACCTGGCTCACCGACCAGCCGAGCGACAGGGCCGCCCCGAAGAACCCGGCGGCGGCCGGCGGCAGTCCGCCCAGGCGCTGACCGAACAGCGGCAGGAAGATCTCCACGGCGACACCGGCCGCGAGGAACACGATGGTCAGGTAGACCCACCGCACAGCGGAGCCGGCCTCGTAGGTCGCGCGGGGCAGGACCCGGACCTGACTCCGCTTCTCCGTCACCACAAAGGCCCCGACCAACGCCAGTGCCAGCGCGATGAACACCGCCATCATGACCTCGTTCGAGAGGATCCCGGCGACACTCACGGCACCTGCGGCCCCGATGACCAGCACCAACGAGCCCAGTGGCACCGGAACCGCCACCGCCCCGGCCGGGTCACTCCCCGGCAGTACCCGGGGGACGAACGCTGCCATCACCGCGGAGGCGACAGCCAGCACGACGAAGGCCGGCCGCCACGACCCGAACTGGGCGAAGAGCCCGCCCAGAGCCGGACCGACGAAGTTTCCCAGGCCGAACAGGGCGGAGATCAACGCGCTGCCCCGCACCCACAGTTGGCGCGGCAGTGCCGAATAGATCAGAGCGAACCCCAGACCGGTCAACAGGCCCGCCCCGAGTCCCTGCGTGCCCCGGCCGACCAGCAGTACCGGCATGGACGGACTGGCCGCGCAGACAACCGAACCGACGGTGAAGACACCGAAGCCGAGCAGGTAGGCGCCGATACTGCCGCGCCGGGCAAGGGCGCGGTTCACGAGCATGGTCGCGACGACCTGGGCGGTCAGGAAGACGGTCATGCTCCATGCGTAGAGGCGTTCACCGCCGATGTCGGCGACCGCCGTCGGCAGCAGGCTCGCGGCCAGGTAGATCGTGACGGCGCCGATGAGTACGCCCCCGGCGAGTACCACGGCGGTGCCGAGATGGCCGCCGAGTTCCCGCCACGACCCGACGCTCTGACTGTCGTCCACTGATGAACTCCGTCCCTTGACTGCTTGCTTGCGGGCATCATGGCGGGGCGGGGAGACCCGGCAATCCGGCATATCGGACGTGATCTGCCTCACATGAGTGGATCGGTGCCTGGCTTTGCGTTCGGTGCCGGATCGGGTCGCAGGGACCCATTCACGCTCCGCCCCAGCCTCCATGCGGAGCGTGACGTCGTCCGTGGTGCCGGTGCTCTCCCACTGCCGGGGCCGGCCCGCATCGGCGCGGCGCCGGGCGATGATGCCGGGCGTAGCGTGGGTGTATGGCAACGATCCGCGGTCGGCCGGCGCGGCGGCGCGGGGACGAGCGGGGCTGGCTGCGGGGAGCGGAGCCGCCACGCTGGGTGCGGGTGCTGCCCGTCGCCCTGTTCGTGGGGGTGACCGCGGCCACGCTGATCAGCCGTGACGCGCTGGACATCGGCTTCCTGCTGGGAGCCATCCCGCCGCTCACCGTGCTGAGCTACGGTCCGCTGGCCACCGGGGTGATGGGCGCCCTCGTGGTGACCGTGATGAACGTGCCGAGGACGCATCTCAACCAGCCGGGGAACACCGATCTGCTCACCCTCGTGTTCGTCGTGCTACTGAGTGTGTTCGTGTCCTATGTGCGCAGTCACCGGGACGCTCAGCTGGTCACCGAACGGACGGTCGCGGAGGCCGTGCAGCATGCGGTGGCACCGCCGCTGCCGGACCGGGTCGGGGACATCGGCTGTTCCGGGCTGTACCGGGCCGCCCAGCACGGGACACTGGTCGGCGGGGACTTCTTCGACGTGCGAGAGGGCCCGTACGGGGTGCGGGCCGTGATGGCCGATGTGCAGGGCCATGGACTGGCCACGGTCCCCACCGTGGTGTCGCTGCTGGGTGCCTTCCGGGAGGCGGTGCTCGACCAGCCGGACCTCGCGGGGGTCGCGGCGCGGATGGACCGCAGGCTGACGGTGGACTCGTCGGGTGCGCGCGACTCCGAGATGTTCGCCACCGCCGTACTGATGGAGTTCTCCGCCGATGTCCGCTCGGTGCGGATCGTGGTGCGCGGCCATCCGCCGCCCGTACTGCTGCGGGACGGACAGGCCCGCGAGATCACCGTCACCCCGGGGATTCCGCTGGGCATCGGCCGGTTCGGGGGCGACCCGCCCAAGGAGATCACCCTGGGACTGGGACCGGGCGACCGGCTGTTCCTGGCCTCCGACGGGGTGTGGGAGGCCAGGAACGCTTCCGGCGACTACTACCCGCTCGCGCAGCGGCTGCGGGCGTTCGACGGCGAGGACCCGGCCGTGCTGACCGCGCGGGTGTGGGCCGACCTGCTGGAGTACTGCGGCGAGATCGGCGACGACGCCACGATGCTCGTCCTGACGCCCAAGTCCCTCAAGTCCCGCAAGTCCCCGTAACGCAGGCAACGCATCGGTGAGCAAACCAATCTTCACTCACATGAAGATTTCTTTCCTCATTCACAACGCCTACGGGATCGGAGGGACCATCACCACCACGAACAACCTGGCCGGCGCGCTGGCCGAACGGCATGAGGTGGAAATCGTCTCGGCCCTCCGGCACCGCGAGCACCCGAACGTCCCCACGCACCCGCGGGTACGGCTGCGCCCCCTCGTCGACCTGCGGTCCGAGCGGCAGCACCCGCTCCATCTCACACCGGCGAAGGTGTTCCCCACCTACGAGTACCGCTACCGCCAGTACAGCGCCCTGACCGATCAGCGGATCGGGGAGTTCCTGGCGGCGACGGACGCCGATGTCGTGGTGGGGACGCGGCCGGGCCTCAATGTGCACCTCGCGCTTCAGGCGCCCACCAGGACCGTGCGGGTGGGACAGGAACACCTCACCCTCGACAACCACCCGCCCAGACTCCGCCGTGTGCTGCGCCGGACGTATCCGCGCCTGGACGCACTGACCACCGTCACCCATGCCGACGCCACCGCGTACCGCAGGAAGATGCGACTGCCGGGCGTCCGCGTGGAGGCGCTGCCCAACAGCGTCCCCGACCCCTCGCTCCCGCCCTCGGACGGCACGGCCCCCGTCGTGGCCGCCGCCGGCCGGCTGGTCCCCGTGAAACGGTACGACCTGCTCATCGAGGCGTTCGCGGCCGTGGCGGCCGAACATCCCCACTGGCAGCTGCGGATCTACGGCAAGGGCGACGAACACGACCGGCTGAGACGGCTCATCGAGGAACTCGGCCTGTACAACAACGTGTTCCTCATGGGCGTCGCGATCCCCATGGAGGCCGAGTGGGCCAAAGCCTCGATCGCCGCGGCGACATCGAGCTTCGAGCCCTTCGGCATGACCCTCGTCGAGGCGATGCGCTGCGGACTCCCCGTCGTCAGCACCGACTGCCCGCACGGCCCGGCCGAGATCATCACGGACGGCGAGGACGGCACGCTGGTGCCCGTCGGCGACCGCGCGGCCCTCTCCGCCGCCCTGCTCGCACTCGTACGGGACGACGAGACGCGCCGCCGGATGGGACGCGCGGCACTGAAGAACTCCGAACGCTACGCCCCCGGCCCGATCGTGGCCCAGGCGGAAGACCTCTTCGGCGCCCTGACCTCGGCGAGAGCGGCGGACCGTCCGCCCGCCACGCACACCACCGGCATCGACGGCACACTCGTGGCCGGCGGCTACGCGGCCCGCGACGCCGCGTACTCGGCCGCCAGCGCCATCCTGAGGACCGTACGGAAGGCAAGGCGATGAGCACGGACCGCGGCGAGAGCGCCCAGAGTGGCGAGAGTGGCGCGAGCGCCCGGAGCGTACGGCCGTCCGGTCAGCGACCCGCCGCCGGGACCGTGCGTCCCCGCGCCCACTGCACGGTGGACGGCGACGGCCGTATTGCCCTGCGCATCACCACCCCCGTCACGCCCGCGACCATGACCTCCCGCCCCCGGCTGCTGCTGCGTCTGCGCCCCCCGAAGGGCCGACCCGAGCAGATCAAGCACGTGTTCGACCTGGAACCGGCCGCCGACCCCGGCCACTGGCAGACGACCATCGGACCGGAGCCCACCCTGGAGGAGGGCCGATGGGACCCCTACCTCCTCCCCGCCGCCACCGACCCGGCCGACACCTCCCGCCAACGGCTCCTCCCCGGCGTCCGCGATCTGCGCGCCCTCGTGACCGGCCGCGCTCCCGGCACGACCCCGTCACCGCTGGCGGTCCGTATCCCGTACGTCACGCTGGACGGCTACCTCGCCCTGCGTACCTGGCTGCGCACGGCGCACGCGGAGGTGGACCGCGTCCACGTGACCGATGCCGCGATGTCGGTACAGGGCCGGCTCTTCGGTACCGACCTGGGCGCCGGAGCGGTGGCCGTGCTGCGCCGCCGCGGAAAGGGCGGCCCCGTACGGGAGGCGGAGCTGACGGCCCAGTACGCCCACACCTTCTCCTTCACCGCCCCCTACCAGGACCTGCTCGAAGCACCTGGCACCGCCGGACCCGGCCTGTGGGACGTCTTCGTCCGCCCGTCCGCGGACACACTCCTGGTCCGTACGGCCCGGCTCCTGGACGACGTCGCCGACCGCAAGAAGGTGTTCGTCTACCCGGCCTCGACACTGGACGCGCTGGAGGCCCGCCCCTACTACACGGTCGACAACGATCTCGCGGTGGAGATCACCGGCGGCTGACCGGGCTGTGCGGCATCCCGGTGGCGGGATGGGAAACGGAGGGCCGGGGCGTCTCGTGGGGCTACTGGCGGGTGCTGGGGCGTGTTGCCCGGTATGAGCGCCTGTGCGCCCTGCACGCACTCTGCCCCGATCCTGCGGGTACGGCGCATCGTCGGACCCGTGGGGGACACACAGGAGCAGGAGTGCGCGGGGCGTGGCGACGGCAGCGCCTGCCCGTACGGGGCGGTGCTGACGATCGACGTGGGGCCGGTGGAGTACCGGTGCGACGAGTGCCGCCACCACTGGGAGCTGGACGAGACGGAGCCGGGACGCCGGGCGAGCGCGGAGGACACCCTGACCCAGCCGCTGGGCGACCCGGGTGAGGCGGGTGCGGGGGCCGCGGCGTAGGGACGCCCGGTCGCGGACGAGTACGCCGCCCAACGGGGAGCCGCTCGTGCCCCCGGCCCTTCGCCGCCGGAGCCACGACCCCACACCCACCCAAGTCGGGCCTGCGGGTCGACCTCAACCCGGCCGCCGCCGTCGCGCATCTGCCCGGCGGGCGCACCCTGGACGAGATCGGTTCCGCGGGCATCCCCATGCTCTTCACCGAGGTCCGCGTGGTCGACGCGGCCACCAACACATCCCTGGGAACTCGTCGTCCGTGGTCCCAACGTCATCTCGGGTCACTGGAACAACCCGGAGGCCAACCGCGCGGCATCCGACGAGGAGGGCCTGTTCCACTCGGGCGACATCGGCCACCTGGACGAGGACGGCTACCTCTACATCGTCGATCGGCTCAAGGACCTGGTCATCAGCGGCGGCGAGAACGTCTGTCCGGCCGAGGTCGAGCCGGCGCTGGCAGCCATGCCTGGTGTGGTCGACGAGGCGCCGTCGGCGGGGTCCCCGACGAACAGTGGGATGACACCGTACAGCCGTGATCAGAGTGGACGGCACGACGGAGATCACACTGCGCTGGACATCCCCGGCTCCTGGCAGATCGCCGTGGATTCCCGGGCACGCTTCACCGCCCGCCTGCGCCTGCGCCTGCGCGCGCCGGCCGGCGATGTCATCATCCGAGTGGAACGCCGCGCCGCCGGGCGCCTCCGCGACCACTCCTCCGCCGGGGCAGCTGCGGCCGCCGGCTTCCGGTACGTCCTCGACATCGATCTCCGCGACCGGCAACTGAGCCTCCTGGTGGCCGAACCGGCCTGGGACACCGTCACGGACATGGACCTGGACCACGTACCGGGAAGCCGACCGGCCGGTGCCGGGGGTGGGGGCGGCGCCACCGGACGGTCGGTCGAAGCGGTGGGCGGCGGGCCGTCTACCGATCCGGGTCCCGGGCCAGGAGCCGGTCAAAGACCCGTCGGTCGCCGTCGACCCGCAAGGAGTCCACCGGAATCCGGCCGTACAGGGCGAGGACCAGCTCACCGGCCGTACCCCGGGCGGAGACGGCGGGCAGGGTCCCGGGAGAGTGGGGGAGACGGCTGGTCCGGGTGCCTTCGGCGCGGAGCGAGAGGCGCCAGGAGCGGCCCTCGGTGGCGTGAAAATCGACGGCGGCGGGTTTATGCGGCCAAGGGGCGGTCCACGAGCAACTGGTGGACAGGAACTCCTCGACACCGTCGAGCGCCGCCTCGTCCGGCAACGGCTGCGGGGCGCCCAGGGTGAGCTGGGCGTCGTAGGTGTGCACCGCGACTTCCTGGAGCTGGTGCCGGGCGACGGCACCGCAGGTCTGCGGTGACTGCGACCCTCCCCACCAGGTCCAGCAGCCGCGATCCGGTCCGGACTCCCGTAGCGCGCACAGTAGTTGCTCCGTGGCCTCGGCCGACCAGGCCAGCAGGGCCTCGCGCTCCCGGGAGACAGCCAGGATGCCTTCCAGAGCCGTCTCGTCCGGGGGAGCCGAGGCAGGCCCCGCGGCCACGGCGGCGGCCCAGCAGCGGTGCACCTTGCCCAGATGCCGCACCAGATCGAACAGCGTCCACTCGGGACAGGACGGCACCCGCACATCGAGGCCGGACGCGGACGCGACCGCGCCCCGGAACGCGACCGACCGTTCGCTGATCAGCCCCAGCAGAACGGGGAACTCCAGAGTATTGGCCATGCTGACTGTCTATCACCGCGCTCCGACCATCGGACGTCGATCTTTGCGGCGGACACGGCCACCGGGAGGCACGCGCCGCGCGCCCTGGTCCCGCGTCGACCATCGGCCACCGCAGGACACCCCGCCTACGTGGACGCGCCGCCCACCTGGCCGCGGACCTGTGTGATCACGGCGGCGACGAGCTGGTCGAACTGTGTGTCCGCACTGGGGACGGGCAGCGCGGCGGCCCGGCGCAGGACGGGGATGTCCAGCTCGCAGTGGGCCGTCAGCCAGGTTTCTGGCACGACGGCACTACGGCCCGGCGCGGCCTGCTCGGCGGGGTGGTCGACCAGGAGGGCGAAGGACAGCACGAGCAAGGAGAGATGGCGATGCACCTCCAGGGCTGTGGGGAGATCGAGACCGACGCTGTGCAGGAACGCTAGGAAACGGTCCAGGTGGAGCAGCCGGTTGGGGTGGACGGCGGCGGGGGGCGTGTCCTCGTCGAGGGAGACCAGCAGGGCGCGCGGCCAGCGCCGGTACAGCTCGCGCAGCGAGCCCGCGTACCCGGCGAGGGACCTTTCCCAGTCCGCGGCGCGCAGGGGCGGCGGGTTCCAGGAGTCGAGCATGAGCCCGAGGGCGAGGTCCACGACGTCCTGGCGGTCCTCGACGTAGTTGTACAGCGCCCGCACCGTCACCCCGAGCTCGGTGGCGAGCGCGCGCATGGTGAGCGAGCGGAAGCCCTGCGCGCCGGCCATCTCCAGCGCCTTGGCGGCGATGGCTTCCCGGGTGAGGACGGGGCGGCCCTTGCGGGTGGTGGGACGGCGGCGGGAAGCGGCAGGCATGGCGCCAGCCTACGGGCCCCTTGAACCGCCCCTTAAACTTCACGCATGTTGACTTTTAGCGTCGGGTGCCCCCAGGCTGGCGTCACCGTCCGCAAGTACCTGGAGGTCACGCCCACATGGCAGCCCCGAAGTCCCGCCGATTCCCTCCGCCCAGCGGCGTCCTCGTCCTGGTGATGGCCTCCACGGGGCTGGTCGTCATCGACCTCACGATCGTCGCCCTCGGACTCCCGCAGATCAGCGCCGACGCCGCGGACGGGGCGTCGGCGGAGTCGGTGGTGGTGACCTACATGGTCGCGATGGGGGCGCTCACCCAGGTGGCCGGAAGCCTCTCGGACCGGTGGGGGCGCCGGCCGCTGTTCCTGGCGGGGATCGCCGTGTTCACCCTGGCCTCCCTGGCCGCGGCACTGGCGCCCGACCTGTGGTGGCTGAACGCGGCCAGGGTGGTCCAGGGCTGCGGAGCCGCAGTGATCATGGTGAACGGCATTCCGCTGCTCTCGGACCGCTACACCGGCGAGGAGCGCAACCTCGCCATCGGCGCATGGGGGTCCTTCGCGACCGCGGCCGGACTCCTGGCCCCGACCGTCGGCGGCCTGCTGATCGATGCCTTCGGCTGGCGGGCGGTCTTCGCGATCAACATCCCGCTCGGCACAGCGGCCTGGGCGCTGGCCGCCCGCGTGCTTCCGCACACCACCCCCGCACCCTCAACGGGGCGCCCGGACTGGGCGGGTGGTCTGCTGCTCGGCCTCGGCACGGCGACCCTGCTCATGCTCCGTACGGGCGACGAACCCTGGGCCGTTCAGGACACCGCCGTCCTGCTTTCCTCCTGCCTGGCGCTGACCGCCTTCCTGGCCCTCCAGCTCCGCGTGCCGACGCCGACGCTGGAACTGCGGATGTTCACCCGGCCCGCGTTCAGCGGCGCGATGCTGGCCGTCCTGCTCTCCCGCGTCCTGACCATCGGCGCCTCGGTCTACCTGGTGCTGTACCTGTCGGACGGCCTGAATCTGAGCCCGACCGCCGCAGGTCTGCTCATGACACCGATCTTCCTCGCACAGATCGCCGCGGGCATGGCCGGTTCCAGGCTCCTCAGCCACCTGGCCCCCGGCCTGGTGATCGGATCCGGCTACGCACTCAAGGGCCTCGGCCTCATCGCCCTGGCCCTGCTGATCTCACCCGGCACACCCTGGTGGGCACTGGTGCTCCCGCTGCTGGCCTGGGGCGCCGGCGGCGGACTCGCCGGCGCCCCCGTCATGGCCGTGGCGGTCCGGGTCACCGCACCCGAGCGGATCGGCATGGTCGCCGGGACCGTCTCCACCCTCGCCTCCCTCGGAGCCGGCGTCGGCACCGCCGCGCTGGGCGCGGTGTTCGCCCGCTACGGCGGCACCGGGACCGGCGGCCAGGAGGTCACCGACGGCACACGCGCCGTCCTCACGGCCGCCGGTCTGCTCGCGTTCACCGCCGTCCTCACCACCGTCGCCCTCATCCACCCACGCCGCGTCCCACGCCCCGCCCCATGAGACGCACGGTGACTGTCCGCCGGACCCGTGACGGCAAAGGGCTGTGGCGCGTTTCGTCTGATGTGCACCAAGGGCCGTACAACTTCTCCCCAACAGCAAGTGTCTGGTACGGCAACAGCACTTGTCCCATGGAGGAGAATTTTGATCAAGGTAAGCGTCGTCGTGCCGATCTACAACGCCGGTTCCTACATCGAGCGTTGCGCCCCCTCGCTCGTCAACCAGAGCCTCGGGGCCGACGCGTACGAGGTCGTGTACGTCGATGACGGGTCGACGGACGATTCGGCCGAGCGCCTCCGACGGCTGGCCGACGCGCACACGCACGTCCGGGTCTACGAGCAGGAGAACTCCGGCTGGCCGGGCAAGCCGCGCAATGTGGGGGTCGACCGGGCCAGGGGGAAGTACGTCCAGTTCGTGGACCAGGACGACGAGTTGTCGTACGAGGCGCTGGAACGGCTCTTCGCCCTGGGGGATCGCAACGGCTCCGACATCGTGCTGGGCAAGATCCACGGGACGATGCAGGGGCCCAGCAATGTCTTCAAGCGGACGGTCGAGCGGTGCACCGCCGCCGACGCACCCCTGTTCGAGAGCCTGACACCGCACAAGATGTTCCGCCGGGATTTCCTGCGGGAGCACGGGATCCGCTTCCCGGAGGGCCGGGTCAGGCTGGAGGACCAGCTGTTCATGGCCCGCGCCTACGTGCGCGCGAAGACGGTGTCGATTCTCGGCGACTACCCCTGCTACCAGTGGAACCGGCGCGAGGACGGCGGCAACAACAGCAGCCGCCGCGTCACCGCCGACGACTACTACGGCCACCTGGACAAGGTGGTGGAAGCGATCAAGGAGGGCACCCAGCCCGGCGACCTCCAGGACCGGCTGCTGCGCCGCTCGTTCCGAGTGGAGCTGCTGCGGCCGGTGAGCGAGCCACGGGTGCTCCGGCGGACCGGGAAGGATCTGGAGGAGTACTTCACCACCGTCCGCAGGATGGCGATGACGAGCTACCCGCCGGGGGTACGTGACGGGCTCCCGGCGCTCAGCCGGTTACGTGCGGAGCTGCTCGTGCAGGACCGGCTGGACTCCCTGATCGAACTCGCCCGCCGCACCGAGCGGATCAAGCCGCATGTCGAGGTGGACGACATGCGCTGGCGGAACGACAGGCTGGTGATCCGGACCCGGATCGGCATGATCCGCGCCGACGGCCGCCCGCTGACCCTCGTCGAGCGCGGCGGACGGATGCTCCTCGACCCCGAACTCCTCGACGGCATCGAGGGAGCCGAGGGCTGGGAGGTCCCCGACCCCTTCTCGCACGCCTACGGCGAACTCATCGTCCATGACACCGCCAAGAACCAATGGTGGTTCCCCGACGGGGAGCTGGCACCAGAACTGGAAGCGCTCGGCGGTGGCCGCCACCGGGTCGTGGTCGCCGGGGAGACGGTCATCGACCCGCTGACTCTCACCGGTGCCGGGCCCATGACCCCCGGCACCCACCAGGTCTGGGTCGGTGCCCAGTTGCTGGGTATCGGCCGCCGCCCCCGGCTGGTCCCCACCCGGGGCCGTACGCGTATCTCGCTGGGCACCGTCGCGGTCGGCGTACCACCGCGTCTGGTCACCCCGGCCTGGACCGGGCCCGGCGGCCAGTTCGAACTCGCCGTCAGCGGCCCCGACCGGATCGGCACCACCCGCCGCCTCCTGCTGCGGACCGCCGCCGACCACCGCGTCCGCCAGGGCTACCGCACGGTGGTGCGACGCCTCCCGCGCGGCGTGAAACGCAACATCCGCGCCGCGGCCCGCCGCGCCGACGGGTGGATGCGGCGGTAGAGGTGGTGGGGCGTGGGGGCGGGGCCCCTTGGCCGCCAGGGGCAGTGGCGCGTGCAACCGGGCTGCCCGCAGGCGCGTCCAGGCAGGCAACGACCGCCCATCGAGAGGCCCCCTCCGTGCTCGCCCTGCTCCGCAAGATGGCCCTCGCCGTGCTCATCGCCGTGGCCCTGGTGATCCTGGTCGCCCTGATCGACCCGGTCTATGCGCTGGTTCTCGCCGTGCTGCTGTTCATCATCGGCACCTGGGTGTTCCACTTCGCGCTCTCCCACCGGGAGCCGGAACCCCCGGCCGACACCTGGCGACGAGAGGGTAACCGTGGGCCGGGGCAGCTTTCCTGACGGGCGTCGGCGGCGGTAGTGGTGGTGTTCCCCGCCGGCGTCCGCTCCGCCCCGGATCCGGGGCGGAGCGGACGCCGGCTCAGTCGCGGCCGTCCGGCGCGCAGCCCCGCAGGATGAACGCGATCACCTCGTCCAGCCCGCGTTCCGCGACCTCCGGGGCGATCATGCCGGTCGCGGCCAGGTCGGCGAAGCCGTGCAGTGTCGCGAAGACCGGGACGCCGATCCACTCAAGGGGTCCCTCGCGCACCTCACCCTGACGCTGGCCCTCCCGCATCAGGGCCTCGATCAGCTCGGACCAGCGCTTACTGGCCTCCAGTAGCGCGGCGGACGCGTGCGCGTCGTGCTTGACCGAGCACATCAGGTCGAGCAGCGCGGCATTGTCCAGGCTGAAGCCCACATACGCGCGGACCACCGCCTCCAGCTTCTTGCGGCACGATTCCCCGGCGCCCTCCTGCGACGCGAGCATGGCCTCGGTCATCCGCTCGTAGCCGACCAGCGCGAGTGCGTCCAGCAGCGCTTGGCGCTCCTTGAAGTGTCGGTTCGGCGCGTTGTGGCTGACCCCGAGGTCGCGGGCGAGTTCGCGCAGCGACAGGGCGGCGGAACCCCTTTCCCGGAGCGTCTCCTCGGCGCGGGCCAGCAGCGCGGCGCGTAGATCTCCGTGGTGATAGGGGCGTGGGCGGGTCGGCATGGGGGCCAGTGTATCGGCCATGTTCGCAACGCCCACATTGTTGACCCGCGCCTCCATTGCTGTCATTGACAACAATGTGGGCGTCGCCCACAATCGGGGCCCATGACTACTGCACCCCGTGCCGCATCGGCTACCGCTACCGCAACCAGTGCCGCACCCGGCAAGTGGACCCGCACCGATATCCCGGACCAGCGCGGTCGCACCGCCGTCGTCACCGGCGGCAACAGCGGCATCGGCATCGCCACCGTCGACGCGCTGGCCGCCGCGGGCGCCCATGTGGTGCTCGCGGTACGGGACCCCGAACGCGGCGAGGCCGCCGCCGCGGGCGTCGACGGCAGTGTGGAGGTACGCCGGCTCGACCTTGCCGACCTCACCTCCGTGCGGGAGTTCGCCGCCGCCTGGCGAGGCGACCTGGACCTGCTCATCAACAACGCCGGGGTCATGAACACCCCGGAGTCCCGCACCAAGGACGGCTTCGAGACACAGTTCGGCACCAACCACCTGGGCCACTTCGCCCTGACCAACCTGCTCCTGCCGCACATCACCGACCGCGTGGTGACCGTGTCGTCCGAGGCGCACAAGAAGCCGGGCACCCCGCACATCCACTTCGGCAACCTCAGCCTCACCGGCGAGTACCGGCCCAGGAAGGCGTACAGCCAGTCCAAGCTGGCCAACCTGCTGTTCACACTGGAACTCCAGCGCCGCCTCGCCGCCGCGCACTCACCCGTGCGCGCCCTGGCCGCCCACCCCGGCTGGGCCGTCACGAACCTCCAGCGCCATGACGGCAGCGCCCTGAGCCGCGCGGTCATGCGGGTCGTGGCCCAGGACAGCAGGGCCGGAGCACTGCCGACCCTGTACGCCGCCGTCCAGGACCTCCCCGGCGCGAGCTATGTCGGCCCGGACGGCCGCGGCGAGGTGCGCGGCAACCCGACCCTCGTCGGCCGCTCCCCGGCGGCCAGCGACCCCGCGACGGCCCGGCGCCTGTGGACGGTCTCCGAGGAGCTGACCGGCGTCACCTTCCCGCAGCCGGCCACGACCACCGGAACCTGAGCGCACAGCGCCCGCCCTTCCCCCGGCGGGCGGCCGTCAGCGGTCGTCAGCGGTCGCCGGCGCGCGGAACCCCCTGGGCCCGGCGGGCGGCGAGGGCCTGGACGTGGGTGATGAGTCCGGGTGGCTCGTGCACGGTGAAGGGGATGCCCACCAGCCCCACCCACAGGGCCGGTTCGTCGAGGAGAAGGCCAACAACGTGGTGCGCTGGTCCGACTTCGACCGCGGCGGCCACTTCACCGCGATGGAGGCCCCTGACCTGCTGCTCGACGACATCCGCGCGTTCTTCGCCGACCACCGCTGATCGCCCATGATGCCTCTGGCGGAATCGCCCACGGTGGTTCTGGCCGCGCAGCGATCCGGTGTGCGGGGAGCCCGCAGGTCGTCAGTTACTTTGACACTAGGTCTCTAGAGGAATAGCTTGGCGGCATGAGTGCGGATGCCGGGGCCAGGAAGTTCGCCCGCGAGAGGGTCTCGGATCTGATCTACGAGGATCTGCGTGACCGGATTCTGAGCAGCGCTCTTCCCCACGGCACCAGACTGCCGGCGGAGCGGGACCTGGCCGCCGAGTACGGAGTGAGCGGGCAGACGGTCCGCGAGTCGATCCGGGCGCTCACCGCCATGGGTCTGGTCACCTCGAAGCAGGGGCGCGGCGCCTTCGTGACGGCCCGCAGCGGCAATCTGACCGCCCTGTCCCTGGCCTCCGTCATCCAACTGGACAAACTGGGGGTCGCCGACGTCCTGGGTGTCCTCGCCGCACTGCTGTCCCACGCGACGGCGCTCGGCGTCACCCACGCCTCGGACGAAGACCTCGCCCAGCTCCGCGAGAGCGCGGAGCACCTGCTCGCCCCCGGCCCGGAGGAGTCCGCCGAGAACCTGAGCGTCTTCCTGCGCAGACTGGCGGCCATCGGCCACAACCCGCTGCTGGACGCGCTGTGCGGGTTCCTCATCGACGTCCAGGTGCGGCTCGCGCTTGAGCTGGGCACCAGGAAGCCCGCCGCATGGAAGAAGGCGGCGGGCCCGCTCCGGGACGACAGGATGGCCCTCGTGGCCGCGCTGGAGGCCCGGGACGCGGAGCGCGCCGTCAAGTGCCTGGAGAACTACTCCGACCGCATGCGCGATCTGATCGACACCGCGTCACGGTCGAAGTCCTTCCGGCTCACCGACACCGATTTCGCCCGGCTCGTCTCACAACTGTCCGCGGATCAGAAGCACCTCGGTCCCTAGAGTCCTTCGCCGGAGTGTGATCACGAGCCAGGTCCGCGTGGACAAGGCATCCTCCAGGGCAATGAGCGGCGCGGGGTACGCCGTTTCCGGGGGGTGCCCTATGCCGCCCTACCGGTGGGGGAGCTGCGGTGGGCGTCGCCGCAGCCGCCCGCCCCTTGGCAAGGCGTGCGGGACGCTGCCGGGTTCGGACCGGCCGCGACAGCGGGCCGCCCGGCGCCCACGGAGTCCCGCCCCGTCCCCACGGCAGGCCGCCCTGCGCCGCCCACTCCGGCGGGATCTGCCCGCCCACCACCCTGGAGAACATGACGGCCGTCGTCGGCGGAAAGTACGCCGACGCCATCCTCGCCCAGCTCACCGGCGGTCCCTGCGAGGCGTTGGCGCAGGTGGTCACCGCCGCTGTGTGGACCGAGCCCGCCTTCGCCTCGTACCGGCGATTCACCGGCCTGGGCCGCACCTCGTACGCCTACCGGTTCGACCGGCTCTCGCCGTGAGTCGGGCATGCTCGCCTCCCACCGCTCCGACATCCCCTACGTCTTCGGGCACATCGACGACGGCCAGGGCTACGACGAGCAGGACGAACGGGTGTCGGACACGATGCTCCACGCCTGGACGGAGTTCGCCCGCACCGGGGTACCGAGCAGCCCGGACGGCACCCCCTGGCCGGCCGCCGACGCGACCGCGCCGCAGGTGACGGTCCTGGACGCGGAGACACGCAGTCGGCCACTGGAGGCCGATCCGGTCACCGAGCCGATCCACGAGCTGCGCGCCACGGCCGGGACCCACTGAACCTCCGGGGCGCGCCGTCACTGCCGGCTTCCGGGAGCCGGTGCCCGGCGGGCCATGCCGCACCGCCGGGCATCCGCCGGTCAGTCCTTCAGCGGGATGCTGAGCGGGAAGGCCATCTCGAAGCTGTGCTCCGCGAAGCGCCATATGCCGTCCGAGCCCTGCTCGCACCGGCCGTGCACCCTGCCCACCCGCAGCTGTACATGGGTCTCGGACACCGAGGGCTCGAAGGCGTAGGTGGTCATGACCGCCTCGGACCGGGCCCGGTCCGCACTCTCGGGAAACACCTGGAGATTGGCCCAGGTGTGGCAGGTCCGCCGCCGCAGGTCGGCGAACCGGCCCTCGTAGAACTCCGCCACCGCCGCCCGGCCCCGCAGCGCCTCACCCGTCGGGGGAGAGAAGGAACAGTCGTCGGTGAACAGCGCGGCGACCTCCTGCGCCTGCTTGCCGTCGATCGCGGCACCGAAGCGGGTCATCAGCGAGCCGATGCCGTGGTGCACGGCGTCGGCGGGTGCGGCGGAGGTGCCGAGGTGGGGATCGGGCGGGGTGAGAACCATGGTCGGTCGTCCCTTCTGGTACTGCCCTGAGGTGGGCCGGATGCGGTGCACGGTATCGGCGAGGGCACCGCAGGAGTGGTCCGGAGAACATTCCGGCCGGAGCATTGACCCTAAGTCACCTAGTGACTTAGTCTGAGCCACGTTACAGGCTGAGCCGCCCGACAACCAATGCCCGGAGCCCCGCCAGGCTCCACCACCCGCACACCCTTCACCCGCCGGCCGGCACCCATGTGTGCTGCTGCGGACGGGCGTGCCGCACACCCGCGGCCCTCCCGAGCCCCAGTCGCACACCGGGCGACCCGACCCGTCGGCGCCCGTGGCCGACCACGGAGGATGCACCCATGACGGATGACATGAACAACGAACCGAAGTTCCGGAGATTCGACCGTGGCCGGGTCGCCGACCGGATCATGGAAGACCTGCGCCATCAGATCCTGTCCGGCACCCTGACCGACGGGTCACGGCTGCCGGCGGAACGCGAACTCGCCGAACACTACGGGGTCAGCGGTGCCACGGTCCGTGAGGCCGTGCGGGCCCTGACGACCATGGGCCTGGTCAGTGTGCGCCACGGCAGTGGCTCGTTCGTGACCGCGTCGGCGGACCGGATGGTCGCCGAGTCGATGGCCTCCGCGATCCAGCTGAAGCAGGTGGGCGCCCCCGAGGTGCTCGATCTGCTCGGGGTGCTGAACGCGCGCGCCGTGGAGACCGGCGCCGCCGACGCCTCCGACGAGGAGATCGCCGCGCTGCGGTCGGCCGCGGAGAAGCTCGCCGTGGTGACCGACGTGGGGGAGACGGCCGCCGATCTGAGGGAGTTCCTCAACCGGCTGTCCGGCCTCTCGCGAAACGACCTGCTGTCGACGCTGTGCCGGTTCTTCTCCGAGGTGCAGGTGGAACTCGCCTTCGCCATCTCCGGGGGACCCAGCCTCGCCGACTGGCAACGCAACACGGGCGCCCTGCACGCCTACCGCATCGCCGTCGTGGAGGCCGTCGAGGCCCGGGACGGCGCTCGGGCGGCGGCCATGGTACGGGCCTATCACTCCCGGGCACTGGAAGTGGTCACCGCCCGCCCCCGCACCGACGGGGTCACGATCACCAACCCCCAGTTCTCCCAGCTCATCGCATCCCTGATGAACACCGGGTCCACCGCTACCACCCGGTGACCGGCTGACCGTCACACCGACCGCAGCGCCGCCCTGCCGCCACAGGCTCGCAGCGCACCGGACCGTGAAGGTCGTGCAGCGGCACCCCGCTCCGCGGCCCTCAGGAGGAACACCACTCAGCAGGACCTGACATTTGACCGAGGAGACCCATGTCCCGCCAACGAATCAATGAGGATTCAGCGATCCCCAGCAGAGGCAGCACCCGCGGCGTGGCGATGGTCATCGCCCTGTGTGCCTCGGTGGCCCTCCTGGACGGGTTCGACACCCAGGCGATCTCCCTCGCCGCCCCCGCGATCGGCGCCGAGTGGCATGTCGACCCGCATGACTTCGGCACCATCTTCAGCATCGGCCTGCTCGGCGGGCTGCTCGGCGCGATGGTCGCCGGAGTGATCGGTGACAAGGTGGGCCGCCGGCCGCTGGTGCTGTTCGGCGTCCTGGAGTTCGCCCTCCTCACCCTTCTGACCCCGGCCCTCGCCACCTCGATGGAATCCCTGGAGATACTGCGCTTCGTCACCGGGATCGGCCTGGGCGCCGCGGTGCCCGGCATCGTCTCCCTGGCGTCGGAGTACGCTCCGGCCAAGTCCAGGGCCACCATCGTCGGCATGATGTGGTGCGGCTTCCCCATGGGCGCCGTGATCGGCGGTCTGCTCGCCGCGTGGATGATCCCGGCCTACGGCTGGGAGAGCCTCTTCTACGTGGGCGGCGTGGTGCCGCTGCTGGTCCTGGTGCTGGCCTTCGCCAAGCTCCCCGAGTCCGCCCGCTTCCTCCAGGTCCGCGGCGACACCGCCGGCGCGGCCAAGGTCCTGGACCGGCTCGGCATCGACCCCGCGACGGCGGTGGAGGACGCCAGCCACTCCAGTGCCCCCAAGTCGCCCATGGTCGACCTGTTCCGGCAGGGCCGGGCGAGCGGCACCCTGCTGCTGTGGGCCGCCATGTTCTTCACCCTGCTGATGGCGTACTTCCTGACCGTCTGGCTGCCCACCATCGCGGCCGGTGCCGGGATGAGCAACGCCCTGCTGGCCGTGTCCGCGCTCAACCTCGGCGGCGTGATCGGCTGTCTGGTGATCAGCCGGATCGCCGACCGGCTCGCCAGGCCCGCCCTGCTGATCGGCGGGGCCTACGCGGTCGGCGCGGTCTTCATCGCCCTCATCGGCTGGGCCGACGGCTCCGGCGGACTGCTGCTGCTCGTCACCTTCGTGGCCGGTCTCGGCGCCATCGGCGCCCAGCTGTGCACGGTCTCCCTGTGCGCGATCTTCTACGAGACCCGGCTGCGGGCCACCGGTGTGGGCTGGTCCATCGGCGCCGGCCGCTTCGGCGGCATCATCGGCCCGATGATCGGAGCCAAGCTGCTCGCCGACGGGGCGTCCCCCGCGACCATGTTCCTGGTGGCGGGAAGTGCCTCACTGATCTGCGGACTGGTGCTGTTCGCGTTCAGCCTGACCCGACGGCACATCGCCGAGGCGCGGACCCCCGTACAGGTCCCCCTCGACAAGACTGTCACGTCCTGAGTGTCTGGAGAAACCTCATGAAGATCGTTCCCTTCGACGAGAGCAACTGGAAGAAGGACCACCCCACCGGAGCCATCGCGTTCCAGCACATGCTCAAGGGCGATCCCGAGTCCCGCGAGAACTTCATGTACGTGCTGGGCCGGCAGGACGCCGACTTCGCGATGCCCCGCCACCGGCACAACTTCGAGCAGATCCGGCTGCCGATCGTGGGTTCGATGAGCATCGGCCGGGGCCAGGTCCTGGAGGTGGGCCAGGTCGGCTACTTCCCGGAAGGGCTGTCCTACGGGCCGCAGGACGACCCGCTGGGCAAGGCCGCCCCGGGCGAGCGCCTGTCGATGGTCCTCCAGTTCGGCGGCTCCTCCGGCTACGGCTTCATGAGCATCGAGCAGCGCCGCAAGGCGTGGGACGAACTGCTGGAGACAGGAGGGAAGTTCGTCGGCCCCTACTACCACCGGCCGGACGGCAAGGTGCAGTGGGGCCTGAACACCATCTGGGAGCATGTCTTCGGCGAGCGGCTCAAGTACCCCCGGCCGCGCTACAAGAACGTGCAGATCGCGGACATCAAGCGGTTCAACTGGCTGCCCGTGGACGGCGCCCAGGGCGTCGAGAACAAGTTCATGGGGTCCTACTCCGAGCGGGGTGTCTGGATCGAGATGGTCCGCGTCGCCAAGGGCGCCACCTGGACCTCGACCGACCCCCGGGCCCGCCGCCTGCTGGTGGTGCGCTCGGGTGAGGGCACCGCCGAGGGCCAGGCCGTGTCCGAACTGGCCGCGATCCAGGCCGATCCGGGCGAGACCCTGCGGATGACCGCCACGCAGCAGCTGGAGATCTTCCTCATCGGACTGCCGCCGGTGGTCATCCCGCCGGCCGAGTCCGACGAGTACGACCTGGAGGAGATCCCGGGACACACTCTTCCGGACACCCTCCCGGAGCAGCCGACCGTGGAGCGGCCCGGGCAGCGGGTCTGATATCTCTGGGGCCGACCGGCTCACGCGGCGTGCACGGCACCACCCCCATCGGTGCCGTGCACGCCGCTGTCGGCTGAAGCGGACCAAACCAGACAGGACAGGACAGGACCGGACACCGCGAGGAACCACGCGGGACATGCAGGACCACGTACGAGCAGCACAAGGAACGGAAACGAGAACATGTACCTTCAACTCAACGACGCCGCCCGGATCGTCGACGCCGCGCTGGCGCACGGGCACACCCTGGGCGCCAGGCCGCTGACCGTGGCGGTCCTGGACGCGGGTGGCCACCTGGTGGCTCTCCAGCGGCAGGACGGCAGCGGGATCCTCCGGCCGAAGATCGCCGAGGCCAAGGCGTGGGGCGCGCTGGGGATGGGGGCGGGCGGACGCAACCTCGCCAAGCGGGCCGCCGACGCACCGGAGTTCTTCACCGCGCTCACCGCCATCTCCGACGGCCGGATCGCTCCGGTGCCCGGCGGCGTACTGATCCGCGACGGCGAGGGCCGGGTCATCGGCGCCGTGGGCATCAGCGGCGACCACCCCGACAAGGACGAGGCGTGCGCGGTCCACGGCATCGAGACCGCCGGCCTCACCGCGGACGGCGGCTGAGCCGCGGGGGCGCCCCACGCATCGACGAAGGGGGCCGGAGTGTGTACTCCGGCCCCCTTCGGGTGCCTGCGGACAGCCGTCCGCCGGGTCGCTCGCTCAGCCCAGTCCGTCGGCGCCGACCCGTACGGCGGACTCGTCGAGAAGGGTGTCCGTGACGGGCTGGAGGGTGCCGGCCAGATCCAGGACCGGACTGGCTTCCTTGTACCAGGACTCGATGACCGCGTTGCCCCAGAAGTCGCGCCGGCGGTCGTCGTGCACGCTCCAGCGGTAGGTCTCGTGGTCGGGGTCGCCGGTGTAGTAGTCGGAGGTGTAGATCTCGACGCGGTGACCGTCGGGGTCGCGCAGGTAGAGATAGAAGGCGTTGGAGACACCATGGCGGCCGGGGCCGCGTTCGATGTGGTGCTCCTTGCGGAGCGCGCCGAGGATGTCGGCCATCCGCAGAACCTGGTGGGACTCATGGGTGGCGACGCCGAGATGGTGCAGCCGGGGCCCGGCGCCGCCGGTGAAGGCGACGTCGTGGACGGTCTGTTTGCGGTACATCCAGGCCGCGTACAGCTCGTGCTCGTCGCCCTCGATGGTCTCGGAGCAGCCGAAACCCAGTGACTTGTAGTGGGTGTAGGCGGCGGGGATGTCGGGGGTGCAGATGTTGAAGTGGTCGAGACGGGCGATCTCGGCGCCGCGGCGCAGGTCGTAGCGCTGGATGAGGCGCTCGCCGCGCTCGATGTGGTGGAAGAACTCGATGGGGAAGCCGAGCGGGTCGATGACCCGGACGGCGTCCCCGACCGCGTGGGTGCCCTGCCCGGCGGGTGTCCGGCGCACCGGGCAGCCCAGACCGGTGAAGTACCGCTCGGCCTTGTCGACGTCCTCGGGGGTGCGGACGCGGTAGGCGAGATGGTCGAGCGCCGCCACCGGCCCCTGGCGCAGGACCAGGGAGTGATGGGTGAGTTCGTCGGTGCCGCGCAGATAGAGGGCGTCGGAGTCCTCGTGCTGGACATGGAAGCCGAGCATCTCGACCCAGAACCAGCGGGCCGCACCCAGGTCGGTCACGGCGAGCTGGGCGTAGGCCGAGCGGACGACATCGGGGGCGTCGGGGTGGGCTCCCGTCGAGGGGGTGGGTGCCGTCATGACCGGGCTCCGAAGCGGGGAGTGTGTACGTCCGTCAGGGCGACATGCACGATCTTCGATTCGGTGTAGAAGTCGATGCTGTGGGCGCCGCCTTCCCGGCCCACCCCGGACGCCTTGACCCCGCCGAACGGAGTGCGCAGATCACGGACGTTGTGGGAATTGATCCAGAGCATGCCGGACTCGACGGCGTGCGCGATGCGGTGCCCGCGGCTGAGATTGCTGGTCCAGATGTACGCGGCCAGGCCGAACTGGGTGGCGTTGGCCAGGTCGATCGCCTCGTCCTCGGTGTCGAAGGGCGCGAGGGCGACGACCGGACCGAAGATCTCCTCCTGGAAGATCCGGGCGTCCCGGGAGACATCGGCGAACACCGTGGGCTGGAGGTAGTTGCCCTCACTCAGGTGCTCGGGCCGGGTGCCGCCCGCCAGCAGACGGCCCTCCTTCCTGCCCAGCTCGACGTAGTGCATGACCCGGGCGTAGTGCTCGGGATGGACGAGCGCGCCCACCTCCGTGGCCGGGTCCGAGGGGGGTCCGACGCGGACGGCCGCGGCGCGCTCGGCGAGGCGCCGGGCGAACTCCTCGTAGACGGGACGTTCGATGAGCACGCGCGAGCCGGCGGTGCAGCGTTCGCCGTTGAGGGAGAACACCCCGAACAGCACCGAGTCGAGGGCCGCGTCGAGATCGGCGTCGGCGAACACCACCACCGGCGACTTGCCACCCAGCTCCATGGAGGTGGTCTTGAGGTGCTGGGCGGACGAACGGATGATGTGGCGGCCGGTGTCGGTGGAGCCGGTGAAGGAGATCAGCGGCACCTCCGGGTGGTCGACGAGAGCCTGCCCGGCCTCTTCGCCGATGCCGTGCACGATGTTGACCACCCCGGCGGGAACCCCCGCCTCGGCGAAGATGTCCGGCCACAGCGACGCCGACAGCGGTGTCCACTCCGCCGGCTTCAGGACCAGGGTGCAGCCCGCGGCGAGCGCCGGGGCGAGCTTCCAGCTCTCCAGCATGAACGGGGTGTTCCACGGGGTGATCAGACCAGCTACGCCGGCGGGGGAGCGCACGACGTAGCTGATCTGTTCCTCGCCCTGGCGGAACGCTTCCTCGCCGAGGGCGACGATCACATCGGCGAAGTAGCGGAAGTTCTCCGCCGCCCGCCGGGCCTGTCCCCGCGCCTGGGTGATCGGCAGACCGGAGTCGAACGACTCGAACTCCGCCAGCTGCTCATGGCGGGCCTCGATCGCGTCCGCGACCCGGTGCAGGACGGTGGCCCGCTGCCGGCTGGACAGCCCCGCCCACGCGGGGAACGCCGCCCGTGCGGCGGCCACCGCACGGTCCACATCGGCGGCGGCACCGGCGGCCGCACGCGCATAGGCGGTGTTGCTGACCGGGTCGGCCACCTCGAAGGTGCGCCCGTCGGCGGAGTCCAGCAGGGTGCCGCCGATCCAGTGCCGGATGGCGTCGGGAAGACCAGTGGGTCGCATGACAAGGGGCCTTTCAAACGTCGGATCGATCTACGGGACCCGCGCCGGTCCGGGAGAGCCGGGGGACCGGGGGATCTGGGTGAGGCGGGTGAGCCGGGGGACCGGGGATCTGGGTGAGCCGGGGGAGCTACGGGACCGGGGCGAGCTGGGGAGTGAGGTCGCCGCCCTCGGCCAGCAGGGCGCGGATCTTGGCGATCCCGGCGTCGGTGGGGCCGGTCAGCGGGGGCCGCACATGGGCGGAGGCGATCCGGCCCTGCTGGTGCAGGAGCCACTTGACGGGTGCCGGGTTGGTCTCCACGAACAGCAGATCCACCAGCGGGTGCAGCCGGTAGTGCAGATCCCGGGCCGCGTCGAAGTCACCGGCCTCCCACAACTCGTACATCCGGGCCACCGGCCCCGGGGCGATGTTGGCGACCGCGCTGACGAACCCGGCACCGCCCAGCGCGAGCAGCGGCAGGCACAGCAGCTCGATGCCGGACCACACCAGCAGCTCCCGCCCGCACGCGTGCAGCACCCGGGAGAAGTGCTCGAAGTCCTTCGTCGTCTCCTTCACCCCGACGAAATTGTCGAACTCGGTGAACAGCCGCTTCACCGTCTCGGGGGAGATGTCGACCGCCGTCCGCGAGGGCACGTTGTAGGCCACGATCGGCAGATCGGGAAACTCCCGTGCCACCGTCGCGTACCACTGGTAGAGCGCCTCCTGGGTGGGGCGCGCGTAGTAGGGGGTGATGACCAGTGCGGCGTCCGCCCCCAGCTCGCGGGCGGCGGCCGTCAGCTCCAGGGTCTCGTCCAGCTTGTGCGACCCGGTCCCGGGCAGGAACGGCACCCGGTCGGCGATCTCCTGAGACACCGTCCGCATCGCGGCGATCCGCTCGGCCGTGCTCTGCGCGCTGGGCTCACCCGTCGACCCGCCCAGCGACACCCCGTGCGAACCCGACTCCAGCTGGAACCGGACCAGGGCCCGCAGACTCTCGTGATCGACCGCCCCGTCCTCGCCGAACGGCGTCACCACCGGGGCGATCGACCCACGCACCGACGCCGGATCACTACGAAACTTCATCATCCACTCCTTGACCATGATTGCGTGTGGTGTCCTGCCGGGCGCACCACTGCCGGTACGCCTCACGCCAGGCCGGGCCCAGCGGGTAGAGACCGTCGATGCTCTGCCCCGCGTACACCTGCTCGGTGACGAACCGCTCCTGCCGCTCCTGTTCCTGGCTGTCGGCGATCAGTTCCTCGGCCAGCTCGGGCGGCACCACGACCACGCCGTCACTGTCACCGACCAGCAGGTCGCCCGGCTGGACCAGGGCGCCCCCACAGGCGATGGGCACCCCCGTGTCCCACGGCACATGCCGCCGGCCCAGCACCGAGGGATGCTCACCCCCGCGGTACACCGGCAGGTCGAGCGCCGCGATCAGCGCGCTGTCACGGATCGAACCGTCGGTGACCACACCCGCCGCACCCCGCTGGAGCGCCCGCAGCGCGAGGATGTCACCGAGCGTTCCGGCCGTGGTGTCCCGGCGGGCGTCCATCACCAGCACCTGCCCGGGACCGAGTTCCTCGATCGCGCGTTTCTGCGCGTTCATCCCGCCGCCGACCCGCTTGAACAGGTCCTCGCGCAGCGGCAGATACCGCAGGGTGTGGGCCACCCCGACCATGGACCGGCCCGGCTGGGTGGGGCGGACCCCGTCGATCGACATGTGCGGCAGCCCGTGCCTGGCCCGTAGCTGGGCACTGAGCGTGGCCACCGACACCGACCGCAGGCCGTCCGCGATCCGCTTGTCCAGCAGCGGCTTCGGCGTGAACGCCGCACCCCACGCCGCCTCCCGCTCCGCGGGGGTCGCCCTCGGCATCGCCCCGTACGGGTCCAGCGCCTCGCCCCGCACCACCTCACTGCGCAGACGGCCGGTGGACACGGTGCCGTCGCCGACCTCGACCTCGACGATGTCCCCGGGAACCACCACCGACGCCCCCGCGGGGGTGCCGGTGAGGATGACATCGCCCTCCTCCAGCGTGACCAGCCGGGACAGGTCCGCCACCAGCTGTCCGAAGGGGAACAGCAGGGTGTCCGTCGTGTCGTCCTGCACCAGTTGCCCATTGACCCAGGTCCGCAGCCGCAGCCCCGCCGGGTCGAGCGTCCGCGCGTCCAGCAGCCTGGGCCCGATCGGCGTGAACCCGTCGGCGCCCTTGGACCGCAGGTTCGAGCCCCGGTCCGCGTACCGCAGGTCGTACACCCCCGCGTCGTTCGCGGCGGTGACGTACGCGACGTGCCGCCATCCGTCCTCGGGGGCCACGCGGTGTGCCGGCGCGCCGATCACCAGGGCGATCTCCCCCTCGAACGCCATGAGGTCACACCCCTCGGGGCGCACCAGCGGCTCCCCGGAACCCGCCAGCGACGACGGGGGCTTCAGGAAGTACGACGGCTGCGCCGGAACCCGGCCCCGCTCCGCCACCCGGCTCGGATAGTTCAGATGCAGGGCGATGATCTTCGATGGCGTGGTGCCGAGCGGGTGCCCCATCAGCCGCGCGCCCTGTTTGCGGAGCCCTGCTCCGGGCCGCCCCGCCCCGTCTCGCCGTGCCGCATGCGTTCGCGCAGCGACAGCAGGCCGTCCACGGCGTCCATGCCCGGGCTGGGCACTCCGGTACGGCGGGCCAGTTCCCTGACCGCGCCGAGGATGGCGTCCGTCTCCAAGGGCCGGCCACGGTCGGAGTCCTGGAGCATCGAGGTACGGAAGGCACCCAGCCGGCGGGCCACGTCGAGACGCTCCTCCGCCGTCATGGCCGTCGGAACACCCAGCCTGGCCCCCACCTCGGCGGCCTCCGTGAAGATCGTCGCGCACAGGTCCCGTACGGCCGGCGTGTCCAGGATGTCGATCACGGTGGCCTCGGTCAGCGCGCTCACCGGGTTGAGGTTGACGTTGCCGAGCAGCTTCTCCCAGATCGCGGTGCGGATGTCGGTGTTCAGCTCGGCCCGCACCGGACCCTGCGACAGCGCCTTGGCGTACTTCTCGGCGCGCTCGCTGGTGCCGCCCAGCGGCTCACCGAGGATCAGCAGGTCGCCGCCGGTGTGGGCGACCTCGCCGGGTGCCGGGACGGAACTGCTGAAGTGCGCGACGCCGGCCAGGACCCGCGACGGCGGCAGCAGTTCGAGCAACTGCCCCTCGGGGTCCACCGCGCGGATCACCTGGTCGCCGGGGGCGTTCTCGACGGTCGCCAGCAGCCACCAGGGCACGCCGTTGGCCACGACCAGCAGATCGGCGCCCGCCGCGATCCAGGGGTGCACGGAGGCGACGGCGCCGGGCAGATCCTGCGTCTTGACGCAGATGACCACCAGGTCCGGCTCGTCCAGCCGCGCGGGGTCGGCGGAGGCGGCCAGCCGGTGCCGTACCTCCTGCCCGCCCGTGCGCAGCAGCAGGCCGTGCTCCTCGATCGCGTCGAGGTGGGTGCCCGGGGCACCCAGCAGGGACACCTGGGCACCGGACGGGAGGAAGGAGGCGGCCAGGGTCGCGCCGACGGCTCCCGGCCCCACAATCGTGATCTTCACGGACATCCCTCAGCTCTGGTAGGACGGGTCGATACGGTCGATCTTGCGGCGCAGCGCCTCGAACAGCGTGCGTCCGGCGCCGGTGCGGTCGCCCATCTGGAACGACTCCTGGGTCGACTGGACCGCGGCCTCGTGGCTCACCTTGGCCAGCGGCTGCCCGGCGGACGCCGCGGCCAGCTGGATCTCGCAGGCACGCTGAAGCGTCCACAGGGCGGAGAACGCGGCCGGCAGGGTGGGGCCGAGCGCCAGCAGCCCGTGGTTGCGCAGGATCATCAGATTGCGCTCACCCAGGTCGCTGACCAGCCGTTCCCGCTCGCCGGGGTTGACGGTGATGCCCTCGAAGTCGTGGTAGGCGACCATGTCGTGCAGTTGGGCCGAGTAGAAGTTGTCCGGGTCGAGGCCGTCGGCGAGACAGGCGACGGCGGTACCGGCGGTGGTGTGGGTGTGCATGACGCAGTGGGCGTCGGTACGGGCGGCGTGCAGCGCGGTGTGGATCAGCAGCCCGGCCTCGTTCACCGGCCACGGGGAGTCGGACAGGATCCGGCCCTCGTAGTCGATCTTCACCAGGTTCGACGCCGTGACCTCGTGGTACATCAGGCCGAACGGGTTGATGAGCAGGCTGCCGTCCTCTCCGGGGACGCGCAGCGTGATGTGGTTGAAGATCATTTCGACCCAGCCGAGATGGTCGAAGATCCGGTAGCAGGCGGCCAGTTCCAGACGGGCCTGCCACTCGGCGTCACTCATGGACGGGGGCGGCTGGGGGACGGGCGGATGCGCCGCGAGAGTCACCGTGGCTCCTTCGGGTCGGGCGAGGGTGGGGGTGGGCGATGGCGGGGCGGTGGCGGGGTGGGGTGGGGGCCTGGGCCGTGCCGGACGTGGCCCGTGACGACCGGGGACAGCTGGGGAGAGCGGCTCATAACGAGCATCGGACTTGCGCACTCCTCGCGGCAATGGCGGAACGTACACTGAGAGTCGGTCGCTGGTGTCGGATCCGACACTGGATCCGACATCGGATCCGACGTCGGGTGCCGAGAACCCGTCGAGTGTCTGCCATGAGGAGGGACCGGACCCATGCCGTCGCTGTCGCTGCGGCGCCTGGTGGGCGCGCTGCCCCAGGGCGCGGTGACCCCGTTGACCGAGGGGCGGCCCGAGGCGGTCACCGGGGTCGACCTGCTGGACTGCCCGGACGCCACCGGCGACCTTCCGCCGGGGCTGCTGCTGCTCGGCGTGGGCCTCGATCCCGGTGGTACGGCGGCCGGGGAAGCCCTGCGGACCGCGGCGCGCTGCTCGGCCGCCCTCGCCGTCAAAACCCCGCTGCCCGCCGCCCCCGCCCTGCTGGAGCAGGCCCGCCGCGAGGGGGTGGCGGTGCTCGCCGTGGACCCCCAAGTGCCGTGGAGCCGCATCCAGCACATGGTGGGCACGCTGCTCGCCGCCCCGTCCGCCAACGCGGGCCGGGGCGGGGACCGGCCGGCCGGGGGAGACCTCTTCGCCCTGGCGGACGCCCTCGCCGCGATCGTCGGCGGGGCTGTCGCGATCATGGACGTCCACCGGATCGTCGTGGCCTACTCCACGCTGCCCGGCCAGCCCATCGACGACACCCGCCGACGCGGCATCCTGAGCCGGCAGGTCCCCGAGGACGCCGTGGCCGACCATCTGGACCGCGAACTGTGGCGGGCGGACTCCGTGGTACGCCATCACCGGCCCGGTGACCTGCCGCGGCTGGCCGTGGCGATCCGGGCCGGCATGGATGTCCTGGGATCCCTCTGGGTGGCCTTCCCACCCGACGGCCCGGCCGGCGACTTCGAGGCCGCCCTCCGCGAGGCCGCCGGGGTGGCCGCCCTCCACATGCTCGCGTTGCGCCGGCAGATCGACGCCGACCAGGACAGCCGGAACCAGGCCCTGCGGGCTGCCCTGGACCCCCCGCAGGCCGGCCGGTCCGCGCCCGGTGAGGCTTCCGGGGTCTCGGGTGGGTTGCTGCTGGGTGGGGTGCTGGTTGGCTTGGCGGAAGCGGTGGTGGCTCCGGGGTTGACCGGGTCTCTGGGGTCGGCTGGGTCGCCGGGGTCGGCTGGGTCTCCGGATTTGAGCGGGTCCTCGAATTCGACTGGGTCAGGAAACTGGACCGGGTCTCCGGAGTCGACCGCGTCTCGAATCTGGACCAGGTCTGCGGACTCGACCGCGACTCCGGACTTGACCGCGCCTGCGGACTCGACCGGGCCCCTGGACCTGAGCGCGTCACCAGTCCCGACCGCGTCCACAGCCTCGACGCCACCCCCACCCCAGACCCCGCCCCCGCCCCCGGCCGAATCCGCGCCCCGCACCGCACCCGAAGAGGCCCGACGCCGACACCGTGCCGATCTGCTGCGTCTGCTCGACCTGGTGGCCCTGGACGGGCGCTCCCTCGGGTACGAGCCCGCGGCGGCGGTGATCGGCGGGCGGCTGTACGCCCTGTTGCCGGCCGCCTCAGGCGCCGCCGTGCCCTTCGGTCAACTGCTTGACCACCTTCTCCAGCGGGCGTACCGAGCCACCCGGCGCCGGTACGTCGCGGTGCGCACGGACGCCGATGTAGCCCCGCCGGGGCTGCGCGTCGCACGCCATGACATCGACGCCGCCCTGGACCACCTGGACGACACCGGCGCCGGGCCGGGCCTGTACCGCATCGGCGACCTCCGCGCCGACCTGGTGCTGCGCCGATTGCTGCGGACCGTGCGTGAACGGGCGGACCTGCGCACCGGCACCGCCGAGCGGATCGCCGCCCACGACGCCCAGCACGGCACCGAGTTCCTGACCACGCTGGCCGCCTACCTCAGGCACTTCGGCGAGGTAGCTCCCGCCAGTGCGGCACTGCACGTCCACCAGAACACCCTGCGCCAGCGGCTGCGCAAGGCCGAGCGGATCTTCGGCCTGCCCCTGGAGGACCCCACCCTGCGCCTGCTGCTGGCGGTGGAACTCGCGGCCGTACAGGGCGCCCCGGCCGGGAGGCCGCACGGCGACGGCCCGCTACCCGGCACCAGGTGACGACGGAGAGACCCCGTCAGATCGAGGCGTCGCCGACCGGCGAAGGCACGGCGCACGGACGCAGCACCATGAGTGAGTCCTCCGACGCCGCCGCCATGGCAAAGGGAAACCGGTCCAGCTCAAGACAGAGTTCCACGTCATCGGGATGGACCCCTTGACGCACACCGTCGGCCAGTTCGGCGGCGGCGCGCGACCCGGCGGCGCGGCGCAGGAACCCGGCGGCGTCCGTCCCGGGCTCGACGGCTCTCCGGGCGATGTAGTGAGCGCACGCCAGATCCTCATCGGCCCGTCCGTCGTCGCCGGTGACCACGAACGTGACACCGTCACTCCCGCGTGTCCGCAGGACCCGAGCCGTCGCCTCCGCCACCACGAAGCTCGCGCACAGCACCAGCGACGCCTCCTTGACCGCGAGGGCGCCGACCGTCCCTGCCGTGGTCTTCTGCACAACGGTCCGTCCGCCGAGGTCGACCGACCGCAGCAGGCCCGGCGAGTTGACCAGGTCGAAACCGGGCGCCCTCGGGCCGTCCTTGAGCGTCACTCACTCCGGGTGGCGGGCCTTGAGCGCGAGGGCTTCGTCCAGCGACCCGGCAAGCACGATCTTCTCCGCCCCCTGGGCGAAGACCCAGCCGGCCACCGTGAAAGCACGCATGACGTCCACCACGACAGCGACGGACGGGACCTCGACCAGCTCGCCGATGCCGACGAAACGAGTGTCCATGGTGGAACGACGGTCCATGGTGAAACGAGAGTCCATGGTGAAGGGAGTGTCCATACCGATCATGATCCCGCCCCGCCCGCCTGCTCAAGCACCACACGGAGTCACGCCGCCGCCTCACGCGCGCGCCCTCGCCGTCGTGATGCGGCAGCCCGCCAGCGTATGGGTGCCCTGCTGGGCCACCGGAGTCAGGCCGTAGAAGACGCGTGGGGCGCCGTCGAGGGTGAGTGTCACCTGGCCCTGTGCCGGTGAGAGCTGCCGGCTGCGGCCGATGGCGTCCAGCTCGCGTACGGCGGTGCCCGCGGTGACCGTGAGGAGGGTCTTGGTCGGCCATGGGTCGACCCAGATCTCGGGGGCGGGGAAGTGCCAGTCGGTGCGCTGGCCGGAGGTGTTGAGGAGGTAGCCGTCGGCCCGGTTCCACAGGACGACCGCCGGGCCGTCGGGTGTGGCGAACCACAGGCCGAAGGTCTGCGGGTCGGTGAAGGCCAGGTGGCCCTGGAAGGTGGCCTGGTCGAGGAGGCGGGCCGCGGTCGCGTAGGCGAGGAGCGACGGCTTCGGGCTGAGGTCGCGGTTCATCAGCCCGTAGTGGTACTCGACATTGTCCGGGTCGGCGACCTGCGGCATGCCCAGCACACTGTCGTGGAACTGGTACCAGCACACACAGGTGACCCCTTCGGCTTTGGCCAGTGCCAGGCTGAGCAGGACGTTCTCCGCCGCGTGCCGGTAGGTGTCGTGCCACCAGCTGTTCGGCCTGGTCGGCGCGTAGGCCTCCGTCAGCCAGATCTCCTTCTCGCCGTGCTGCGCCATCAGCGTCTTGAGCTGCTTCAGCCCGCCGTAGAAGTTCCAGTAGCTGCCCTCGGGGCCGGTGCTCCAGTCACCGCCCGGCGGTATGTAGTCCGGGGTGAAGTTGCCGCGCCCGGGGTGATAGGCGAACGCGTCGATCAGGTCCCAGCCGCCGGCGGCGATGAAATTCTCCACCCAGGGCTTGTCCATCCCGGCGAGGCCGTTGTTCATCAGCTTGATCGTGGCACCGGTCGCCGCCCGCCGGTCGAAGACCGGGCGCAGCGCCTTGTCCAGATAGGACTGGGCGGCCACCCCGGTGTTGAACGGCCGGTTCAGTTCGTTGCCGACCTCGAAATAGCCGGCGCCCGCCCCTTGCGCCACGGTCAGTTTGTCGGCGGCCCAGGCAGCCGCCTCGGTGTCGGTCGCTTCGAGTGACGGTTGCAGCTCGATGTTGTGACGCATGCCGCGCGCGTCGAACGCGGAGGGAGGCAGCCCCGGGCCGCCGTCGTAGGCGATGCGGACCAGTGAGATACCGGCCCGCTGCCAGAGATCGAGTACGGCGGTGGCGCTCGGCCGTTGCAGCCACGGATAGTTGGCGATGCCGAACATGCTGTCCGCACCGGCCTGGTAGGTGTGGGGCGCGAGCGTCGCGAGGTTGGTCCGGGCGAATGCCTCGTCGCCCGCCGACCGTACGACGACCTCGGCCATCGCGATGCCGGCGGTCGGCGCGGGCACGGTGAAGGTGTGCTGCCAGGTGCCCGCCGCGGTGATGTTGCCGGTCACCGTCGTGGCGGCCAGGTGTGCGCCGTCGAAGTCGCGCACCGACAGTTCCAGCTCGGCCGTCCGTGCGGCGCCGCCGTTGGCGACCAGGGCGGTGAGCAGCATCGGCTCGCCGGGGACCTGATAGAGGTTGAAGTCGCGGTCGGCGGTCAGCTCCAGGCCGAGTTCGATCCCGCGGCCGATGGTGGCCGTCGCCGACGGCCTGGTCTCCGAGAAGAAGAAGTCGGCCCGGCTGGTCCACCCGCCGGCCGGGTCCGCCACCCCCGGTGCGTGCACCCAGGTCGTGTTCGTCCATGCCTGACGTGACCGTTCCAGCAGGAACAGCCCGTGCAGACTGCCCCAGGCCGAGGTGTGCGCGACGCCCGCGGTCTCCTCGTACGGGATGCCGCCGCCGGTGTCGCGGACCCACTCGGTGATCGCGATGTAGTCGTCGGGCCCGGTCGGTGCCTGGATCGCCCGGCTGAACAGGAAGCCGTCCGGTACCAGGGTGTCCGCGCCGCTGATCCGCCACTCCAGCCGGGCGTGCCCGGTGCTGACGCTGAACCAGCCGACGACGGTGGTGGGGCCGGCGGCGGCGTCGAAGGTGTAGTCCATCCGGATCGCCGGTGTGCCGTCCGGGAGTGAGGCCGGTGCGGGGGTGCCGCCGGTCGACAGGTGGATGCCGGTGAGCCGGTCCTTGATCTGGAACTTCGACCCGGCGGAGCGGGTGACACCGGCCGCGTCACGGATGGCCAGCCGACCACCCACACCGGCCAGCAGACTGATCCCGCCGGCGGTCAGGGTGACATCACCGGCCGCGGCGTGGGCCGTCACGGCGGTGGGCTCGGCGATCAGTACGACGCTGGCCGCGAGCGCCGCGCCGAGCAGACCGCGACGGCTGAGGCGGGGGCCTCGGGCATGAGGGCCTTGAGCATGGGGCGTGGTCATCGTTCGCTCCTGTCCGGCCGCGCGGTGTCGTGATAATGCCTATCTTCACGGCGCCGTCATGGCTGCCGTCGTGGCTGCTTCAGCGCGGCGAGACGGACGATGTCAACTCGGTGACCCGTTGGTCAAGAGGGGATTGCGTTCTTGTTTCCGGCGGCTTAAGGTCACCGATGTTCGTTGCAGATACGCATTATCAGCGGAGGATCGATGCCAACGAAGCCGCGCCGGGTGACCCAGCGCGAGATCGCCGAGATCGCGGGCGTCAGTCAGACCACCGTGTCGGTGGTGCTGAACGACCGTGACGACACGAACGCCCGCATCTCGGAGGAGACGCGGGCGCGGGTCAGGCGGGCGCTCGATCAGGCCACCTACGTAGCCGATCCGGCGGCCCGCCGGCTGGCCGGTCTGGACAACCAGATCATCGGCGTCTTCACCTACGAGGAAGCCCTGTCGCCGGAGAGCATGGACTTCTACGGCCCGCTGCTGAACGGCATCGAGCGCGCGGCCGAGACGATCGGCTGGGACCTGCTGTTCTTCACGTCCTCGCCGGTCGAGAACGGCACCCGCAGTCTGTTCCACCGCAAGACCCGCCTGCGCCTCACCGACGGCTGCATCCTGCTCGGCCAGCAGATGGTCGGCTCCGAGCTGGAGCGGATGGTCGCCGAGCAGTTCCCGTTCGTCGCGGTCGGCCGCAGGGACGAGACGGCCGCGGCGGTGCCCTACGTCGGTATCGACTACGTCACTCCGACGGACACCGTGATCGACCTGGCCGCGGCCGGCGGGCACCGCCAGGCGCTGTATGTGCACCGTGGCCGCGACACCGCCACCGCGCGGGACAGGCGTGGCGCGGTCGAGGCGGCCTCGGCGGCGGGCCGTATGGCGTTCATGCTCGTCGGTGAGGAGCGCGTCGCCGACCTGCCCCGGCTGGCCCGCGCCACCGAGGCCACGCTGATCATCGCCGAGGACGCCTTCCTCACCGAGGATGTCATCCTGTCGCTCGTCGGCGCCGGGGTCGACGTGCCCGGCGAGATCTCCGTCGCCGCGCTCGGCGAGGTGCGGGGGCATCGCGTCGACGGGCGGGCGCTGACGGGCTTCCGGGTGCCGCGCAAGCAGGTCGCCGCCGACGCGCTGGAGCTGTTGCAGCAGCTGATCGTCACCGACCCGCAGGAGTGGGCCGGCCTGGACACCCAGCGGCTGCTGGTGGCCGAGGTCGAAGCGGGCGAGACCGTTGTCGCCCGCTCGACGGGGCTCTCGTGAACGCGCTCGCCGCGGAGGTGGCGATCATCGGCGGCGGCCTCGGATCGGTGGCGGCGGCGCTCGCGCTGCTGGAACGCGGTCACCAGGTGGTGATGACCGAGGAATACCCCTGGCTGGGCGGCCAGCTGACCTCCCAGGCGGTGCCGCCGGACGAGCACATCTGGGTGGAGCAGTTCGGCGTCACCGCCCGCTACCGGACGCTGCGGGACCACATCCGCCGCTACTACCGGGACCACTATCCGCTGTCGGCGGCGGCGCGCGCGGACCGTGAACTCAACCCGGGCCGCGGCCGGGTGAGCCGGCTGTGCCACGAGCCGCGGGTGGCGCTCGCGGTGATCGACGCTCTCCTCGCCCCGTACCGGTCGAGCGGCCGGCTGACCGTCCTGCAACCCGCGGTTCCCCTCGCGGCGGACGTCGTGGACGGCGTGGTCCGCACGGTCACCGTCGCCCATCCGGCGACCGGGGCGGAGAGTGTGATCACGGCCCGGTTCGTGCTGGACGGCACGGAGACCGGTGACCTGCTCCCGCTGACCGGCACCGAGTACGTCGTCGGTGCCGAGGCGCGGTCCGACACCGGTGAGCCGAGCGCGGCCGAGGTCGCCGACCCCACCAACGTGCAGTCGATCGCGTGGTGCTTCGTCTTCGATCACGACGCACACGGCGATCACACCATCGCCCGGCCCGCCGACTACGACGACTGGCGCGCGCTCGAACTGCCCTTCTGGGGAGCGCCGATGCTGTCGTTCACCGCGCCCGATCCGCGCACCCTGGTGCCGGAGCAGCGCACCATGATCGTCAATCCGGAGCGGGACGTCTCCGGTGACCCGCGGTTCGACGCGGGTGACCGGGACCTGTGGCAGTTCCGGCGGATCGCCGCGCGGCAGACCTTCACCGACGGGCTGTACGGCAGTGACATCGTGCTGGCCAACTGGCCGCAGCTGGACTACGTCGGCGGCTCCATCATCGACACCGACGAGCGGCTGACGCACCTGGCCGCGGCGAAGGCACAGTCCCGGGCCTACGTCCACTGGCTCCAGACCGAGGCGCCCCGGCCCGACGGGGGCCGCGGCTGGCCGGGGCTGCGGCTGCGCGGAGATGTGGTCGGCACCACCGACGGCTTCGCGCAGGCGCCGTACATCCGCGAATCGCGCCGGATCAAGGCGCTGACCACCATCCGCGAGCAGGACATCTCGATCGAGGCCCGCGGATACGCCGGCCCGGCCCGGTTCGACGCGTCCGTCGGGGTGGGCATGTACCGGATCGACCTGCATCCCTCGACCGGCGGTGACAACTACATCGACGTCGAGTCGGCGCCGTTCGAGATCCCGCTGGGCGCCCTGGTCCCGGTCCGGACCCAGAACCTGATCCCGGCCGCCAAGAACATCGGCACCACCCACATCACCAACGGCGCCTACCGGCTCCATCCGGTCGAATGGAACATCGGCGAGTCCGCGGGCGAACTCGCCGCCTTCTGCCTGGACCGCGCGCTCAGCCCGCGGCAGGTCGCCGCCGAACCCGCACTCGTCGATCAGCTCCAGCGCCGCCTGACCGAGGCCGGCGTCGAACTGCACTGGCCCGAGATCGTCGGCTACTGAGCCGCGAAGGGCCGACCAGCACCACGAAAGGGAACGCGCACATGTTCAGAACCAGAAAGGCGCTCGGCGCACTCGCCGCGACGACGGCGCTCACGCTCGGCGCGGCGGCCTGCTCCGGGCCGGCGGCCGACAGCCAGGACACCGCGACCCAGCTGCGGATGACGGTCTGGACGTCGGACGAGGCCCAGCTGAAGCTGCTGAACAGCATCGCCGACGCCTACCGGGCCGACCACCCGGACGTCGCCGGGATCACCTTCGAGAGCCTGCCGTTCGCCGACTACAACACCACGCTCACCACCCAGATCGCCGGCGGCAACGCCCCCGACCTCGCCTGGATGGGCGACCTGTCCAGTGACCTCATCGCCTCCGACGCCCTCCTCGGCCTCACCGACACACTCAAGGCCACCCCGGGCTGGAAGTACGACGACCTGCTCGGCAGTGTGACAGCGGAGTTCAGCCGCGACGGCACCCTCTACGCCTACCCGTTCTCCAACTCGCCGTACGCCCTCTACGTGAACACCGACCTGCTCGCCGAAGCCGGCCAGGAGATCGACCCGGCCACCGCGACCTGGGACCAGGTCGCCGCCGCCGGAGCCGCCGTGAACGACAAGACCGGCAAGGCCGGCTTCGTC